>JAADEC010000044.1 GCA_013153595.1 Thermococci archaeon | reverse complement strand
GGAAGGAAGCGAGGAAAGAGGTCGAGAAGCTCAGGAAAGAGTTAGCCAAGCTCCTCGTCTACGAGCTCGAGGGAAAGGTCGAGAAGGTTGGTGAAGTGGAGTTCATCGGCGCGGTCGTTGAGGGCACTATGGACGACCTCCGCGAGGCCGCCAACAGGCTCAGGAAGGAGAAGCGCGTCGTTGTCCTCATCAGCGGGGAGGGCCACTTCGTTGTGGCAGTCGGCGACGGCCTCGACATCAAGGCCGGCGAGCTGGCGAAGGTGATAACGAGCGTCGCCGGCGGTGGCGGCGGCGGAAGGAAAGAGTTAGCGCAGGGAAGGGTAAAGAATCCGCTGAAGGCCGAGGAAGCTATTGAGAAGGTTAGGAGGAGGCTTGGCTGACCTTTTCTTTTCCCTGATTCCAATTCTCAGAGGTGTCCCAGATCAAGGTCAAAACCCTGACCCGCCAGATCGTTGCGCTCGCGGACGAGCTCGGCCTTAAGGCCGTTCCAGAGTACAGAACGCCCGACGGCACGAGGATAGACGTCGCGATCCTTGGGGGTGAGCGGAGGCTTCTCGCGATAGAGCTCGAGGCCTCATTCAAGTGGTTCCCCCAGAGGGTCCTCTACGACGCCGTCAAGGCCCACCGCGCCGGCTTCCCAGAGCTGTGGATCGTCACACCCTTCAGGAACAGCCCGGGCTGGGTCCTCAACTACGCCGAGGAGCTGGGGCTGAGGCTCAGGATGCTCGAAGGGGAAGAGGTGCTGGAGGGGTTGCGGACTTTCGCCGGCTCAACACGATGTCGGAAAGACGTTTAAACTCCAGCCACCTACACGTGGGGGTGATGCTCGTGAAGCTTGAAGAACCCATAATAGCGATAAACTTCAAGACCTACGCCCGGGCGACAGGTGAAGGCGCGCTCAGGATAGCGAAGGCCGCCGAGAAGGTGTGGAGGGAGACCGGGATAACCATTGTCGTGGCCCCCCAGCTCGCCGACCTCAGGATGGTGGCGGAGAGCGTCGAGATACCGGTCTTCGCCCAGCACATCGACCCGATAACGCCGGGGAGCCACACTGGGCACGTCCTTCCCGAGGCGGTGAAGGAAGCCGGAGCCGTCGGAACGCTCCTGAACCACTCCGAGAACAGGATGATCCTGGCGGACCTCGAAGCCTCAATAAGAAGGGCCAGGGAAGTGGGCCTGATGACCATGGTCTGCTCCAACAACCCCGCCGTTAGCGCTGCCGTGGCCGCCCTCGGACCGGAGTACGTCGCCGTCGAGCCGCCTGAGCTCATAGGGACTGGCATACCCGTCAGCAAGGCGAAGCCAGAGGTCATAACGAACACCGTCGAGCTCGTCAGAAGTGTGAACCCGGACGTCAGGGTCCTGACGGGTGCCGGCATAAGCACGGGCGAGGACGTCAAGAAGGCCCTGGAGCTTGGAAGTGTCGGCGTTCTCTTAGCGAGCGGTGTTACAAAGGCCAAAGACCCGGAGAAGGCCATAAGGGACCTCGTCTCCTTGATAGTTTGAGCCTCCCGGTTAAGCCGTCAGTCCCGTTTACTTTTTAAACCGTCTTACCTTCTCTCACCGTGGTAGCATGGCGCTCTACTTCGTTGGTCTCGGTCTCTACGACGAGATGGACGTGACCCTCAAGGGTCTTGAGACGATAAAGAAGTGCGATAAAGTCTTCGCCGAGTTCTACACGTCCCTCATGGCGGGCACGAACCTCGAGAGGATAGAGGGGCTCGTGGGGAAGCGGATCGTAAGGCTCGGCAGGGAGGACGTGGAGATGAACTTCGAGCGCATCGTCCTTCCCGAGGCAAAGGAGAGGGACATTGCCTTCCTGACCGCCGGAGACCCGATGGTTGCGACCACTCACGCGGATCTGAGGATAAGGGCCAAGAGGGCGGGGGTTAGGAGCTACGTCATCCACGCACCCAGCATATACTCGGCGGTGGCGGTTACCGGCCTTCAGATATACAAGTTCGGAAAGAGCGCCACCGTCGCCTATCCAGAGAAGAACTGGTTCCCGACGAGCCACTACGACGTGATCAGGGAGAACGGAGAGAGGGGCCTTCACACGCTTCTGTTCCTCGACGTAAAGGCAGAGCAGAACCGCTACATGACGGCGAACGAGGCGATGGAGATACTCCTGAAGGTCGAGGAGGATAAGAAGGCCGGAGCCTTCACGCCCGAGACTCTGGTCGTGGTTCTGGCGAGGGCGGGCTCGCTCGAGCCCACGATAAGGGCCGGCTACGTTGGGGAGATGATCGATGAGGACTTCGGCAGACAGCCCCACGTCCTCATAGTCCCGGGAAGGCTCCACATCGTCGAGGCCGAGTACCTCGTAGAGTTCGCGGGAGCGCCGGAGGAGATACTCGAGAGCGTTTGAGGGTACGGAGACGAAAACAAAAAGAGAACGCGGGGAAAAATTTATATTGAAACTCCCCATCCTTACGTGGGGGCCCGTGGTCTAGGCTGGTTATGACGCCACCCTTACGAGGTGGAGGTCCGGGGTTCGAAGCCCCGCGGGCCCACCACCGTTTCACGTCTCATCGTTGCCCGCCTTATCGTTGTTTCCCTTCTCGTCTTCCTTTTTACCCTTCGTCTCACCTGCCTCACTCGTCTTGGCTTCTTCGGTCTTCATCCTTATCCTGAACGGCCACCAGGCCTTCCTTCCGAACAGGCTCATGAAGGCCGGCGTCACTATGTAGACCGCCGACAGGCTCGTCAGAAGCACTCCAAGGGCGAGGTTGAACCCGAGCTCCCTCGTTCCCCAGTTGCTGCTCAGCATCAGGGAACCGTAGGTGACCGCTAAGACGCTCGCGAGTCCCACTATGAGCTTGTCAACCGAGCCTGCGGCGTATGCCAGGGCGTCCTTCGGATTCCTGCGCTCGTACTCGTCCCTCGCCTTTATCAGGAAGAAGTTGTTGTAGTCGACGCCAACCCCGAGGAGCACTATGAATATTATCATGGGCATGAACCACGCCATGGGCTGGTTGAAGAGCCCCCTGAACAGCTTGTCGGAGACCCAGATGCTCCATATGCTCCCGAGGAAGATGGTGATTATCGTCGCCCCAACCGCCGGGACGCCCCTTATCACTGGTATCAGAGCGAAGAACATCGCCACTATGGCCACCGGGAAGACCTTGTGCCAGAAGTCGTGGTTTATTATGTTATCGACGTCCACGTCAATGGCTGCGAGTCCGCCGACGTAGTAGGTCTCTATCGTCCCGTTGGCCTTGAGTCCCTTGAGGTACGCCCTTAAGTTCTTGACGAGCTGCCTCGCCTGTTCGGTTCCGGAGCTGTACCTGCTTATGACCTCAAAGATCACCATCCTGTCTCCCTTCGATATGTACTGGGATCCTCCGAAGTGCTTGACGCTCGCGAGGGTCATGTTGGGCAGCGGCTTTCCGTACGGCTGCGTCGGGGAGTAAACGGCGGTCACCCACTTCATTCCCTCAAGGTGCCTGCTCATGGCCGCTATCTCCCTTAGCGTCTCGTTGTTAACCGGCTGCTTGAACTCCACTATGATGTAGTTCGGCGTTGAGACAGACGCCCCAAGCTTCTCCTGACTCAGCTCGAGGAAGTTGAGCGTCTGGCTCCCCTTCGGAAGCCACAGCTTGATGTCATGGCTCCCCTTGAAGTGCACGAAGTAGTTCGCGGCTGGAATCCCAAGGATTAAGGCCCCTATGAGCACTATAACGGCCCCCCTTATGACGGTCTTGGTGAACCTGCTCTCCTTCGCCCTCCCTGCTCTCCTGACGTGCTCTATGCTCCTCGGCCACCAGAACCAGCTCCTCTCACCGAACTCCGCCGCTATGGCAGGGATGAGCGTCAGCGTCGCCGTGAAGATTATGGCCACCGCTATGGGAACGACTATACCCATCGACTTCATGAACGGGAAGTTCCAGGCCAAGAGGAAGCTCGCGAAGGCTATTATGACGCTTATAGCTGAAGCGGCCACCGCATCCCTGCTTCTCCGCAATGCTTCAGCGGCAGCTTTCCTGGAGTCAAGGCCTTCGGATATGTACTCGCGGAAGCGGTGGAGGTAGTAGGTGGAGTAATCGACGCCGAGACCGAGGGCCGTCGTGGTCATTATCGTCCTCGTCCACTGGCTCACGTTCAGACCGCCCTTGGCGAGGAGGTAGAGGACTGCCATGCCCGCGAAGACTGCAACGCCTATTCCGGTGAACGGCAGGAGGGTGGCTATGAGGGCCGCACCCATTATTATAAACAGGACTATGAGAGCCCCTCCTGCGCTGAACTTGTCCGTTCTCTCAACGTCTTTTTTACCGTATTTTATGCTCTCCTGGGTTACGACGGCCGTTCCACCCGCGTAGCAGGTCACGTTGCTGAAGTACCTTCCGAAGTCCCTCAGGGCCAGGGCGCGAACCTTCATGGTGTTGTTGTACTTCAGCTCCGTCGTGTTGCCGCGGGCCATGAACACTATAAGCATCGTGTCCCCCGACCTGCTCACGAGGTGCGAGGCGAAGCCACCGAAGGTCGAGTAGAGGGCCGAGTATATCTGAGCGGCCAGCGGGCCTACGTCCTTCCCAGTGACGGCCTTCGGGCTGTCCCTGAACCTGAACGCGATTGATACTATTGTGGAGACGCTCACGTTCTGCATGAACGGCTCACGCTTAAGCTCCGGCCCTATTATCGCCGCAACGCTGTTCTTAACGATTGACTCAGCCTCCGAGAGGGTCAGCGGATAGTCCTTAACGATGGCCTCGGCTATCGAGATCATCTTCTCCCTGATGTTCGCTGGCACGCTCGTGTTCGAGGCCAGCTCGTCCTTCACGCCCTTCAGGAACAGGGAGGATGCGACTTCGGTGTAGCTGACCCCCGAGTAGAGCCGCTCGATGATGTCCCTGAGGTTCACGCCCTTAGGAACCGTTACGTTGCCAGCGGTGCTGAGGATAACGCTCACGGTCGCGTTCTCAAGAACCTCAGGCCGGCTCCTGATGGCGGTCGGATTGGCGGTAACCTCCCTGACTATGGCCTCCGCAACCTTCTCGTAGTTCTGAACGCCCATGGCCTTCATCCTGCTCTCAAGGTTCTTGAGGAGCAGGCTCGCGGCGATCTCATCGACGTTCTTTCCCCCACCGCTGTAGAGCTTGATAAGGTTCTCCCGCCCTATGAGCTCGGCCTTCTTCCCTGCGAGCTTCATCACCACGCTCACGGTCGCGTTCTCAAGCGCTCCCGGGTTCTCGGTCACGGCAGGGTTGGCGGTTGCCTCCGAGACTATAAGCCTGGCCGTGAGGTTGGCATCAGGGACACCCGATGAGGAGAGTTTCTTAGTCAGCTCGTCGAGGATGAGCTGCTCTGCGATTGGCCCGATAGATGAGGCACTCTCGTAAAGCTCCCTGAGGTAACTCTCGGGCAGCCTCCTGCTTCCCATCAGCTTCTCCATTATGCTCACGGTCGCGTTCTCAAGCACAGCAGAATTACCGCTGACCGCAGCGGGATTGGACGAGACAGCCGAAACTATGAGCTCCGCGGTTGCGTTGGCCTCCGGGACACCTGACGAGGAGAGCCTCCTGACCAGCTGGTTCAGAAGGAGCCGTTTTGCTGCCTCGTCAATTACCGTGGAGTTCCAGCCGTTCTCGTATATCTCCCTCAGAAGGGTGGGGCCTATCATCTCCGTCCTGTTTCCCCCGATGATCCTCACTGCCGTCAGGGTTGCGTTTTCGAGGAGTCCGGGGTTGACGGTTAGGGTTCCCTCAGCGTTCGGGTCGTACTTCGACGTTACGTTGGCTATGACCGGCACGAATACCCTCATGGAGGGAGGAGCCTTCTCCTTCATGCCCTCCTCGACGAGGCTCAGGGCCAGCTTCCGGGTTGGCCCTGTTATCAGGAGCTCCATGAGCAGCTCCTGATTCCTCAGCACGCTTGGAACGTACGGCAGCATGAACGTTACCGTGGCGTTCTCAACCTTCGCGGGAGAGGGGTGCTCTCCGATGACAATTGAGAGGTTGACGAGCCTTGAGAGCATCTGCGGTGTCATGACCGTGCCGTTCATCGAGACGGTCTCGTTGCTCGCCAGTATCACCTCTGGAACTCCCTTCAGCGCCTGAGCCGCGATCGATGCGACGGCCTTCTCAAGCTGCCTCGGTGGGAGGGCCTGAAGGGAGTACTCGCTTCCGTGAAGCTCGTCGAACCTCACGACGCCGGCGTAGAACGAGGTCGAGTAAGCCCTGAACAGGAGGAGAGCTGTTCCGTTGTTCCCAACCTCGCGTGCCAGTATGCCTCCAGTAACGTTCGCCAGCAGGGGATCGGTTATTCCGGCGTAGCCGTGAAGGGTGTACACCGGGAGGGTAGCGTTGAAAACGGCGTAGACGAACTCGGGGGTTGTGTGGGTTCTGTTGGCTACCAGCTCAGCCTCCGTCGGGGTGAGGGCCTTCCTCTCGTAGGCCCCGAGCTTCCTCAGGGTGAGGTAGACCTCAGTGGCTCCGACGTATGCTCCCGGGTACTCCGAGTTGATCGTGTAGATGCCCGAGTTGATGGAGGAGATGGTTCCGTTGATGAGCCTGAGCCTCTCTGAGAGGATGGTCAGGTTGTGCATGGTAGCGGCGTAGGCCGCATCGGTTTCGTTTATGGCCCTGCTGAGGTTCACCATCTCTCCATAGAGCACCGTCAGGTTGCGTCTTATGCCCATGTATGCGAGGGCGCTCTCGTTTATCGCTCTGCTGAGGTTGAGCATTCTCTCCCTGAGGCTCGTCAGGTTGCGCTCAAGCCCGGCGTAAGCCACCGCGCTCTCGTTTATGGCCCTGCTGAGGTTCACCATTTCCCCGTAAAGCATCGTGAGGTTCTTTCTGAGCTCAACGTAGGCGAGGGCGCTCTGGTTCAGAGCGGTCTTTATGCTCAGAGTGGCGTTCTTGAGCTCCTTCATCCGCGAGAGCGTCGTACCGTACGAGGAGTTCATCTCTAACGTGGCGTTGTAGAGCCTTGCCGTCAGGTTCGCGGTCAGCCGGGTCAGGTTTACAGCTATGGAAACGGACCTGTTCTTGAGCTTATCAACGATGTCGTAGTATGACGTCATGTTGGATGCGTACGGCCCGCTCTGCCGTTTCAGCTCGAAGTAGGCCTTCCTCGCCGAAGTGCTGTTTACGTTAATGCCCGTTATTATCAGGTAGCTCTGGTTGTTCTCCTCCGCGAAGCTCGGGAAGTACCTGTTCATGATGTTCTGGGCTTTTACAGACTCCGCGTTGTTGGGGAGCATCTGCTGGGTGCTGTACTTGAGGAGGTTGTTGACCTTCGCAGCGACGGGAACAGCCACGATCATTACTATTATCCACAGACCGATGACGAGCTTTCCATGCCTGGATATCCAATCCGCCAGTCCCATGACCACCACCCGCAACACTTTTAACGTCCAACATGTTATCATCAGACATGAGTATTAAAAACATGTCTGATATCGACATATTGAACCATGAAAACGTTTAAAAATTTTTTGGTGATGCGAGGGTGATAAGGATGGCCAAGGACGTCGAGAGGAAGATAATAAAAGGCCTGTTCACGGTTCCTATAAAGAACCTCATACTCGTTATAGTCGGGCTTAAGGGGGAAGCCCATGGGTACGAGATACTCAAGGAGCTGGAGAAGCTCGCCGCCGGGATCTGGAAGCCGAGCCACGGAAACCTCTACACCCTCCTGGGCAAGATGGTTGATGAGGGCCTCCTGGAGCCGAGGGAGGACTACAGGGGAAGGGTAAGGCGGGTCAAGTACAGCCTAACCCCCAAGGGATTGGAGTACGTCAGAATCTCGAACGACCTCGCACTGAAATCGCTCTACATGGCCATCCAGTACCACGAGATGCTCAAGGCCAAGCTCAAGGAGACGACGGACAGGAGAAGGAGGCTAAACCCGGAGACCATAAGGACCTACCTCGAGCTCTTAGAGAGAATAAAGGTCCTCCTGGACAGAGAGATAGAGGCCATAAAGGGAGAACTCGCCGAGATGGGCCAAGAAAAACCAAAGACCGGATCCACCGCAAAAGCGAAGGGATGAGAGGATAGGAGTGCTGGCGGTTAAATCGAAGGACATCAAAAAATTTATAAGGCGTGCCCTGAAGGGTGGAAAGGAGCTTAAAGGTTAACGGTTCTGGAGGTGCCGAAGTTGGAGAGCGACATACCTGTGTGCACATCATGCGGGAAGGAGATAAGCCCGAGGGAGAAGGCGACTCACTTCATCTGCCCGAACTGCGGGGAAGAGATAATATGGCGCTGCGAATCATGCAGGGTGCTTGCCGTCCCTTATAAATGCCCGAAATGCGGCTGGGAGGGGCCTTAAACTCTTAACCTTAGTCCCTAAATAAAAACAGGAGGTGAGAAGAATGGCTGACTTCAACATGGTTGCCGTTGTCAAGGTTATGCCGACAGACCCCGAGGTGAACCTCGACGAGCTTGAGGCAAAGCTCAAGGAGGTCCTGCCGGAGAAGTTCGGTCTGGCCAAGGTGGAGCGCGAGCCGATAGCGTTCGGTCTCGTTGCCCTTAAGTTCTACGTCCTGGCCAAGGACGAGGAGGGCTACGACCTGGAGCAGGTGCTCACAGCGTTCAGAAACGTTGAAAACGTTGAGAGCGCCGAGGTTGAGACGGTCTCAAGGATCTGAAAATAAGGTTCAGAGGCTCAGACTGAGCCTCGGTCTCTTCCATTCATCCAGTATCGAGAGGAGTTCCTCGTTCTTGACTTTCGCATAAAGCTCGTCGAATCTTTTCTTCGCACCTTCATCGCCCGCCCTCCAGCGCGCCAGCTCGGATATCGCCCTGAAGAAGTGAGCTGTGTCGTCCTCAAAGAGCTCCGCAAGGCTGTCCATGTTCTTAGAGATGACGTCGTACGCCCCTTCGCTGAGCAATCCCTCTATGAAGTCGATGAGGGTGTCGAAGACGAGGCCGAACACGTCGTCGCTTACACCGACGGCCTTCATAAGGGCGTCTCTGAGAGACCTGAAGGCTCCATCGTAGTCCTTCCTGCCAGCCCGTATCTCAGCGTCAACCAGCTTGGCGTTTATCTCGATCTCGTCACCGCGCGGGTTCCTGAGTACCTCCCTAACAAGGGCCTCTGCTTTATCGTGGTTCCCGAGTTCGTAGTGGAAGTGGGCGAGATCTATGAGACTGACGAGTCTGTTGTCCTCATCGCGGATGCGCTCGAATATGTCCCTCGCCCTCTCCATGAGCTCTATGGCCTTCTCGATCTCGCCGAGCTCATCGTAGTTGACTGCCAGATTCGCCAGCGTCAGGGCTATCTCCCTCTCGTTCTTGAGAGTCTCCTCCTCGTGCTTGAGAAGCTTCTCGTACGTCTCTATCGCCTTCTCCGTCATTCCAAAAGTTTCGTAGGCATCGGCGAGGTAGTAGAGCGCGGTCGCGTACTCTTCGGGATCCCCCTTCTTAGCCTCGACTACCCGCCTGTAGAGTTCCAGCGCCTTCTCGGGTTCGTCCAAGTGGGCGTAGACGTGGGCGATCTCATGGAGTAGATCGTAGGGGTCATCACACTGAACCGCAACCTCACAGACCCGCTCAAGCTCGTTCCTGAGCTCTTCCTCGTCGTCTATCGAATCGAAGTAATCGTCAAACAGCTCAAACAACCTGTCACAGTTCCGTTCCATCAACGCTTTCTCCCAGTCCTCTTTGATCGTCACGATCCTCACCGGCTTCGGTTGAAGGGAAGGGTTAAAAAGGTATGCTCCCATTTAAGGATGGGGATGCAAAGACAAACATAGCCCATAATTTTCGTAAAATATCCAATCACATGAAGAACAGCGTACCCATACTCACCCTGAGCGGCTCCAATGATTGTCATAATATCTATGGATTTTTTATCCGTTCGGTGATCCGGCTTAATTTCCGGCGGAAAGCTTGCACGTCTGACCAATCAGGCCCGGCAAAGGGTTATATGCTGAGCCACCGTCTAAGGTTAGTGGATAAATTATCCAGGTGATTTCAATGGAGGTCGTAAAGAAGGATGTGCTTCAGGAGTACGCGGGCTGGGCCAGCCTCGACGTTCTGGAGAACGCAAACCGCTACCCCGGACCAACGGGATTCTTCGCCTACGTCATGGAGGAGGCCCTCAAGGAGAACCTGTCTCTAATTCCAGAGGAAGGGAGAAAGGCCCACTTCTCAGGGGACGTTTACATCCACAAGCTCCCGTACAGCCTCTACATTCCGTACTGTACGGGCCACAGCACGGCGAGACTGCTCGAAAACGGGCTCAAGACGCCCACCATAGTTTCAAAACCCGCCAAGCACTTCGACACCTACGTCGACCACATAGCCAACTACCTCATCACGATGCAGCACTACTTCAGCGGCGCTCAGGCCCTGAGCTCGGTCGAGTGGTACGCCGGGCCCTTCATCAGGAGGGAGAACCTTGACAGGCGTAAAATCAGACAGCAGATTCAGCGCTTGGTTTACAACCTCAACTACCCGAGCAGGGTTGGAATGCAGACCCCCTTCACGAACTTCACCGTAACGCTCGACGCCCCGAAGAAGATGCTCGAGGGCGACCACGCGATCTACGCCGGCGAGAAGGTCGAACCGCTCGGCGAGTACGAGAGGGAGGCGAAGGAGTTCCTCATAGCGCTCACGGAGGTTCTCCGAGAGGGAGACGCATTGGGCCAGCCCTTCACGTTCCCGATTCCGACGCTGATGGTCACCGCCAAGATGCTCTGGGACGATCCGGAGGTCTTCGAGGCCGTCTTTACAACAGCCGCAAAGCGCGGGAGCTTCTACTGGCTGAACACGAACGTCGTTGACCCGGACGCGAGCTACGCGATGTGCTGCAGGATCGCCATCGACAAGACAGAGATGGCCTTTGCCTTCGGGGTCTCCGATAAGAGCGCCGAGGAGGAGGCCCTGGAGAGGCTTGAGAGACAGCGCTTCGGCGGGCTCTGGGCGATGCCCGACGTCACAGGCTCCGTGAACGTCACCACCGTGAACCTGCCGCGGCTGGCTTTGAAGGCCAAGGGCGACGACGAGAGGTTCTGGGAGGAGTACGGGAGGGTTCTCGAAGTCGTGAGAAGAACAACGGACTGGTTCAGGGAGCGCTACGTGAGGCTCATCACCGCCTATCAGAACATGTACAGCATGATCCACCTCTACCTCAAGGAGTTCCCGAGCAGCCACTTCAACACCATCGGGATCCTCGGCCTTCCCGAGGCGGCAGCGATCTACCTCAACGAGCCGAAGCTCTGGGAAGAGGGCTCAAGGAGGGACTGGCTGAAAGCGGCTGAGCTGATGAAGAGGATGGTGGAGTTCGCAACGGCGAAGGCGAGGGAGTGGATGCGCGAGAGCGGAACGCCCTGGAACGTTGAGGAGGTTCCCGGTGAGAGCGCCGCGGCGAAGCTCGCGATAAAGGACATCAGGTTATTCCCCGAGCTCAGGGAACACCTCAGCGACCCGGAGAACCCGATCTACTCAACGAGCATAGCTCCCTACTACGGCTCCTTAGAGCTGACCGACAGGATACGGGTAGAGGAGAAGGTCCAGAAGAGCTTCACGGGAGGGGTCATGATGCACATCTTCCTCGGAGAGGAGCCGGATCCAGAAGCCCTCGCAAGGCTCACGAAGAGGCTCATGAGGACTCAGCTCGTCTACTGGAGCTACACCCCAGCGGTTACCGTCTGCAACGAGTGCGGCCACTCGACGACGGGTTTGTACACCCACTGCCCGCGCTGCGGAAGCGAGAACGTCGAGATATGGAGCAGGATAATCGGCTACTACAGACCGCTAAAGAACTGGAATCCATTCAGGAAGAAGGAGTTCTGGACGAGGAGGCACTACTCCTCCTGATCCCTTTTCTGGAGGTGTTTCCATGCTCACGAGCGGGTGGAAGAGC
>JAADEC010000021.1 GCA_013153595.1 Thermococci archaeon | reverse complement strand
GTTCCTCGTTGCTCTTGGCTTCTACACCCTCGGTGTCATACTCAACGGCTTCGCACCGAGCTTTCGATGGCTCCTTTTCAGCAGGGCCATTCAGGGACTTGGCATGGCTATATTCCCGCTCGCCTTCAGCCTCGTCCGTGAGGAGTTCCCGCCCAAGATGGTTCCCCAGGTTCAGGGGATGATAAGCGCGATGTTCGGTGTCGGTATGGTCATAGCCCTGCCCCTCGGAGCCTACGTGACCCAGCACTGGGGCTGGCGCTGGACGTACCACTCGGCCGCCCCATTCGTCGTCCTCATGTTCTTCTTAGCCTGGAAGGTTCTCCGCGAGAGCCGCTACATCAACCCTGGCAAGGTCGACTGGCAGGGGGCCATCTTCCTCAGCTGGGCGGTCATTCCGGCCCTGGTGGCCGTTACGAGGGCGCCGAACGTTGGCTGGAGCTCTAAGGAGACGATAGCACTCTTCCTGGTATCCATAGTCGGCACGGTCGTTCTTGTCCTCTGGGAGAGGCGCTCCGAGAACCCACTGATACCCCTCGACATCATCGGTTCCCGCAACCCTGCGATAGTTAACCTCGGCATAACCTTCGCGGCGTTTGGGATATCCATGATGAGCCAGGCCGACACGTACATACTTCAGATGCCCCCGCAGTTCGGCGGTTTCGGGAAGACTATACTCCAGAGCGGTCTCCTGATGACGCCCATGGCAGGTATCATGCTCATCATTGCCCCCTTAGCGGGGAGGGTGATGCCGAAGATAGGGGCGAAGCCGCTCGCACTCAGCGGTGCGCTTATAGCGAGCAGCGGGCTCGCGGTCCTCGCGAAGTACGCCACCCACATGTCCCTCTGGCAGTTCGTGGGCATGATAACGTTCGTGGGGGCGGGGATAACGCTGATGAACATATCCTTCATAAACATCCTCGTCTTCTCGGTTCCTCCCAGGGCAATGGGGGTGGCGACGGGGGCCAACAGCCTCTTCAGGAACTTCGGTTCAACATGGGGGCCTGCGATAGCCGGAACCGTCATGACGATGTACTACGTCCTCTTCCAGCCTCCGGGGGCTTACATGCCCATAAGGATACCAACTTCAAAGGCCTACGAGGTTCTCTTTGGAACGGCGGCGGTTATATACCTGTTCCTGGCGTTGCTGACCCTGGCCATAAGGGAGGTCATGAAGGGAGGCAGGATCGGCGGTCAGGTTAACAGACCAACAGGGCAGAACACGGGGATTGAGGAGGGAGCGGACACGCGCTAAGGGGTCAGCTTCCCTCTTTCCTTTCCTCCAGCTTCGCCGCTATCCACGCTAAGAAGAGGACGAACCCGGCACCGGCCGCGAAGGCTGAACCCACGGCGATTCCTGTTCTCCAGCCGCTGGAGCGTTCTTCGGTCGATTCGTTGTATCTGATTATCCTGGTGATGACCTTGGGCTTGCATGACTCCTTTATCACCTTGACCTCAGGCTTGATCTGGGACACCCTCATCGTTGAGAATCCGCTGAACGTTCTGCCGTAGCTTTCAGCGACCGCGGTTATCCTGTAGCTTCCCGCCCTGGTAGGAACGAACGTGAGGGTGTAGTTAACGCTCCCGTTGCCACCCACGGAGCAGCTTCTCCAGAGCCACCTGCCGTAGATCGAGAAACCCCTGGCAGCTACTGCTGAGCCATCGGGGATGGAGACCGTCAGGTTGAACCTTACCGGGAAGCTCATCTCGTTCCTTATGGTTACCACAACGGGAATCTCGGTTCCCACCCTGCCCGTGCCTGCCCTCACCTCCACCCTCAACCTCGGTCTGGGGGGTTTGACGGTCAGGATAAGCCCCCGGGTCATGAAGTCCGTCGCGGTTCCGTCCTGGTAGACGGCCCTGACCTCAAAGGGTCCGAGTATCGCGGGGCCGGGCCTCAGCGCAGTAACCTCAAACCTCAGGGTTCTCCTTTCTCCCGGGCCGAGGTTCTCGATAGACACGGAGCTGGGCCTGATAAGCAGGCTGTTCGTCTCGGGGGCGGTTACGGTGAGGTGCCTTACCGGCAGGTCCCCCGCGTCGTACAGCTCAACTGTCACGTTGAATGGCTCCCCCGCGATCGCCTTCTCGGGCCCCCTGACCGAGACGTTCAGCCACCTCACGATGGTGGGTTCGGTCGTGCTCTCGGTCGTGCTTTCGTTTCCCGCCCCCACGATGACCAGTCTAACCCTCGGCCGGGAGCCCCTTAAAATTCCGAGCACCCCGACGGTTACGCCGCCGCAAGTCAGCCCATGGTGGGGAATTAAGAACATGTTGCACCGTTTTTGCCCGATTAAGGTGACGTTGACCCCTCCTTTCTCTACCCCACCTACCACGAGGGCGTATCCCCTTCCGTAGACCGTGGTCCCTGCAGGTACGGTCACCTCCCTCCCCGGGCCTAAGAGGTCTATGTAGGCCCCGTACCCCTCGACCTCCACCCCCGCGTACTGGCGTGAGATGCTCGTCACCCTTACGAGGCGTCCGGACACAGGGATGTACCGTCCGAGGGGGACGCGGTAGGTCTCGTTGTTCAGTATCAGCTTCACGCCGGCGAGGAGTGTTGAGCCGCTCTGCATCTGGATCCTGCCCAGAACCCGGATCCTTACCCCGCCCGCCTCCTCAGTCGTGTTGAGCCTCAGGTAGCCGCTGAACAGTTCGGGCATGGGAACCACGGTGAGCCTGTAGCCGCTGATCTCGGCGCTTCCTGAGATCGTTCTCTTCCTCCCGTTGATCAGAAGGGTGGCGTTTTCAGGGCTAACGGAAAGCAGCTTCATTCTCAGCTTCCCGACCCTCAGGGTTTCCCCCACATGTAAGTACGATCCCCGGAGCACTAAGCGGACGTAGGATGTGGAGTTCGTGATTATCCATCCCCCGATGCGGAGGGAGTAGCCGTTCGGTCCTGTGCCCACCCACACACTGCCGTTTGGACCTGCCATCACGATCGTCTGGTTTTCTCCGTTTTTGGATATCCCGAGCGTTGTGTATCCGTTTGAGTTCACGGAGTACAGCGTCACCGTGTAGTTCCCCACCTCGATCGTCGAGCCCGGACCCGTCCAGATGGACAGCACCGACTGGGCTGCCGCGTAGTTTGAGACGATCCACAGCGTCACCGCTGCCGCCACCATGAGTCTCAGAACCTTCCCTGTCTTCACGGGATCACCCCCGCGAGTACGGCAGGGGCGAACGACATGACCTTGCTCATGAGCGTGTTCCCGAGGTACTGACCGATTCCTGCGAGCCACAGCAGGATGACGAAGTAGTAGAGGGCCATTGAGGGATGCCCCCCGTCGGCTATCTTGAGGACGAGGGATGAAAGCGCCGTATGAACGAGCAGAACTGCCGCCAGCAGGTAGCCCATGAGTTCTATGCTCGCGGGTGAGGGCATGGTGAGGAGACCGCTCAGGAAGGCGGACTGAATCGACACGCTTGTGAACAGGTGGGACATGTAAACGGCAACCTGAAAGGCCGCGGCAACCGAGAACGCGAAGGCTCCCGTTATGCCGTATATCACGCCCTTAAAGCTTGACACGTTCTGCTGTCTCTTCCTCCTCAGCCTCACGAGCCTCTCAAAGTTCCTTGATAGCACTATACCGACGTAGTCGGGATCGGCGCCGAGGTTTATGCTCTTCCTGAATATCTCTATGAACATCCCTATGAGCCAGCTCTTCGTTTCCTTCGTGAAGAACTGCCAGGCCTTGTCGTTGTCTATCCTAACGGCCATCCTCCTGTAGAGCCGCTTTATGTTGTCGGTCAGCACTCCGAAGTTGTGGAAGCTCAGGTACTTGAGCACCATGTGCAGGGCCGCACCGCTCGCCGCTAGGGATGAGCTCAGGGTCCTTATGAACGCAGGAAAAGTCTCGTTCCGGAGCAGGATTATCGACTCTACCTTCTCCACCTTCTTGCCCGCGTACATCAGAGGGGACATGACTATGGCCGCCTGAAGGAGTATCGGTATGTCGAGGACGAGGGAGAGCACGAACTTGTCCAGAACGGCCATCACGGCTATACCTATAAGGGAGACCGCGAGGGTCTTTATCCCCTCCTCCCTGCCAACGGGCAACTCCTTGGTGGAGAGCCACAGGGGGTCATCGGGCATCCTGTACTTCACCACCATTATGACGCTCGCCTCGATTATGAGGGTCATTATGATCATGAGGAGGCTCAGGGTGAGAACGCTCTGGCCCGTTATCATGGGGCCTATTATGACGAACGTGGCTATGAACACGACGGAGATTATGAGGGAGGAGTAGACCTCCTTGAGAACCTCAAGGTCGTAGAGGGCACCCTCGTAGAAGTTCTGATAGTCGTCCATGACAGTCTTCTGCTCCTGGAGGAGGTAGTCCTTGAGCTCAACACCGCTGTCGAGGGAGTAGGCAAGTCTCTCGAGGAAGTTCGCGAACATCTTGCTCGGCGTTCTCTTGGCGAGGAACCTGAGCGCCTCCGGCATGCTGAGGTGGAACTTGGTCATCAGGGTGTGGACGACCTTGAAGTCGCTGGATATAGGTTCGAGGTTTGGCTCCGTCGCGAGGTTCCACACGAGCTCGCTTCTGCTGACGTCGCTCGTGGAGAGGACCGCGAAGTAAGTCGCGAAGAAGGGTATCTTTGAGTTTATCTTGACCTTCTTGTCGTTCATCTTCATCTTTGGGTAGAGAAGGACGTAGACCAGCGGCACAAGCGGCAGCATGTACGGCAGGGCCCCTTCAATGCCCGAGAGGTTGAAGGCCTTCTGTATGATCAGGGCCACCATGGTCAGCCCTAAGGTTCCCACTATCCCTGGTATCACGATCTTTCTGATGTACGTCTTGGTGTCGATTCCGTTCATGCTCACCACCCCAGATCAGAGCCTGAAGCTCAGTCCCTCCAGTCCGCGTTCGTAGAACGCTTTTATCTCCCTGTGAACGTCGTAGTAATCCGTTATCCCAAGCTCCGCCATCTTCTGGATTATCCTGGCCCTCAGAAACAGCTCGTTGTATATCTCCTTGGGATCCTCGTAGCCCGCAACCTCCGCTATCTTCCTCTCGAGGATGTACGAGTTGTTCATGCCCCTGAATATGTGCCTGTCGTTGACGGAGTCCCACTCAAAGACGTTCCTCGTTGCGACGCCGCCGAGCTCCTCGTAGTAGCCCTCGATCTCAACGACGTTCAGAACCCTCCTGAGGAAGCGGCCCTTAACGTAAACCGCCTGCTGGAAGAGGGCTATGTTCAGGTTGTCTATGAAGGTCACCGGGACGTTGATGGGGGGGCTCGTGAAACGCTGTATCATCTTCTTTATGTCCCCCGCGTGGAACGTCGACATGACGGGATGGCCGGTCTGCATCGCCTGAAAGGCTATGGCACCCTCAGCGCCTCTTATCTCGCCGACTATGATGTAGTTAGGCCTCGAACGCAGGGCGGCCTTCAGGAGATCGAACAGCGTTACCCTGCTCTCTTCAGGCCCTCTCTCCCTCGTGACGAGCCTCTGCCACGTTGGATGGGGAACTATAACCTCCGGCGTGTCCTCTGCGGTGTATATCTTCGCGTCCGGCTTTATGAACGGGATGATCGAGTTGAGCGTCGTCGTCTTACCGCTCGCCGTTTCCCCACATACGAAGACGCTCATACCGTACTCAAGGGCGAGCCAGAGGTAGGCGGCCACTTCAGCCGAAAACGTCCCCCATTTAACCAGCTGAACGACGCTTATCGGGGTGGCCGAGAACTTCCTGATGGTGGCGCTGGGGCCCTTTATGCTTATGTCTGGGCTGTAGATTATGTTTATCCTCGAGCCGTCCGGGAGGGTTCCGTCGACCACGGGGTTCTTGTCGCTCACGGGCCTTCCCATGCGCTCGCTCAGGTTCTTGAAGTAGTCGGCCAGCTCTATGTTGTTCTTGAACTTTATGGTCGTGGGAAGGAACTCAAATATCTTGTGGATGAGGGCTATGTAGTCCGCTCCGACTATGTGGATGTCCTCTATGTACGGATCCCTCATGAGGGGCTCGAGCGGGCCTATGCCGACTATGTCCCTCTTTATCAGATACCTGAACTTCAGGAGATCGGTCTCGGTTAGCCTCACGGTCTTCCTCTTGAACAGTCCTCCCCCCTCTGACAGCTTCCTGACTGCCTCGTCCATCAGTCTGTCTAAGAACTTCTCGAACTCCTTGGCGTCCTCGGGGATGTCTCTGTCCGAGGCGAGTTCAAGCATCTTGTCCCTGAGGGCGTCGTACCTCTTCCTCTCCTCCTCGGAGGTTATCTTGGGCTCTATGACTATGTACTTCTTCTCCTCCTTCCTTGACCCGTAGATGTGTATGAAAAGGGGATCACCGAGCGGGTAGAGGATGTTGGGGTACTTTATGTCCTTCATGTCCCTGCTGAGCTGGGGGTAGAACTCGGGGAGCTTTCCGGTCCTCTTCATGAACTCCCTGACGTAGGCTCTTAGGTGGGGGTTCCTGGACATGGCGGCCTCGAGGGTATCGCTGTACTTCTTCGGGATCTTCTTACCCTTCTCACCGGCCGCCATCCCATCACCCCCCTCACACGACGGAGGCTATCTCCACGATCAGGCCGACGTTGGGCTCGACGCGGAACGGTATTATCTTCTGGAAGTTCCCCGGAGCGTTGTTGTACTTCACTATCGTGGCGGAGTTCTTCAGGTCGCCGCCGAAGACCTTGACGCTCAGGCGGATGAGGATGGTTGAGATCTCCTCAAGAATCCTCAGGAGGTGTTCGTCCATATCGTCGGGATCAACGGTTATTATCGTGACCTTGTCGAGGGCTCCGAACCTCTTGAGGTGGACTATAAAACTCCTGAGCACGTCCTCATCAACCTCATCGGGGAGCATGGATGAGAGTGAGTCTATTATCACAACCGTGGTCTTCCAGAGCCTCGGCTCGGATATGAGGCGGGGAAGTATCTTATCGCGGGAAGTTACGTTTACAAAGAGGGGATAGAGGGAGATGAATATGAGCTGTCTCTTCACGAGGTCCCTTATTATATCATAGCCGAGTGATTTCATCTGGTTTATGAACTCGATCGTGCTCATCTGGCTCGATATGTACGTGGCGGAGTAGCCGTTCCTCAGAAGGCCGTACATCAGCCTCTGGGAGAGTATCGACTTCCCCGCTCCCTTCTTTCCCTCTATGAGGATTATGCTGCCCGTTGGTATTCCCCCGCCGAGCCTCCTGTGGAGCTCGTCGTTCGGTATCTGGATCTTCAGTACGGCCTCCATACCATCACCCCACGTGGAACTTCAGCGACCTCTTCTGTCCGTTCGGAAGCACGACGGTTATCTCATGATACCCCGAAGGCACGAAAGCCGTGGGAACCTCAACCGCTCCCACATCGTAGGGCCTGAGGATGCTGATCGAGGGATCGTTTATGTTGATGAAAGTGAGATTTGAAGGGGGAACTATATCACCGTCTATCATAACGATCACGGATGAACCCTCCCACGGAAACGAGACCTCACCTATGTTACGGACGTAGAAGATGTAGCTTTGAGACGTTGAGTTCAGGGGGATATCGTCCGGATCGTTTATTATCACGAAGTTCGTCTTGAGACTCTGGGCTAAGCTGTGGCCCTGGCTGGATATCCCGGATGATACGTTCTGGGTCACGGCGTACAGGCCACCCGCAACTACCCCCGCCACCATTATGGAGGCTATGAACAGCACAAGCTCTGACATGGCTGAGCCGGACATGTTATCCCCCCACAGGACAGTACCATGCTGTGTTGAGCACCTGCGGAGAGCTCGTGGTACTGTTCCAGATCCACTTTATCATCAAACTGCAGCCGACTTCGGTGTTCACTATCAGCGACTGGACGCTCGCGTTTTTCGGCACGTCCTGAACCGTCACTGTTACGGACGCCCCCGGAAACAGATAGGTCACGTTCTGAACGGTCACGCTCGTGTTGTCGTAGACTCCATCGTAGATGAAGCTCCATCTGCCTGGCTCGAGCGTGGTTCCTCTGTTCGTCAGGTTGAATGTCACGTCGTAGAGCGCCACGAGGGAACTCGTGTTGTAGCTGTAAGATGAAAGTTCGAGCTTGGCGTTCTGCTGTTTGATCAGCTGGTTCTGGTGGTAGTACTCCGCGCCCTGAATCGATGTGTAGCTGTTCTCGAATGTCGTGTAGAGCAGACCGAAGGATACCATTGCCCCGATCGCGAGTATTGCGAAGGCCGCTGAGACGCTGAAGCCCACTCCGCTCACCCCCGCCCGCTTTTACACGGGCAGGTTCAGACCCCGTATATCCTCTCAAGCATCCTCTCTATGATCTTGGTCTCCCTGTCGACCTTGTCTATTACCTCCCTGCTTATCTTGGTCCCCCTCAGCCTCTCTATGAACAGCAGGGAAACCAGGTGGTCCCTTATGGTCAGCTTCTCCTCAGGCTTCCAGTCGGGCTCCCTCACGTGAGGCTTCACACCTTCCGCGTACTTCAGCAGGGTGTTCAGGACGTCGTCTGAGATCCAGCCTATCTCGTAGTAGAACTCCAGGACCCTGTCGAGGTTCTGTCTTCCGACCCTGTCCATCAGGAATCCAAGCCACTTGAATGCGAGCATCGTTGAGACGACGTCATCCGGTATCTTGTCGAGCCGGACCTTTCCCCCGCTCGATTCGAAAAATATCCCTATATCCCGGTTTGCCCCCATACTCCTACCCCCGCCGAACACCATATCAGCGTAATTCTCCCTCCTTTCCCTTTCAACTTCAACTCTTCCAGCAACCGGGCCGCTTTCAACTTCCCGCGCTGTGGGGGCTTTGCCAGTGGTGCCCGTGAACGCCGGGAGTCCCTCCGCTTCTCCTCCTGCTCCTGCTTCTGCTCTCGGTGCGCCCGCGGCCT
Organism: Thermococci archaeon; assembly: GCA_013153595.1. Lineage (GTDB taxonomy): Archaea > Methanobacteriota_B > Thermococci > Thermococcales > Thermococcaceae > Thermococcus. The sequence goes on along the minus strand of JAADEC010000021.1, from coordinate 3,822 downwards.
CCGGGGCCATTCCCGTTTCCCTGAGCAGCAGGTTTCTGATCTCATCTATGTGTTTCCCTATCTCGTCGACACGTCTGTTGAGCTTGTCGAGCCGCTCCACCTGCCCCGAATACGTTTCTCTGACTTTGCTGATTATCCTGTCAACCTGTTCAGGCGTTAGTATGTCCTTCTTGGCGAGCAGCTTCTTTCTGAGATCTTCGATGAGGACGTTTGGTATCTTGCCGCTCAGCTCTTTAAGCCGCTCCTCTATTTCCTCCTCTGTTATCATCTTCTACCCCCCGATATCACCTCATATATGAGATCATCCAGGTCTATACCATCTATCGCGAGCAGCCTAAGGTCCGATTTGATCCTGGATATCTCGGACTTTATCTTGTCCAGCTTCTGACTGAGCAGCTGAATCTCTGCCAGCAGTGGATTCTCCCTGTTGGCATCCTTGAACGGGTTGATCTCCTGGGACACCACTTCGTACAGGACCATGACGTCCTTTATGGTTCCGTCAAGCCTTTCTATCTCCTTCCTGAGATCGTTTATCTGGGACTTCAGGGTGTCTATGCTGACCTTTATCCTGGGGAGATCGTTCTCTATCTCGTTCATCCTGTTCATCAGGTTGTTGAGTATCTCCTCAACCTCGTCAGTGGACGTTCCTCCCCCAGTACCTGCGGTTTCGACCTCCGCTCCGGCCGGTTCCTCTCCCTCCGCTTCCACGGCCGCTGGTTCCGGGTCAACCGGGATTATCTCCACGTTGTCCTCGGAAGGGTCCCTGTCACGCTCCTGCTTCTTCTTGAACTTCTTCTTGAGGTACGAGAATGACATCACTGATCACCCCTGCCGGCCCGTGACGCGAGAAAACAAAAAGGAAGGAGAGGCGTCACCTCGTTGCCAGTGTTACTATCCTGTCGTTGCTGCTGAGACCGTAGGCTGACGGCGTGGTGACCTGGGCAAAGGCCGGGTTGCCGAGTTCTGGGACGATCTTTATGGTCAGCGGGGTCCTCGGGCCTATGGGACTTCCAAAGACGGCACTGGCGTTGACGGCGAGTATGGCTATGTCGCCCTGGTCTATGGTTGGTATGCTGCCGCTCAGGGAGCCATCGGCGTCCTGGACGATCAGAACACCGAAGGTCGTTCCGGTGAGGTTGTGCCAGATGGATGTGTTGGAGGTGCTGAAGACGCTGCCCGAAAGCGCCTGCTTGACGTTGCCGTAGTGGAGAACGACATCCTGGCTTCCATCACTCAGGTAGAGCTTGGTCTGGTTCAGGTCGATGGGGCTGCTGCCAGGAAGAACGGACACCTGGATGGCGAGCTCCGTTATCTGGTTGGCGGCCGGAGCGTAGCCTGTTATGGAGTCGATCTGCAGGCCGGTCGAGACCTGCTGGGTCGTCTGCTTGCCGGTGGCGTAAGCCTTCTGCTGGAGGAAGTTGCTGGTGTTCATGAGCACTGCCGCAGCCACTGCCGCCACCAGCACCATTGCTATAAACACTATCAGGGTCCCGATACCTATGGAACCCCTCTTCTTTCCTAACTTCGGAAACCTCATGGCATCACCACCCCCTCAGAGGGTTCGGTGTATAGTAGAAAAGTAATAATATATACCATTTTTTCGTTTTTGCTTAAGTACTTATTGAAGTTGGTACATATGCACGTGTTTTATTAACCAGTAATGCACCTACATATGTACCAGCATAAAAAAACTGTAACCAAAAGTACATCAACGCACGAAAAAAGTGGATCAGTAAAGAAGAGCTATGTTCTTTCCGAACTCTTTGTAATTCAGCCCTTCCTCCTCCGCTACTGTCCTCACGGTTTTTCTGCTCGGGAACGCCGCGAACTCCGGCGTGAAGCCCTCGAAGAACTCCCACGCCGCTATGTGCTCGTATTCCTCCCTGAAGGGATCAACGACCACGAGTTTTCCGCCATCATTGAGGAACTTCAGTCCCTTCCTCAGCATCCCCTCCTGGTCCCTGAAGTACTCGAGGATGAAGCTCATAATCACGACATCGTATTTGCGCGATGGTATGACGTTCCGCACGTCCATGTTCTTGAGCTCCACCCAGTCCATTCCCCTTTCCTTCACCCGCTCCTTGGCTATGCTCAGCAGTCCGACCGAGAAATCAACGCCCACGTACATCCCGTTCGGCCCCACGTGCCGTCCTATCTCAACGGGCGACACCGAACCGCATCCGAGATCAAGGACTGTCATGCCGTCCCTGAGTTTTGTTATCCTGACGATTATATCCCTGTAGAGCGTGTTTATGCCCTGGGAGAGCTTCATGTCCCAGAAGTCTGCCCCCTTATCAAAATCAAGTATCATCCGAGGGTGTCTCTCCGACAGAAACGCGTAGTCTGCCATCCTGTACATCCCCTCGAGTATGGGCACCCAGTCGGAGAACAGCACGTCCAGTTTGTCCCACGGGAGCTCAGGGGCGGTTGGAGGATGGCTGATCCTTATGACACCGTTTCTCTCCTCCATCACCCCGAGTTCCGCGTAGGCATCGAGGGCCCTGTTGAGTATGGTTCCGTTCGTCTTGGGAAGCAGTCTCTCAAGTTCCTCACGCTTCGTGTACGTTCCGGCGAGTTTGAATATTCCGTGCTTGAAGCCGAACAGCATCAGGTACATGAACGAAAACTCCACCCACGCTGAGACGTTCTCATCCAAAATCCTCACGAGCCTCTCGACGCTCCCCATAGCTACCCCTCCGGACGAAACAGGCTGTAATACGGGTGATACGACTTCAGCAACTTCACAACGTTTCTTCCGTAGTTTGTCAGAGCGTAGTGTTTGAAGCCGTCCTTCTCTATCACCTCGACGAGCCCCAAGTTGACGAGGGAGCTGTCCTCGCTGTACCTGTTACCCAGCCCCACAAGGGCTCCCTTAACGTTCGCTGGATCGGAACCAATCGCCCTGGCTATCTCGGATAGGTACGCGGGGGAGGGGTATATGCTGTCCAGGTAGAAGAGTATCCTCTTCCTCAACTCGCTTCTATTGAGAGAACGAATCACGAAGGGATCCACGTACATGCTCTCCCCCTATTAACACAATGATGTCAAGAGTTATATAAGCGTTATGATTGCAGGTTATATAAAGCCACGCCGGCCGTCGTTCTGAGGGGACATCAAACGTTATAAAGCGAACCCATAGATCCTTTGAAGGTGATCTCATGATTGAGAAGACTTACTGTTCCGAGGTAAAACCGGACATGGAGGGACAGCGGGTAAGGCTTGCCGGCTGGGTCTACCGGAAGAGGGAGGTCGGCAGAAAGGTCTTCATAGTCCTCAGGGATTCCAGCGGCATAGTACAGGTTGTGTTCGATAGGGAGGTATCCGAGAAGGCGTACGAGACCGCGAAGGGCGTCGGGATAGAGTCGAGCGTTATAGTTGAGGGCGAGGTGAGACGGGACGCCCGGGCTCCCGGAGGTGTGGAGGTTCATGCAGATCTCATAAGCGTTATTCAGAACGTTGAGTTCTTCCCGATCACCAAGGACGCCAGCAAGGAGTTCCTGCTCGACGTCAGGCACCTACACCTACGCTCCCCGAAGGTCGTCGCCATCATGAAGGTGAAGGCAACCCTGATGCAGGCTGCCCGCGAGTGGCTGCTCGAGAACGGATGGTACGAGGTGTTCCCGCCCATACTCGTTACGGGAGCCGTCGAGGGCGGGGCGACGCTCTTCAAGCTCAAGTACTTCGACAAGACCGCTTATCTGAGCCAGTCGGCCCAGCTCTACCTTGAGGCGGCCATCTTCGGCCTTGAAAAAGTCTGGTCTCTCACACCGAGCTTCCGGGCTGAGAAGAGCCGCACGAGGAGGCATCTCACCGAGTTCTGGC
>JAADEC010000051.1 GCA_013153595.1 Thermococci archaeon | reverse complement strand
AGGGCATCAACAGGATAGGCAACATCTTCGTGCCCAACGACCGCTACATTGAGTTCGAGAAGTACATGATTCCCTTCTTCGAGCGGGTTCTCAAGATGGAGAGGGAGCGCGAGAAGCCCTTGACGGCGAGCGAGTTCATCTACGAGCTTGGTAAATACATGGACGAGAAGCTCGGAAAGGAGAAGGAGAAGAGCGTCATCTACTGGGCATACAGGCGGAACGTCCCGATCTTCTGCCCGGCAATTACCGACGGCTCGATAGGGGACATGCTCTACTTCTTCAAGGAGGAGCGCGGTGACAGGGAGCTCATCATAGACATCGCCAACGACATAGTCAAGCTCAACAACTTAGCGGTTACCGCCAAGGAGACCGCCTCGATAATCCTCGGCGGCTCCCTACCGAAGCACGCGATAATCAACGCCAACCTCTTCAGGGGTGGAACCGATTACGCGATTTACGTGACGACGGCGATCCCCTGGGACGGCTCTCTGAGCGGTGCACCTCCGAGCGAAGGCGTGAGCTGGGGCAAGATAAGGGCGAAGGCTGACTACGTCGAGATATGGGCCGACGCGACACTGGTCTTCCCGCTGCTGGTGTGGAAGGCGGTAGTATAAACCATAACGAAAAACTGATCTGTGGTGATCAACATGGGAGACCTGTTTGAGTTATTGCTTATTCAAACTAATGAGCATCTTAGAGAAACTGACCGAAAGAAGAATCAATCATATTACTTTTTTCTGATACTTACCGGGGCATATTTTTCAGTCTATGGAAAGCTCTCAGAGTTTGGAGCGGGTATTCTTATCTTGGCGACATTTATTCTTAGTGTTGTAGGTATAATTATGAACTTGGTAATATTAAATTATCAGGTATGGCAATCAATTTATATAAACACTGCTATTGTAATACAGAAGGTCATACATAACAATCTTCAAAAGAGTGTAGATAGCAACCTGCTTGGGAGGTTATTTAACGACGCATCCAGCAGGTTCCCATTTTGTAGAAGAGGAACTGAGTTTTATTTGTACAACTCATTCCTTATAATAACATCAAGTCTGTTTGATTTATTCATGTATGATCTTATAACTTTTAGTGGAATTAAATTTTCGATTAAATTAATTGCACTTATCGCAGCGATTCAGGCGATATACGTTTGCTCCTTTAATTACTTGCGTAGGCATAAACTGAAAAACGCGGAGAAGAACTTCCTTAAAAAGAGCTGGATTTTAAGATTCATTCATTGATTTTAAATTTTTTGAGAAGTTTAATTTCTCCGCCCGGCAGAACGAGAGGCCTCGACAGATGCTTCCTCGCGTCCGGCGGCACTTCATAGATCTTCCGCTCCAGCTCGCGCGGAACCTCGACAGGAATCAGCTCCTTCGGCATTTTAAAACCGCAGCGCTTGCACTTCAGGTAATCGCCCTTGCTCTTCATCGTTCCCCCGCACTTCGGACATCTCGGCTTCCTGTACTCGATCTTTGGAACGAGCTTTACTGGATAGAACTTCTCGAGGTTGAGCGTTAGAACACCCTCATGCTCCTTAACGCCGCCGGCCGCGATGATCTCGTCGCCAGGCAGGAGCCTCCTCACCCAGTTGCGAAACTTCTTCGTCGGCTCAAATGCCGCTACTCTGATTTTCCCTGTCTCATCCTCGAGCTCGAAGAACACGTGCCTCCCGCGCTCCCAGTACGGGCCCGCCACCCTTCCCCTAACGACCGCGCTGTCGTAGAGCCTCAGCTCGCCGATCCTCTTCGGCGTCAGGTGGTCGTCGGTGTTCTGGTTCGTCTTGTAGAGCTGGTAGAAGGCGATGGGCTCGCCAAACTCAACCCGCTCGAAGGTCTGGAGAACCTTTCCCCTGTCAATCCCCCTGATTCCAACGAGAACTGGATCCCTCCCGTGCGGGGCTATCAGAACCGTCCGCTTGTAGGGATCAACGTTGTCGTAGGTGAAAGGGTAGCTCCAGCGGTTCGCTGAGAAGACGCTATCCGCGTCAACCCTCCTCGGCGTTCCCCAGTTCTCCGGCTCGCGGTAGGCTAACAGCTCGTAGGTGAAGCGCTCCAGCGGGTAGCCGATGGAGGCGAGGGCGCCGATTATTCCCCGCCCGAGCTTGAACTTGAAGATTTCTGCTCCGACTTCTTTCGCAATCCTCTCGGCTTCCTTGATGGTAACGTGCTCCCTTAAAGCTTTGAGCGAGAACTCCCTCAGTTTTTTGGGGATTTCGCCTTCGAGGAAGGCCACGCCGGGGTTGGTGTTCTCGTGGGAGAGATCGGCAAACCGATTAACGTAAGACAGGACGAGGTCCCTGATCTCGGGTATGAACTCCTCATCGATCTCAAAGGTCATCGAAACGGCCCCGTTCCCCCGCGTCTTGTAGGGGATGTTGGGGTTGAGGCGGATGAGCCTCGGCAGGTCGACGGGCTCGGCTAAGCGGGAGACCTCGCGGTAGAGGAGAGCGCCGAGGTAGGTGGTGCACATGCCGTTCGGCGAGTCGGTGTCGTCGATTCCGATGTGGAGGAGCATGGTTGAAAGAAGGGGGAGGGACTTAAAAAATTGTGTGCCCGACGGGCGCCATCACGTCACCCGCTCAAGCCCTTTCTTCCATACCACGTAGGTGTCCTCGTGCTTTACGGCCCCTTCGGGCACCATGAGCGGCGAGTGCATGATCGCCAGAACCATCCGCTCCCTAACCCTCTCGGCCCTGTGGGGAACCACTATCGTCGATATAGGGGGCTCCTCGATAAGCAACCCGACACCGTGCGTATAACCCGCCACGTAGGAATCACCGAACCCGGAATCCTCGATGAACCCCGCTACCTCCCTCTCAACGGCACTCAGCGGAACCCCCACCTTCGTCCTCTCAAGTGCGAGCTTCGTGGCTTCCCGTTTGACCTCAATGGCCCTCTCAACCCGCGGCCCGGGATCGCCCACCACGAACGTCCTCGCGGCGTTGGCGTAGTAGTGGTTCCAGTCGGCTCCGATGACCACTGTCACGATCCCGTTATCCGGCACCTTGAGATCCCTGAACGGCTCGGCGTGGGCGCGCGGTGTGGTCGATACGTACACCTTCGGATCCTCACTGCCCCTGAGCATCAGCTCCCTGAGGATCTCCGCGCTCACCTCGAGCTCGCTCATCCCGGGCCTGATCACCTCCTCCGCAACCTCCATGCCCCTCCTGACGACCCTTCCCGCCCTTCGTATGCTGTCGAGCTCCCAGTCATCCTTGATCATCCTGAGACCCATGACGATGTCCAGGACATCGACGACCTCAACTGAGGGATTCAGGCGCTTGAATATCTTGAAGAAGAGCAGATAGGAGTCCCTCTCCACGCTGAACTCAAGTCCAACCCGCCTCATTCCGTTCCTGCGTATCCACCCGACCACACCTGCCATGAGCTCCTCAACGCGGTTGAACTCAACGACTCTCTCCACCCAGCTCCTTCGCCTGAACTCCTCGGCCTCTCCCCTTGTGACGAAGACGATGGGCTCTCCTTCGGCAGGTACGAAGAGGGCCGGCCTCAGCCACTTGGTCCCTGTGAAGTAGGTGAAAGTTGAGAGCGTTCTTACCGCCGCCCCGTCCACGTCGTGTTTCCTGAGGGCTTCCTGAAAGCGTTCCAGCCTTCTCCTGAACAGCGCGTCCTGTCCCCGCATTTCGACCACGTGGGACGATTGGGTTACACATTTAAAAGCATTGCTACACAAATATGACCAGAACAGACCAAACAGTGTAAAAACGGATGATCACTCGGAAAGCCTCTCAAGGGCTTCCCTTGCCAGATCACCTATCTTAACCCACTTCTTCCCCTCAAAGGGAAGGACGACCTTGTCCTCCACACCAGTGAAGTTCTCTATGACCCCCGCCAGCTCCTTCAGCCTCAGCTCTCCAGCGGCCACGATCGCGAAGCCCCTGCCAAAGTTGTCACCCTCCTTCAGCTCCCTCTTAATGGCCTCAACGAGCCATCTCCTGTGAACCCTCACGAGATCTGGGAAGGCTTTGAGCATCCTGCTGCTCAGTATCATGGCGTTCTCCCTGACGTACGGGTTGCGCGTGTTCATCATCAAGTAGAGCTTCTTGAAGAGCCGCTCATCCACTATGTCCGAGAACACGGCCCTATCATTCTCGATGAGCATTGAAAGGGTCAGGAGCGCGTCCCCTCTCACCCCTGGATTCTCATCATCAAGCAAACTCAGAAAATCGTTTCTCGCCTTCTTATCCTTGGTTATCATCGCCAGCACTTCATCGAACCTCTCCTCTTCAAGGAGTTTCTTAATCTTGTCCTTCTTTGAACCAAAGGATAGGAACCCCATATCGCTCACCCCATCGGGTTTAAACATAAAACGGCTTATAAGGTTCGCCCTTTCACCCGCCGGTTCTGCTCACACTGAGGTTGAGCTGTGACTCACTCCGATTTATAAACTTCTTAGCGGTCGAGTTGGACACCAACAGCATCTTCCAGATTATAAACCAGGCAACCAAAAGCACGGCGGCGATCAGCAACAGGTAACCGACGGCTCCCTGGGCTCTGCGGTTCTTCGGCGAAAGCATGACGATCCCCACTCTGAACATTGTAAAATGGAGCAAAAAACGAAAGAGCCGCAAATTCCGATCAGGAGCTGGTTATGTTCGACAGGGCATTACCGATGCTGCTTATGGTCTGGTTCGGCTTTGCCTTAGAGGTCGATCCCTTAAGGTACCTAACGACGACCAGCACTATGATCAGTGCCGCCGCAATCATGAACAGATACTCCAGAGCTCCCTGGGCCTTTCTCTTCATGATATCACCTCCAACGGGTTGTCTATGTTCAGGCTTCCCGAGCCTTTTTAAATATCTTTCTCCGTGAATTTGCGGTTGAGCGCCGCAAAACTGAGCCCCCAGTAGTAAGCATCGAGAAACGAAAAAAGGTTTTATATCATTCACACCAACTTGTGTCCATGAGGATAATCCACGTCTCCTACGAGTCCTCCAGTGTTCAGGAATGTCTTGAGGGGTTGAGAAGGAGGTTTGAGGAGGAGCTGAGGAAGAAGAGCGGAACCGTCGTTCAGGCCGAGATAGGGATAAGCTTCGGTGCGTTTATGAACGCCTCGGTAACCGCCCTCGTGGCCGATGCCGAACCGCTCGCCGGAATACTGACGGAGCACACCACGGGCAGGAACAGGGAGCACGCCATGAAGAACCTGATATCCAAGATAAACTCCGCAATAGGAAACGTCGATGTGATCTCGTTCAGACTGGGCTCGTACACGACCCCCGTGACCCGCAGGACGTACGCAGTTGGTGTGGTGGTCTACAACAGGAGACTGGAAGATCTCGGCCTCAGCAACTTAGAAACCGAGAGGAGAAGGGAGCTTCTTGCCCATGTACTCAGAACGTTCGGATACAACGTTAAGGTCCTCAACATATCTGAGCTCGCGAGGATCTTTGGGGTTTCAAGGGACACCATATACTACGACATCGAGAGCATAATAAAGCGAAGGAAAACCTGAAATGAAAGGGAAAGGGAAAGGGAAGGAGGCCTAAAGACCAGAACGCGTCGGTTCTCATCCGTACCTGAGGGGTACCGGCGTCGCGGACAGTATGAATATAATCACGACGGCCAGTATTATGAGCTTTCTCTTCCTGCTTATCGGTGAAACCCCATCCAGGGGCCCCGGGTTGCCCATCATCCCCATTATCATGATGAGGATCCCCCATATGACCCACCCGTACCACAGGGGGGCCATGAACATCATTGTAAGCGCCAGTCCTATCGTGAAGTACCTGTGGAGCCTCTCCCCGAGTATCGCGCCTGCTATGTGACCGCCGTCGAGCTGGGCCGCCGGTATCAGGTTCAGGAACGTAACAAGTATCCCAATCCATCCGGCTATCGCTATCGGGTGAAGGAGCAGAACCGAGTTCTTGGGAACGTTAAGCACGACGCTTTCAAGGAAGAGCATCAGGAGGTTCTGCCCTATGTACAGGCCGTTACCGCTTGAGATCGCACCGGCGGTTGAGGCAGGAACGACCGTCGATAGATGAAGGCCTATTATCGTCACAGGTATGGCCACGAGAAAGCCTGCTATAGGCCCGCTGGCCCCGAGATCCACCGCGGCGTCCCTCGTCGGTATGGGGGACTTTATCCGTATCATGGCACCGAGGGTCCCGAGTATATTCGGGAAGGGTATGAAGTACGGAAACGTTGCCCTTATTCCATGCCTCCTCGCGGCTATCTTGTGGGCCATCTCATGGGTTCCGAGGATTCCCATGACGCTCGCGGAGAAGGCAACGGCATCTAAGTACGGATTCAGCGAGTAGCGCAGACCCGCCGCCTTCAGCATCGAGGCGTAGCCGAGGGAGAGGGAGTAGCCAGCAATGAGGGTGGTGACTACCGTGGCCAGGAAGAGGATCAGGGCCATAACACCGCTCGATCTCTTTGGCTCCTGAGCCGGAAACGCGAAGAGGTACGTTTCTCCTCCTGATCCCTTCCGCAGGGCTATCCAGTAGCCTACGCTCTCAACCTCCCTGAGAACCCTCTCAAAGTCCCTCTCGAGCACGTCCTCAATCACGTAGACGAACATGTCTCCCCTGGCCTCAACGAACTTCAGTGAGTAGAACTCCCTGAGCTTTGAATCAAGCTCCTGTGGCGGGTTCTTCATCTGGAAGCTCTCCCACGGAAGGAAAAATCCGGAGGGTTCGGAATACCCCGTGGCCTCCTCCACCTCCCGCCGCTGAAGCTCCTCCTGAGGCGCCGAGACTATTATCATGTCTCCCCCGCACTTGGGGCAGGCCCTCTCAAGAACGGGCTCCGTTGAGTTTCTCTCCTCCCGGTAGCCACAGTTAACACACTCGTACGTCGCCATCGCTCTTCATCCCCCATTGAAGAAACCCGTTAAAAAAGGTATCCACCCGATCACCAAAAACATGAGCATGATCATGCGATAATGGTAGCGGGGCGAGGATTTGAACCTCGGACCTCCGGGTTATGAGCCCGGCGGGCACTCCTAGCTGCCCCACCCCGCTGCATTTAACCTAAACGGAGCTGGGTTTATAAAGATTACGCTGCCACTCATCACGAGGAACCCGCCATGTACCTGACGAAGGAGGAGGAGCTGGCACTCTCAGGTGAGTACGGATACGCCGTCCAGAAGGCGATGGAGATACTCGTCGCCTTGGGGGATATTTACGGAGCGGACAGGCTCATACCGATAAAAGGAGCCCAGATCGCGGGCGTTAGCTACAAGAACATCGGGGAAGCAGGCCTGGAATTCCTCAGGGATCTGCGGGACGCTGGGGCCAAAGTCTCGGTATACACAACGCTGAACCCCGCGGGCGTGGGGGACGAGGAGTTCATGGAGAAGCAGAGGGCGGTCATAGAGACGTACAGGGACATGGGCGTTCAGGTAACATCGACCTGCACCCCGTACTATGGGGCGTTCCTGCCGAAGTTCGGTGATCACTTAGCGTGGAGCGAGAGCTCGGCCGTCAGCTTCGCCAACTCGATACTCGGGGCCAGAACCAACCGGGAGGGTGGCCCTTCAAGCCTCGCAGCAGCGATAGTGGGCGAAACCCCCAACTACGGTCTTCACTTGGATGAGAACAGGAAGGCTACCGTGAGGGTTGAGGTGGAGTTTGAACCGAAGGGCCTCGTCGAGTACTCCGCGCTCGGCTACCACCTCGGCAGAACGCTGAAAAACGACGTTCCTTACATGACGGGCCTGAAGCCTGACGGTGTGGACCGTCTCAAGGAGCTCGGGGCCTCTATGGCGGCCACAGGTTCGATAGCACTCTACCACGTCGAGGGCGAAACTCCAGAGTACAGAAACGCGCTCGATGAGAGCGTCGAAAGTTTACAGGTGGAGAAGGCTGACGTGGAGCGCGTGCTCGAGGAATTCAGGGCCGACTGGGATGACGTGGAGTTCATACTCATGGGCTGCCCCCACGCCTCGCTGAAGGAGGTGAAGGAGGTGGCCGAGCTTTTGGCCATGCGCTCAAGGCCCCTGAAGATCCCGCTTTTCATCACAGTTAGCAGGGCGGTTAAGGCGCTTTCAGACGCCCTCGGTTACACCGACGTGATAGAGAGGTACAACGGACGGCTCCTGCAGGATGTCTGCCTGGTGGTCTCGGACATCAGGGACTGGTACTCAGGGGTGGCAACGAACAGCGGAAAATCGGCGTTCTACTTCAGATCGTTCGGGTTCGAGGTCAGACTCGACGACACCGAGAGGCTGATAAAGGAGGCGCCATAGCAGGCAGGTGATGAGGGTGAGGATGAAGGGAAGAAAGATAGTGGGAGGAACGACTGAAGGAGAGCTGCTGGTGTCCGCGAAACCCCTCTCCTTCTTAGGAGGGATCGACCCCGAGAACGGCACCGTAACCGACGCCGAGAGCGACATAAAAGGCGAGAGCGTGGCGGGGAGGATACTCGCGTTCCCAAGGGGGAAGGGATCAACAGTAGGCTCCTACGTCATATACGCCCTCAAGAAGAACGGCGTTGCCCCGAAGGCACTCGTGGTTCAGGAAGCCGAGACAATAGTGGCAACGGGCGCGATAATAGCGGGAATACCGACGGTCGACGGAATAGACGTGAAGAAACTGAAAACAGGGATGAAGGTGCGGGTAAACGCGGACAGGGGGGAAGTGGAGATCATTGAACGTTGAACACTGAATCATCAGGCCCTTTCGTTTTTCCGTTTTCCGTCCGTTGTCTCCGTTCCATCTCACACGCCGTTTAAGCCCCTTCGAGCCCTTTTGATCGGGAGTCTCGATTGAGAAGGGAGAACTTAACTATCCCCGCCACGTCCATCAGGCCGTTCTGAAGTTCGAGAGCGGTCACGTCAATTACGCTCGGATCAAGCACCTCGACCTTCCTCGGGGTGTAGAACGCGGTGACCGCTAAGAGAGAGTCGAAGGGAGACACGAGGGTGGCCTCCACCATGGCCCCGCCTCCTGCCTTCTCCTTCAGCTTTATCCTGTCTATCCCGCATCCGAGAACTGTGAGGGTCTTTATCGTGGTCTCCCTGCTCTGGGAGGTCTCAAATGATACGTCGTAGAGTATCTGCCTTCCCTCGTAAACGAGCTCGGCCAGCTCGCTCTCCTCGTAGCCGAGGGGAGGCAGCGGCAGCTCCCTGAGGTCCCCCAGCTCAAGCTCCTCCGCTGCGATTCGTCTCACCCCTGCGGACAGGTGCCTCATGAGTTCCGACAGCTCCTCCCTGTGGATGTTCACGCTGGGAGGGGACACGACCTCCACGACGGAGGGTGTGTAATCCAAGACCACCTGAAGGATTCCAAGGATGTCTGTCCTGACCTCCAGCTCCACCGTGTCAACGAACTCGGAGGGGCCAACTCTGACCGCTCCGGCCCGATTGGCCCCGAGAACCTCCAGCTTTCCGTTGGCCTTCATCCTGTCTATAAGGGTCAGACCCGCCTCCTCGGCCTCCCACTTGCTCCTCCCCTGAACCTCGACGTACAGCATGCAGGTCAGAGGGACATCCCGCATCAGAACCACCATCTCCCACCCCGCTTTACCTCACCCACTATGGGGATCTCCTCACCGCAGTGGGCGCATTTACCATCCTTCACGTGGCTCTCGATGATCTCAAAGCCCCTCCTGACTATGACGGGCTTTCCGCACCTCGGGCAGTATGTGTTCTCCCCCTCGTGTCCGGGGATGTTGCCAACGTAAACGTACGGCAGCCCCATCTCCTTGGCCATCCTGTAGGCGGCCTCAACTGTGTTTATGGGCGTTGGAGGAAGGTGAATTAGCTCGTAGTGCGGGAAGAACCTCGAGAAGTGGACTGGGGTGTCCCTGCCGAGCTCGTCTATCACCCACCTCAGGAAGCGCTTTATCTCCTCGGGGTCATCGTTGAGGGTCGGGATTATCAGGTAGGTCAGCTCTACGTGTATTCCGAACTCCCTCTTGGCCAGAACGGCGGTTCGTCTGCTGGCCTCTCCACCGGGGACCCTGGCGATCCTCCTGTAGAAGTCGTCGCTCCATGCCTTGATGTCTATGTTCATGGCGTCTATAAGCGGCGCCAGCTCCCTGAACGGTTCCTCGTTTATGTAGCCGTTGGTCACGAGGACGTTTTTCAGACCCGCTTTCCTCGCTATCTCGGCCGTGTCCTTCACGAACTCGTACCATATAACCGGCTCGTTGTACGTGTATGCTATCAGCTCGCATCCCTTCCGCTTAGCAGTCTCCACCAGTTCCTCGGGCGTTACGTCGTAAACGTAGGGAAAGCTCTCGTCAGCCTGGCTTATCTCCCAGTTCTGGCAGTGCCTGCAGTGCATGTTGCAACCAAAGGTTCCGACAGAAAACGCGCACGAACCGGGCCAGAAGTGAAAGAGGGGCTTCTTCTCAACTGGATCGAGGGCCATTGACGTAACCTTACCGTAGTTCAGGGTGTAGAGTCTTCCCCCGACGTTCACCCTGACCCTGCACGAGCCTCGCCGTCCCTCGTTTATTATGCACCTCACCGGACAGAGGTTACAGCGAACCCTGCCGCTATCCAGGGGCTCCCAGAAAGAGGCCTCCCTCATTTTTCAACCCCATTGAAAGTTGTCAGAACTCGTTAAAAGCTTTGTCGGAGTGCTCCTCGTAGACGTCGCGCAGGGTCACGAACCTTGCGTCCCTCTCCAGATGGAACTTCAGCAGACGCTGGAGGTTCTTCCTGGCGTTCTCCCCCGTTCCAAACCAGCAATCGGGCCTTAGCCTGCGCGGCATCCTGACGAACTCCCACGGATGGAACATGTAAACCACGAGGGGTCTGCTGGAGAACCTCCTGTGGAACCTGACCTGAAGGCTCCACGGCATCCGCGTTACTATAGACGTAGTTGAGGCAGGAACTTCAAGGACCCCTCCTATCCATGTGATGCCCCCCTTCCAGCCCTTGTGAACCGCCTTGGTTGAGTCAACGGTTATCCCGAGTTCACTCAGGACAGGATAGAGCCGATCTGGCAGCTGGAAGTTTGGGGCCCTGAACGACGTTACCCTCCCAAACCTCCTGAGTATTTCAAGGGCCGCCCTAAGCCTATCCCGGCCCTCATCGACGCTCAGTTTGTCGAACCTCTCATGCTCAAGACCGTGACAGCCGAGCTCATGCTTCTTAGCGGCTCTTCTGGCGAGTTCCGGAAATCTCTCAGCGATCTTAGCCGTGAACAGAAAGGTCCCCTTTACACCCGCGTCCTCGAGAACGTCCATTATCCAGGGCAGCCCGCGCTCCATACCAAGGGTCGTCTCCGCAAAGGGGGGGCAGTCCCGCTCAACGTCGAACGTGAGGGCCACTTCGTGGTTCAACTTCACCACCCGTTCTGCCGTCTAAGACATCCACGTAGATGGACACTATCCTCTCCACGACCTTCTTCCAGGAGTACACGCGGTCAACCTTTGACTTTCCAAGCCTGCCGAGCTTGGCGGCCAGATGCTGGTTGTTTATGATCGAGTTTATGGCATCGGCAAGGGCGGACGAATCGTTGGGAGGAACGAGCAGGCCACAGCCGTCGATTATCTCGGGTATCCCGCCAACACGGGTTCCGATAACGGGAACACCGCTCGCCATGGCCTCAAGGAGAACTATACCGAACGCCTCACTCACTGAGGGAAGCACAAAAACATCGCTTGCCCCGTACAGCCTGGGCAGCTTATCGTAGCTCACGTGCCCGAGGAACCTGACCCGGTTCCGAACACCCAGCAGTTCGGCCGTCCTCACCATCTTGCCGAGGTTCTTGCCCGCCCCCGCCACCACCAGCGTCCCCTCGACGTTTCGCATCGCCTCTATAAGAACGTTGAGACCCTTCCGGGGATCTATCCTGCCCACGTAGAGTATGACCTCCCCGTCAAGTCCGAGTTCATCCTTGAGGCCCTCCTTGTCCCACCCGTCGTGGAAGAGGCCCGTGTTCACGCCGTTGGGTATCACCTCAACGGGCACCTTGGTGAACCTCTTTATGAAAGTCTTGGCGGCCCTGCTAACGGCGATTATTCGATGAGGATTCGAGAGCTGATACTTGTAGTAGGGGTAGGTTATTCTGGATAGGAGACGCAGAAGGGGGGAATTCTCAAAGTTTATGCTGTGAGTGGTCAGAAGGGTGGCCGCTCCAACCTTCCTGCCCGCGGCCACGAACTTCAGGGCAAGGGGGGTGAACGCGTGCTGACCGTGTATCACGTCGTACTTTCGGGCGAAAGGTATGAGGTAGGACGCGTTCTTTGCTATAACCGTTCCGTTAACCCATGAGTCTTTGAACACCAGTCCGGGGATCTTGACGAGCCCTATACCCTCGTTCTTCAGCTCCTCCTCCTTCCCCGTCGTTCCCGAGTTCGTCACTATATCAACTTCATGCCCCAGCCTCCTGAGGTTTATTGCAAGATCGTGCATGTGAACTGCCACTCCTCCAACCTTCGGGTAGTACCAGTCGGAGGCCAGTGCTATCTTGAGCGTTTCCATCCCGATGCCCCCATTCTGGGATAGTAAAGGAAAGAAGTTTTTAAGCTTAGCTTTGTCCCCCACGGATCGGACGTTACGATGCGCGTCTCAGCCCACGGGAACCACCACGGGAACTCCAAGCACCTCGTCCATGCAGACCCTTACACCGTAGACCTCCTCGAACAGCTCCTCGCTCAGGACTTCGAGGCCTCCGTCCGCTATTTTTCTCCCGTCCTTCATGAAGACGAACCTCTTCGCAAAGCGCAGGGCTAAGTTCACGTCGTGCATGACAGTTACGACGGCCTTTCCCTCCTTCGCTAATTCCCGCGCGAGCCTCATGACCTCAAGCTGACTTTTGAGATCGAGGTTGTTGGTCGGCTCGTCCATCAGCAGGACTTCCGGCTCCTGAGCCAAAGCCCTCGCTATGCTGACCTTCTGCAGTTCCCCACCGCTTATCTCGTTCGTCCTCTTGAGGACGAGTTTTTGGATCCCTAACCTCTTCAGGGCTTCTTCGACGACCTTTAAATCCCTCTCCGACGGCGTCAGCCCCATGTACGGCCTCCTGCCGAGGAGAACGGTGTCAAAGACCGTCAAAAACCCTGGCTCGACCCTCTGCGGGACGTAGGCGAGAACCTTCGAAAGCTCCCTCGGCGAGTAGTCGCTAATCGGCCTGCCCCTGACGAATACACCATCGCACCTCAGGATTCCGGCGAGACAGCGGAGGAAGGTGCTCTTTCCTGCTCCGTTCGGGCCGAGGACTGCCACGAACTCACCCTCGTTTACTTCAAGACTTATTTCCCTCAGGACCTCCTGCTCACCGTATGAGAAACTGACGTTTCTCGCCTCAATCATCTCCTTCCCTCCATCT
>JAADEC010000016.1 GCA_013153595.1 Thermococci archaeon | reverse complement strand
CTATACACCTCGTGTAATCGAGGAATATCTTCTTGCTCATGTTACCACCCCATCACTCCACCTTAACAACACGGGCCGCTACAGCCTTCAGCTCTGCCATCTTGGTCTTCTCGTGGGTCTCTTCGAGCGTCAGGAAGTTTATCTGCCAGTGGTTGGGCATGGCTATGACCCCTTCCATTATCTGGTCGGTGACGCTGGCCCTGACGAGGATGCTTCCCCTCCTTGTCTCGACCTTCACGAGCTCTCCGTCCTTCACACCGAGCTTCCGGGCGTCCTCCTTGTTTATCATGACGTACTCGTCCGGCCAGCGCTTCTCAAGGCTCTTACTCTCGAAGCTCATAGTTCCAGTGTGCCAGTGACCTACGAGCCTGAAGTTGGTGAGCCAGAACGGGTACTCCTCGTCCGGCATCTCAGGAGGCTCGCGCCAATCCACCGCCATGAGCTGGGCCTTTCCGTCAGGCTTCTTGAAGCCCTTCTTGAAGAGGACCTTCGTTCCCTCTCCTGGCTCAGAGCACGGGAAGAAGCAGCCTTCGAGGTGCTCCTTCAGGTACTCGGGCGTGGCGCCCTTGAATATCGGGATGACGTTGTTGATCTCCCTGAGCACCTCGTCAGGATGCTCGTACTTGAAGAACTCACCCAGCCCGAGCTCCTTAGCAAGCTCCACGAATATCAGCCAGTCGGGCTTCGCCTCCCCGGGCGGATCTGCAGCCTGGTAGGTCCTCTGAACTCTCCTCTCAGCGCTTATGGCGGTTCCTGTCTTCTCAAACCAGGCAGCCGCTGGCAGAACGATGTCAGCGTACATTGCCGTATCGGTCAGGAATATGTCCTGAACCACGAGGAAGTCGAGTTTCTTCAGCTGCTCCCTGACCCAGGCGCTGTTGGGTGCGGACTTGGCTATGTTGGCGCCCGCAGCGTAGACGAAGTGTATGCCGTCTCCCATGCTGCGTATCATCGCAGTTAGATCCAGGCCGGGCTTCTCAGGAACCTTGAAGCCCCACAGCCTTTCAACCTCCTTCCTCGCCTCCTCGTCCGTGACCAGCTTTCCTGTGGGCAGCTTGTTCGGGGCGATACCCGTCATGGCCGCACAGTAGCCGCAGTTGGCTCCCGGGAAGACACCGCTGAAGACGCCGTCCTTTCCTATGTTCCCCGTGACGGCTATTATGTTGGCCACGACGAGAGAGGTCTCGTAGCCGTTCACGTGCTGGTTGACGCCCTCGTTGATCAGAAAAACGAGGTTCTTTGAGGAGGCTATCTTCCTTGCCACCTCTCGTATTGTGCCGGCGGGAACGCCGCATATCTTCTCGGCCCACTCCGGGGTGTACTTGGCCACGCTATCGGCGAGCTCCTTGAACCCGTTGGTCCTCTCCTCGACGAACTCCTTGTCGTAGAGGTCCTCCGTCACGATGACGTTCAGAATGGCGAGGGCAAGTGCGAGGTCGGTTCCCGGGTAGGGCTTGAGGTGCAGGCCGGAGTACTTGTGGCCCCTTGTGGCACGAGGATCAACGACTATGAGCTCCACGTCGTTGTCTATTATCGCCTTCTCGATGTACTGACCGAAGAAGATCGGAGCGGTCTCGGCCGGGTTGTGCCCCCATATCACCACTAAATCGGCCTTCGAAGCGTCCGCGAACGGATTGGTCGCCGCTGAGCTGCCGAACATCACGGTCCTCGCGACCGAGTTCGAGTACTGACAGTACCTTCCAGGAAAGTCGAGGTTGTTGGTTCCCAGCGCCTTTGACAGCTTGTGCATAAGGTAGTTCTCCTCGAGGAATATCTTCTCGCTCGCTATGAACGCCAGCGCCTCCGGGCCGTAGCTGCCTATCGTCTCCTTTATCTTCTCGGCTATTATCGAGTAGGCCTCATCCCAGCTTATCTCCTCGAACTTTCCTTCTCCTTTCTCTCCCACTCTTCTGAGCGGTTTCTTAAGCCTGTTCGGGCTGTTTATGAACTGATACGACGCCACACCCTTGGGACAGAGTCTTCCCCTGTTCACGGTCGGGTGGTCGTAGTCGAACTCTATCTTCCTTATGTATCCATTGACACTAACCGCGTAGAACCTGCAGCCCACGGAACACCATGGGCACACAACAGGAACGAGTTTCTCCCCCATGCAGACCACCTGCTCTATGACTGACCAGTCATTTAATCTCTGGCTCAATCACTTAAATAGTTTTCTGGAAAGCCGTTAAATCATTGAACTGAACATGTGGGAGAGAAGTTCACACATCCGCTTACGCCTAATCAGGTTACGCGCCGAGTACACGCCCGATTACACGCTGACGGACAGCTTAAGATGGTGCAGAACGACCCTGACGACCCGCTTGAGGAAGTACTCCTCGCTGAAGTCGAGGCACTCACGGGCGTGGAAGTAGTGGATGAGGGAGGCCAAAAATATCTGAAAGGATATCAGTGCGTCCTCAAAGCTCACCTTTATGTAGGCGCTTATCCTCCGAGCGCCCTCCCTTAGAAGCTCTGAGCAGGCCTGCTTGTATATCTCGTCAACCGCTGGCATCCTCCTCCTGAGGGACAGCATGTGGAAGAAGAGCTCCGCCCTGTAACCTTTGGAGTAGAAGCTGAGGAACTCCTTGCCCAGATGTATCAGGTAGGACTCAAGGGTTGGATAGTTGACGGTTATGTAGGGGTCCTGGAGGGATGGCATGGCCATTATCGGCATTACGTCGAAGGCTATCTCTTTTATGAGATCCTCCTTGCTTCTGAAGTACAGGTAGAAGGTTCCCTTCGCGACGCCAGCTTTGGCCACTATCTCATCCACCGTCGCCCTATCGAACCCCTTGTTTGCGAACAGCTCGGTGGCGACCCGCACGATCCGCTCTCGTGTCTTTCCAGGATTCTTCATCCCCAAGACCCCTTATGACATTAAGTGCCAAATGGTGTCACTGCCGAGCAAATTTAAACCTTCCGACGTCAGAGGACGGCGTTGGTTATCTCGTCGTCTGCCTTTGAAACCTCCCTGAGCAGGTCACCTATCTCGCCGGGTATCATCTCCGCAAAGGCGGCCATGTTCATGCTGTGAACGTACACACCGTCGCTGTTCTGAACCACGGCTATCCTGCACGGCATGAAGGCCGCTATCCACCTGTTCTCCTCCTTCCCAAGCGCCCTCTTGGCGAATCCCCCGTTGCATATCTCCACCACGTATCCCTTGATCCCTATCTTGGCCTCGAAGTCCACCTCTCCGACCACGCTCCAGCCTGCCTCTTCAGCCGCCTTCTTTATCCTCTCTATCGTCTCCTCATAGCCGTACCTACTCCTCTTAGTCACGACCATGTCGAACCCCATCACGCATCACCTGACTGACCGGTCAGAGCAAGTGATATATATCACTTTCCCCAACGCCCACCATGCTGGCCGGAAGGGTCGTTGAGGTCAGGAATGGAAGGGCGCTGGTTCTCGTCAGGGGGAGGCTGAAGGAGGCCCTGCTGGACTACGTGAAGGAAGTCGAGGTGGGGGACTACGTGGTCATCCACTACGGCATAGTGCTCGAGAAGGTCAGCAGGGAGGAGGCCGAAGACGTGGCCGGGAGATGCTCCTACGCCGGGGCCGAAGCTGAAGAGGGGAACGTGTTAAATATCGGGTTCACGATTCATAGGTCAGATGGTTGAGGTAAATGAAAGTCGGTGAGGGATGGTCATGTGCCTTGCTACCGTTGCAAAGGTTCTTGAGATAGGGGAGGATGGAAAGACCGCCTGGGTGGACTTCGGCGGGGTAAAGAGAGAGGTAAGGCTGGACGTCCTTCCGGACGTTAAGGTGGGGGACTACGTTCTCATACACACTGGCTTCGCCATAGAGAAGGTGGACGAGGAGACCGCCAAGGAGATACTATCGGCCTGGGACGAGCTGTTCAAGATAGAGAAGGAAGCGTTCGGTGGTACGTACTACGCCAAGGAATGAGAGGGTGATGGGATGTTCGAGGGATTCAGGGACAGGAGGCTGGCCCAAGAGATAGTGCGGAAGATAAGGGAGGAGGCTAAAGACCTCGACAGGACAGTTAAGTTCATGCACGTGTGCGGGACCCATGAGGACACCGTGACGAGAAGCGGCATAAGGTCCCTCCTGCCCAAAAACGTCAGGATACTCAGCGGGCCGGGCTGTCCGGTCTGCATAACCCCTGTCGAGGACATCGTAAAGATGCAGGAGATAGTCAGGGAGGCCTACGAGGACGGGGACAGGATGATAGTGACGACGTTCGGCGATATGTACAGGATACCCACCCCAAGAGGAAGCCTCGCCGATCTGAAGGGAGAGGGCTACGACGTCAGGGTCGTCTATTCAATATACGACGCCTACAGGTTCGCCAAGGAGAACCCGGACAGGACCGTGGTTCACTTCAGCCCGGGCTTTGAGACCACAACCGCCCCAACCGCGGGAATGCTGAAGGTGGTCTCGGAGGAAGGGCCGGAGAACTTTAAGATATACTCGGTTCACCGCCTGACACCTCCGGCCGTCGAGCTCCTCATAAGGCAGGGAACCACGTTCGACGGTCTCATAGATCCCGGGCACGTCTCCACGATAACTGGTGTGAAGGGCTGGGAGCACATAACCCGGGACTACGGGATACCGCAGGTCGTGGCAGGCTTTGAACCCGTGGACATGCTGCTGGCCATACTCTACCTGCTGAGGATGGTCAAAGCGGGTGAGGCCAGGATAGTCAACGAGTACACCCGGTCCGTCAGATACGAGGGGAACGTGACGGCCCAGAGGCTGATAGATGAGTTCTTCGAGGTCAGAGACGCCAGATGGCGCGCCCTGGGAGTGATACCCAAGAGCGGGCTTGAGCTGAGGAGGGAGTGGAAGGAGCTTGAGATAAGGACCTACTACAACCCTGAGGTTCCAAAGCTGCCCGACCTTGAGAAGGGCTGCCTGTGCGGTGCGGTGCTCAGGGGGCTCGCACTCCCGACGGACTGCCCTCACTTCGGCAAGACGTGCACACCGCGCAGTCCGGTGGGCCCGTGCATGGTGTCATACGAGGGAACCTGCAGCATATTCTACAAGTACGGTGTGCTGTTTTAGGCTTAAATAAGCTTAAACTGGATTTAAACTCTTTTATTTTCAACTTTTGGTTTTAGAAACGTATAAAGATGCGTGGCGACGAATGGACTTAGGTGAAGCTCATGAAGGCGTATCATCTCCACGTACAGGGGGTGGTTCAGGCTGTAGGCTTCAGGCCGTTCATATACCGTATAGCCCACGAGCACAACCTCCGCGGCTACGTCAAGAACCTCGGGGACGCCGGGGTTGAGATAGTTGTCGAGGGCAGGGAGGAAGACTTGGAAGCATTCATAAGGGACATAAAGCTGAAGAAACCACCCCTGGCACGTGTTGATAAAATAACGAAGAAGGAGATTCCCCCGCAGGGCTTCGATCTGTTCTACATCGAGAAGAGCTCCGGCGGTGGACAGGAGCAGGGAGACTCGATAATTCCCCCGGACATAGCTATATGCGATGACTGCCTCAGGGAGCTCTTCGATCCCACTAACAAGCGCTACATGTACCCGTTCATAGTCTGCACCAACTGCGGGCCGAGGTTCACGATAATAAGGGACCTCCCATACGACCGCGAGAACACCACGATGGACGAGTTCCCCATGTGCGACTTCTGCAGGAGCGAGTATGAGGATCCCCTGAACAGGCGCTATCACGCTGAGCCGGTCTGCTGTCCCGTCTGCGGGCCGAGCTACCGCCTCTACACCTCCGACGGGGAGGAGATAACGTGCGATCCCCTTCGAAAGGCGGCGGAGCTGATAGACGAGGGGTACATAGTGGCCGTAAAGGGAATAGGGGGGATCCACTTAGCCTGCGACGCAACGAGGGAGGACGTCGTGGAGGAGCTGAGGAAGCGGACGTTCCGGCCCCAGAAGCCATTCGCAGTAATGGCAAGGGACATAGACACTGTCAGGGAGTTCGCCTACGTAACGGGGGAAGAGGAGGAAGAGCTGACGAGCTACAGGAGGCCTATAGTGGCCCTAAGAAAGAAGGAGCCGTTCAACCTGCCCGAGAACCTCGCG
Source organism: Thermococci archaeon (assembly GCA_013153595.1). Lineage (GTDB taxonomy): Archaea > Methanobacteriota_B > Thermococci > Thermococcales > Thermococcaceae > Thermococcus. The sequence continues at coordinate 7,552 of JAADEC010000016.1, read as the reverse complement.
CCGGGCCTTCCGACTATAGGCGTCATGCTGCCGTACGCCGGTACGCATTACATACTGTTCCACTGGAGCAGGACGCCGGTGTACGTCATGACATCCGCCAACTACCCGGGCATGCCGATGGTTAAGGACAACGAGAAGGCCTTTGAGGCTCTGAAGGACGTGGCCGATTACCTGCTCCTCCACAACAGGAGGATCCTCAACAGGGCAGACGACAGCGTCGTGCGGTTCGTGGACGGGAAGAGGGCCGTCATAAGGCGCTCCCGCGGCTTCGTTCCGCTGCCTGTTGAGATACCTTTCAGCTACACGGGACTGGCCGTTGGCGCCGAGCTCATGAACGCCTTCGGCGTCTCGAAGAACGGCAGGGTCTACCCGAGCCAGTACATAGGGAACACGGGGAAGGTCGAGGTTCTTGAGTTCATGAGGGACGCCATAGACCACTTCAGAAGGATACTCAGGGTCAGGGGGTTCGACCTCATAATCTCCGACCTCCATCCCTCCTACAACACGACCAAACTCGCCATGGAGATGGCTGACTCGCTCGGAACGGAGCTCCTCCAGGTTCAGCACCACTACGCCCACGTGGCCGCGGCCATGGCGGAGGGAGGGTTCGAGGAAGTCGTCGGAATAGCCATCGACGGTGTGGGTTACGGAACCGATGGACACACGTGGGGGGGCGAGGTGATATACCTCAGCTACGAGGACGTCGAGAGGCTCGCCCACATAGACTACTACCCGCTTCCGGGCGGAGATCTGGCGAGCTACTATCCGCTGAGGGCCCTCATGGGGATCCTGAGCGAGGTGTACGGCGTAGAAGAACTGGAAGAGACCGTGAGGAAATGCTGCCCGAGGGCCATCGGAAGCCTCAAGTACGGGGAGACCGAGTTCAGGGTCGTCATGAACCAGCTCGCCCGCGGAATAAACGTCGCCTACTCGTCATCAACGGGTCGCGTCCTTGACGCGCTGGCGGTCCTCCTCAACGTGGCCTACAGGCGGCACTACGAGGGAGAACCAGCGATGAAGCTTGAGAACCTCGCACTGCACGGAAAGAACGACGTCAAGCTTGAGGTGCCGGTGGAGGAGAACATACTAAGCATCAAGAGTCTGTTCAGGGACATCCTCGAGGTTCAGGCGAGTCCCGCAGATCTGGCGTACTCCGCACATCTCGCCATAGCGAGGAGCTTCGCGGAGGTGGCAACGGAGAAAGCTAAGGAGTTCGGGGTTAGAACCGTGGTGCTGAGCGGCGGCGTTGCGTACAACGACATAATCACGAAGACGATAAGGAAGATAGTCGAGGCTAAAGGCTTCAGGTTCTACACCACGGGAGAGGTTCCGAGGGGAGACAACGGGATAAACGTCGGGCAGGCCTTTCTCGGCGGCCTGTACCTCGAGGGGTACCTGAGCAGGGAAGACCTCATGATGTGAGTGGAGCACAGGCAAGGGCAGAAGCGAGGAAGCAGAAGCGGGGCGGATAGAACGGAGCATGAAACGGCGGGACACGAAATCCGAAAAAGAGAATAACGTCAGAGGAAGCTAAAACTCTGTCCTGAAGTCATCGTCGGAGACCACCCATCCTTCTCCCATGTCTTTTCCGCCTCCGATCTCGGAGGGCATCCTTGAGAACCCGAGTATCTGGTAGACGGCACCCACTATGATGAGCACAACCCCCACAAGTATTATGAGGGTAAGCGCGCCCCACCACAGCCAGTTAGCCGCGGACTCAAACTCCTTGGTTCCTGTCAGCTCGTATAGCGCTTTAAGGGCTTTTCTTCTGAAGTAAATGGAGATTATGCCTATCACCCACATTACGACGAGTGTTACGAGAGCCACACCGAGCAGTCCTGAGCCTGCGGTGTGGATGCCGCCGAGGGGTTCAGGGGATCCTGACGGGTTTGGGGCCGTCGAAAACGAAAACGAGAGGCTTGGTGAGCTCCCCATTATGGAGACTAAGAATATCGCCAGTACCAGAACGGCGGAGATTATACTGATGAGAAACGAGTAGAGGTAATTCTTGAAGGGTCTGTCGTCTCCCGTCACGTCCCCTATGCCCTTGAGGCCTATGAGTATGAGGACCACCCCAGCCAGGCCCACCAGCCTGAAGAGGCCCGAGGGAATCGCTCCGACCAGTGCGAGTATGGAGCCGATAAGACACAGGTTCTTGTGCTGTTCCACGTTCGCCATGATACCACCGCATGGTATACCACTTAAAAGGTTAAAAATTTTTTGCCAGAGATTTTAAATTCAGGTGGAAACACCGATGCAAAAGCGGAAACGGAAAAGTATGGATAAAAAACGAGAGCTCCAATCAGCCCTGTGTCTTCTCTTCCCGCTTCCCGGCGTTCTCGTCCTTGGTCCCTGATCCAGATCCACCCGCCTTCGAGGTCTTGGCCGGGGCCGACTTGGGCTTCCTCAGGGCCGCAGGCGGCCTGATGCCGTAGCCGAGTATCCTGAACTCGAACGTCGAGCCGTCCCTGAGGTGGTACCGGATCCTGCCCTCGCCGAGCTTCTCCACCTTCACGACCGGGAACCTCCAGTCCCCGAACCTCTCGTTTATCTCCCGGACCTTATCGGGCTCTATCGGAACCCAGTCGTAGAGCTCGAAGTCCTCCTCGCTCCCTCCGGTGGTCAGCATGTAGCTCTCCGTGAAACCCAGAGCCCCAGTCGGGCAGACGTCGACGCAGAACTGGCAGAAGGTACAGCGACCGTAGTCCACCTTCGGGTGCGGCCTCTTCTCGGCCTTGCCGTTCAGCTCAAGCCACGTCATCTCTATGGCCCTCGCAGGGCATATCTGGCCGCAGAAGTTACAGCCGACGCACTTCTTCCAGTTGAGGGTGTGAAAGCCCCTGTACTTCGGAGCTGGCTCTATCTTCTCGAACGGTATCTTTATCGTCACAGGCCTTTTGAACAGGTACTTAACCCCAAGCCATGGCTTCACGAAAGACTTGCTCACCTTCGCCTTAACCTTCTCGGGCTCAGCTATCCTCGCCATATCCATCACCTGTCTATGTCCGGCGGACAGTTGTCAAGGGTCTTCAGTATGACGGGAACGTCTGCGAGGCGTGCTCCCCTCAGGAGCTCTTCAAGCACCGTTATGCCGTGGCTCTGGCTCGGTCCGCGGATGTGAACGCGGTAGGGCTTGTGAGTCCCGTCGCTGACGACGTAGGCGCCGAAGTCGCCCTTCGTGCTCTCGACGTGGGCCCAGGCGGAACCGGCGGGGACCTTGAACCTCGGAAGGGACTTGAGGCGCTTGTCCTGAACCATGTAGGGCCCGCCCGGCGGTCCCATCTCGAGGAGCTGCTCGAGTATGTACAGATCCTGCTCCATCTCGTACCTCCTGACCAGAACCCTCGCGAGGCTGTCGCCCTCGTTGAGTATAGGAACCTCGAAGTCGAGCTCGGGGTAGAGGTAGTACGGATCGTCCTTTCTGACGTCGTACGGAACGCCAACGGCCCTCAGGTTCGGCCCGGTAACCGCGTGATCGAGGGCGAACTTCCTGTCCATGACCCCCACGCCCTCGGTCCTCGCGAAGGTTATGTAGTTGTCGAACAGTATCTCGTCGAAGTCCTTGAGCTTCGATTTTATGTACTCGACCGTGTCGCCGAGCTGTCTGAGCCAGCGGTCGCCCGGGATGTCCCTCCTGACGCCTCCTGGGACCGTGTAGATGTGGTAGACCCTTCCTCCCGTGAGTTCTTCGAAGAGGCGCATGAAGCGCTCGCGGTAGGCCGCGGCCCAGCTGCCAGCCGTGTAGAGACCTATCTCGTTGGCGAACCCCATTATCCAGAACATCCAGCTGGCCAGCCTCGCCATCTCGAGGACGACCGTCCTTATCCATATCGCCCTCTCCGGAACCTCCCAGCCGACGAGCTCATCGACGGCCATGGAGTAGATGTTCTCGGGAACGTCGCTCTCGGGGACGCAGATACGTAGGAGCAAAGCGATGTTCGTGAAGTAGGGCCTCTGCTCGGCCAGCTTCTCAAACCCGCGGTGGAGGAAGCCCGGGTTGGCTATGGCCTTCTCCACCCTGCTCCCGTCCATCTTGAGTATTATGCTGAAGTTCTCGGTTGCCATGTGCTGGGGGCCGAAGAACAGCTCGTACGTGTCCTCAGAGATCGGTTTAAGGTACATGTCGTGCTTGAGAGCCTCCTTACGGAGCTCCCGCGGAACCTCAAGGTTTGATACCATCACCATCACCTCGCCTCGCATCATATCACGTAGTTCGTCTTGCTCTCATCGTACCTGTCGAAGTCCTCGCCGTAGATCTCCTTAACGTAGCTGAGGGTGCTGAAGTCCTTCCTGAACGGGTGCTTCTCGTACTCCCTCGGCTCGAGGATGAACGGGCCGAGCCTCGGGTTGCCCTCGAAGTCTATCCCGAAGAACTCGTGCGCCTCCCTCTCGTACGTCTCGGCGACCGGGAAGATGTCCATAACCGTCGGCAGCCTGGCGTCGTCGCGCTGAACCTCAAGCCTTACGAAGGCGTGCGTTGAGTGCGTCACACTCCACATCTGGTAGACGAGCTCGAACTTCCCCTCCTTCAGCCAGTCAACGACCGTTATCTGCATGAGCATCTCAAAGCCGCTCTCCTTCATGACCCTCAGGAAGTCCCTTAGCTTCTCCGCGGGTATGCTGAACTCCACGCGCCTCTCCCTTATGACCTTTCCCTGGGCGTAGGGAGCCCTCTCGATCACCGCATCCACGACGTCGTTCAGAGCCACTTCAGCCACCTCCTCGCGGTTTCCTTCCTCCATCCTTTCCCGAAGAGCTCGTCCTGATTCCTCCTGTACCACTCGTAGTTGTCCCTGTAGCGCTTCCATCCATCGGCCTCTCCCCTCTCAACCTTCCGCATGATCTCCATTATACCGTCCATGACAGCCTCAACCCTCGGCATGCAGCCTGCTATGGAGACGTCTATCGGGATGTACCTGTCGAGCTGCTTGACGACGTTGTAGGAGTCCCAGTAGACGCCGCCGTTTATGGGGCAGGAGCCGTGGCTCATTATGTACTTCGGATCCTCCATCATCTCGTAGGTTATTATGATCCTCTTGAGGGTCTTCGGTGTCACGTAGCCTGTTATCAGGAAGAGATCCGCCATCCTCGGTGAGGGGTTGGGCATCATTCCGAAGCGCTCGAGGTCGTACCTCGCGTTCATGAGCGGCGGCATCTCTATTCCGCCGCACCCCGTACAGAACGTTATTATCCAGATACTCTTCTTCCTCGCCCACCTGAAGAGGGGCTCGAAGACCTTGAACTCCTTGAGCGGATAGCTAAGACGGTCGTAGCCCTCGGTTCTCTCATTCTCCTGCTCCATCACGCGTCCGTTTCCGTTCTCGTCAATCTTCATCTCATCCATGCTCACCACCCCATCGTAAGCAGTACGGCTATTATGCCGAGTATCGTCGGCCACTTCCAGAAGAACTTCGCCGCCTGGTCTATCGTGAACCTCGGGAAGATGCTGGCTATGAATATCGCCAGGAAGAGCACCGCCAGCTGCTTCAGGAAGAACACGCCGAGGTTTCCAGCTCCTCCAAGGAACAGCACCGTGAAGAAAGCCGTTTCAGCGAACAGCTGGACGGCGTGCTGGGTGAAGAGCAGAGCCGCGTGCTTTCCGCCGTACTCGACCATCGGACCCATCGAGACCTCGGCCGGCGCGGTTATGATGTCGAACGGCTCAAGGCCGAGCATCGCCTGGAATGTTATGTCGAAGACTATGAAGGCGAGGAACAGCGCGGGGACGAAGAGGCTCCACCCGTGAATCCCCTGGAGGGCGACTATGCTGTTCAGGCTGAAGGTTCCGTAGTGCTGGGCGAGGGCTATTATGGCGAGACCGTAGGGCAGCTGCATCGCCACCATGGTGAGGAGACCACGCTGGACACCGACGGCCGAGTACGGGTTGCCGGTGCTCATGGCACCGAGCATTATGCCGAGCATCGGAACCTCGAGGAGGTACGCGACGACGATGAGGTCTGCGTTCGAGCTGAAGAGGTGGAAGTTGGCTATCGGTATGAAGAGGAGCGCCGTTATGCTGACGCCGAGGGCGAATATCGGTCCGAAGTCGTAGATGAAGCCGTGGCTTATCGCCTCCCTCTTGCCGAGCAGCTTCAGGACGTCTATTATCGGCTGGTATATGGGCGGCCCAACGCGGCGCTGTATCCTCGCCATGGCCTTCCTCTCTATGCCCATGAATATGAAGCCGACGAACGTTGCGTATATGACCATACCTATTGCCTCAAGCACGAGCTTCCAGTCTATCATTCACAGCACCCCCCAGAGTGCGAGTATGAGGAGTATTATCGCCAGGTACCAGGAGTAGCTCTGCACGTTCCCGTTGTAGAAGCCCTCCCTCATGAAGTCCCCGGCGTGTTCGAATATCCCGCCGAGGCGTTCGTAGAACCTATCGAAGCTTATCCTGAGCCAGCCTGCCATTGCCTCCTCAAGCGGTCTGTAGAAGTTCTTCCTTATGCTGAGGTTGTAGTCGTCTATGACAGGGTTCCCTGACTGATAGGTGTCCGTCACCCTGACCTTCCTCGTCCCGGCACCGTACATGTAGATCAGCCCCGCCACCGCGAGACCGACCATCATGACCACCGACACGAGGAGGGCGTTGTAGTGCCCGACGCTTGTGATGAGGTTGTAGGAGCTTCCCCTTACGACGTTGCCGAAGACCGAACCGAGCATCGTGTTGAAGAACCTTGTGAGTATCCCAGGGAAGATGCCGAACACCAAGTTTGGTATCGCCAGCACCGCCATGCCCACGAGCAATGGCCAGGGCGCCTCCCTAACGTTCTCCAGCCTGCTCGGCCTCTGTCCGAACCAGACGGCGTAGAGGAAGCGGACTACGTAGGCGAACGCCAGGCCGCTGCCGAGGAATATTGCACCCGCTATCAGGGGCATGTGAGCCTTTATGGCCCCCTCGTATATCAGCCACTTGCTCGCGAAGCCCGCCATCGGGGGTATGCCCGCGAGGCTCAGGACGCCTATGAGGGCCATCGCGAACGTCACAGGCATCTTCTCCGCCAGGCCTCCAAGCTCACCGAGTTTGGTCGTGCCGGTCCTCAGGAGTATGGCCGCCGCGACCAGCCACAGGAGGCCCTTGAAGATGGCATGGCTGAGCAGGTGGAACAGACCTCCGTAGATCGCTATGCCGTTGCCGACGCCGATGGCCATGATTATGTAGCCAACCTGACCAACGCTCGAGTAGGCGAGGAGCTTTCTGAGGTCCTCCTGGAATATGGCGAGGAAGGAGGCCACCACCACCGTAACCGCACCTATCCACGCTATCAGGTAGAGGTAGACGGGATGGCCGTGGAGGGAGCCCATGAAGCGGGTGAAAACGCTTCCGAGGCCGAAGGCTATGAATATGAGGAAACCGTAGACTCCAGCTTTACTGAGCGCGCCGCTGAAGAAGGCAGTGTAGCTCAGATCGGTTTCTGAGTAGGCGTCGGGGGCCCACACGTGGAGCGGGAAGGTTCCCGCCTTTACGCCGAAGGTCGTGAGGAAGAGCACGTAGGTCAGTACCGCGTCCGCCTTGATCATGAACCTCCCCGAGTACAGGAGGCCT
>JAADEC010000066.1 GCA_013153595.1 Thermococci archaeon | reverse complement strand
ACTGGCTTCTACCGAGTTTGCTCGACTTCCTGAGCCAGAACACCCACGAGGAGTACCCGCAGAGGCTCTTCGAGGTCGGCAAAGCGACGCTAATTGACGAGAGCAGGGAAACGAAGACTGTGGGCGAGAGCAAGCTTGCCGTCGTGCTGGCCCAGCCGAGGGTGACCTTCACCGACGCGAAGGAAATCCTTGAGAGCGTTATGCGCCACCTCGGCTTCGAGTACGAGCTCGAAGAGGTCGAGCACCCGAGCTTCATTCCCGGCAGGGTTGGAAAGATACTCGTGAACGGGGAAGCTGTAGGCGTCATCGGCGAGGTGCATCCAGAGGTCTTGGAGAAGTGGGGGATTGAGATGCCTGTTGCCTGCTTCGAGCTTTTCCTGAGGCCCCTTTACACCGAGCCCTACCTCTGAATCTGGCCATGACGTTCTTTTTCTTTAGGTTTGTAAACATGATCTCAAAATTCGTCACGCTTATGAACACCTCACCATCGAACACGTGTTCCATTCTACATCCCTGAACTCACTTCAGGGATTCCTTTATCAATCTTTCGTATGATCCGCTGCATATTGTACAGTGCTGCCGTTTACGGCTGTGGCTCGCGATAGTTTACGAAAGACAAAACTCGGAGGGATTCAACGGCAAGACTTTTATAGCCCGCTGAGGATCGGCGATCATGAAACTGGCTCTCCGCATCGCGTATGACGGAACGGTCTTTCATGGCTTCCAGAGGCAGCCCGGGATCAGAACCGTAGAGGGGGAGCTTCTGAGGGCTCTCGTTAAGCTCGGGATAATAGAAGATCCTGCGAAGGACGAGTTCCGGGGAGCATCACGGACGGACAGGGGGGTCTCGGCCTTCTTCAACGTGGTTTCATTCTTTCCGAGGGGAAGACGTGAACTGGTGAGGCCGGAGGTTTTGAACCCCAACCTAAGCGACGTTTGGGTTCTGGGTGTTGCGGAGGTACCCGACGACTTCCATCCACGGTTCTGGGCGAGGTCGAAGACATACCGCTACTACCTCGTCGATGAGGGTTTCGACCTCGATAAAATGGTTGAATGCGCGGGGCTCTTTGAGGGGACCCACGACTTCTCGGCCTTCGCGAAGCTTGAACCCGGCAGGAACCCAGTAAGAGAGGTGAGCTCCATCAGGGTTCTCCCGCGGAACGGCTACTACGTGATCGAAGTCACGGGCAAAAGCTTCCTCTGGGAGATGGTGCGGAGGATCGTGAACGCGCTCCGCTTCTGCGGGCTCGGCCTTCTAAGGCCGGAAGAGGTTGAAGCCATGCTCAGCGGAATTGGAAGGATGCGGGGAAAGATAGCGCCGGCGAGGGCTGAGAACCTCGTTCTGTGGAGTATAGAGTACGAGGACGTGAGGTTTGATACGGGTGAGGGAGCCCACAGCCGGGAGATCGAGAATGTGAAGCGTCAGCTCTTCGACCGGTACTCCATGAACCTATCGAGGGCGGCCATTTTCGGCGACTGGCTCGTCGAGCTTCGGGACTGAATGCCAGCCTGCCCTGCAGGCCAAGCCCTGTCACCTTCTCCCTGACCTCTCCTCCCTTCCGTACATCCGCTCCATTTCCTCATCGTAGTACTTCCCGTAGTACTGCTTCAGGGCTTTCTGGCGCTCTATGAAATGGGTGTAGAGCAGCGGATCGTCGTCTCTAACGTCAACTATAACAGCCTTCATCCCTCTCTTGGGCCTTAATGCCCTTCCTATGGTCTGTATGGTCATTATGTCGCTCTTTCCACCGCCAGCAAGGATTATCGCTGAGATCTCGGGTATGTCTATGCCCTCCTTCAGGAGCGTGGATATCAGGACAGGGATCTTCCCCTCCTTAAACTCCTCGAGTATCTCCCACCTGTTCGGACTCTCCGAACTGAGGAACTCCGCCTTCACTCCCTCAGCTTCAAGCATGTTCTTGAGGATCTTGCCGTGTTCTATTCTCCTAACGTCTATCAGCACCCTGTGCCCCTTCCTTGCCAGCTCCTTGGCCTTGCTGACTATGGCCCTGTTCCTCTCCTCGTTGTTCATTATGACGTCCTCGTATAGCTCCTTGTAACGCTCGCTGAACGACGGCATCCTGGACTCGTAGGTTATTACCTCAAAGCGTGGCTTTGCCAGAAACCTCTCCCTTATCAGATCCTCGGCTTTGGCTTCGTGTATCACCGGCCCAACCACGGCTTCTATCTTTATCTCCTCGCCGCGAACGCGCCTCCATGGTGTCGCGGAGAGACCGTACCTGTATATCTGTGGAAGCTCTATGCCGAGCTTGTAGAACTTCTCAGCCGCCGAGGTTCTGTGGCATTCGTCAAACATAACGACCTCGTAGCGGTTTTTGAGTTTTTTGACGCCCCTCGACAGCAGCGTCTGGATCATCGCCACTGTTACGTCGCCCTCCTTCCAGTTGCCGTCGCCTATAACTCCCGCCTCCACGCCGAGTACGTCCTCCACCCTCCCGGCCCACTGGTAGAGCAGCTCCTTGGTGTGGACAACTATGAGCGCGGGGAGGCTCAGTCTGTGAAGTATGGCCAGACCCACGATCGTCTTTCCGCTTCCAACGGGAAGGGCGAGAACACCCATCTTGTTCTTTATGGCCTTTTTAACGGCCTTCTCCTGATACCTGCGCAGGCTGTACGATTCATTCCAGCGGGTTTCGATTTTATCCGCCTCCACCCTCCTTTCGTCAATTATCCTCACCCTGTAGCCGGCGGCGTTGAGGGCCTTCTTGACCCTCGGTATGAGGCCCACCGGGAACGTGCGTTCGTATGGATCGTACAGACTCTCCGGTTTTTCCCATCTCCCGTAGTCCTTTCTGTAGGTTAGCAGGTCGTATATCTGGAAGTAGACCTGAGGGTCGGCTTTCTCAACGTGAACCAGGGCCGAGCCCCTTGGTATCCGCAGTCTGACCAGTGACATGGGCAATCAAAGACACGTTTCGAACGAAGGGTTTATAGGCCTTTTGGCGGATCGGCCCTATGTGTTCGCGCCGACGGAAGCGCCGGGAGAGGACGATGAAAATCCGGGGGCAGGAACATGATTAGAGAGATCCTGAACGGTTTGGATGATCTGATCGTTGTTGAGAAACCCGTGAGCCCTGAGCTGGACATCACGAGGTTCCTCCTGAAGTACAGGGACAGGCCCGTTCTTTTCAAAGACGTCAGCGGATGGGAGGTCGTGGGGAACCTGTGGAGCAGCAGGGAGAGGATAGCGAGGGCCCTGAACCTGGGTAAGGAGAAGCTGGTTGAGACGCTCCTTAGGGCGATGGAGGACCCGAAACCGTACGCTGAAACGGATGGGCGGCCCGGGTTCATGGACAACAGAACCGATGACGTGGCTCTCACCGAGCTTCCGATACCGAAGTTCTACCCGAACGACGGCGGGAGGTACGTGACGTCAGGTGTCGTCATAGCCCGCGACCGGGATTTTGTGAACGTCTCTTTTCACAGGATGATGGTTCTGGACGATGAGAGGGTGGCCGTACGGCTCGTTCCGAGGCATCTCTACTCCATGTGGCGCGAGAGGTACGAACACGGCGAGGAGCTTGACGTGAGGGTGGTCATCGGAGCCCCCATCGAGGTCCTTCTGGGGGGAGCGACGAGTGTTGCCTACGGTGTGAGCGAGCTCGAGATAGCCTCCTCCCTTAAGCTGCTGACGGGAGGAGGGGCACTCAGAGTTAAGGATCTTGGCGGTATACCGGTCCCCGCTGAAAGCGAGTTCGTGTTTGAGGCCAGGATAACGTCCGAGCTCGCGGATGAGGGGCCCTTCGTTGACATAACGGGAACCTACGACGAGGTCAGAAAACAGCCGGTGATGGTGTTTGAGAGGATGTACCACGTTGATGATCCTGTGTTCCATACCGTGCTTCCCGGCGGCTACGAGCACTTCATGCTGATGGGCCTTCCGAAGGAGCCTCAGATTTACGCGAGCGTTAAGCGCGTCGTTCCGAAGGTACACGGTGTTCGCCTGACGGAGGGGGGCTGCATGTGGCTCCACGCCGTCGTCAGCATAACCAAACAGCACGAGGGAGACGGAAAGAACGCGATTTTGGCGGCCTTCGCAGGCCATCCGAGCCTCAAGCACGTCGTCGTCGTTGACGGGGACGTGGACATCTACGACGACCGCGAGGTGGAGTGGGCTGTGGCGACGCGCTTCCAGGCAGATAGGGACCTCGTTGTGATCCCGAACGCCCGCGGCAGCTCCCTTGATCCCTCTGCGGAGAGAAGCTTAACGGCAAAATGGGGAATAGACGCCACAAAGCCCATGGGAGAGAGGGAAAAATTTGAGAAGGTGACCCTGGACTGAGTGCGGATCACGGTCTCAGCCGCCGCCTCTCCAGATCACCTCAGATCCATCCTCCTGAACCTCCACAGGGTCAGCCCGGAGTACACCGCGGTCATGACTATGAGCAGGACGAAGTTTATCCAGCTCTTCCTCACAGCGTGGGCGATCCCTGCGTACTCTCCGTGGCTGTTCGTGTTCATCAGGATGACGTTGACCTGAGCCGTCGGGGAGTAGAAGGCGTACTTAGTGTAGTAGTCCTGAAGGAGGTCGGCGTAGTTGGGCTGGTTTATGACCGTTGTGTTGTCAGTGAGGTTCTGGGTCTGAGCGTTTGCGGAGGATTCGATCGACTTAATGACGACGACGGTGGTTATGACCCCGGGTATTATCAGGTATATCAGGAAGAAGACCCCTATGGCCGCCCCTATGGATGCCAGATGACTCCTTATGAACGCCGAGATCAGGTGTCCCAACGCCAGAAGCTGGGCCATTGCCAGGAAGAGCAGGAGGGTCAGGAGCAGAACCTGCACAACCGCGTCTCTGGTCACGGGTATGCCAATTGCCCTCAGGGCTATCAGGAAGATCGCACTGGCCGCCAGAAGGGCAATCAGCACTGAGACCGCCTGACCCGCGTACCTTCCGAGGTAGTATCCGTGCCGGGTTATGGGCTTGCTGAGGGATATGGTGACGGTCCCCTTTTCGATGTCATCGTTTATCAGGGTGGATCCCATGACGATGGAGACCACGCCGAGGAAGAAGAGGACTCCCGAGGACAGGGAGCCCGTTATGGTGCCGATGATGCCGCCCGTCGTGGGGAGTCCCATGTGCGTCTTCAGGAGGTACACGGTGGGTACGTATATCAGCAGCATCGCCGCCGTCATTATCCAGAGTTTTTTCGTCCTGAGTCCGTGCGTCAGTTCAAGCTCAAAGCTCCAGAACATGGCAACCACCCGCCGTATCACTCAACGACCTTCAGGAATATCTCCTCGAGGCTCGGCGTTCTGACCTTCATCTGGAGGATCTTGGCCCCCTGGGATGACACGACATCGTAGACCCGCTCCCTAACGTCCGAGCTCGCCCGTATAACGTACCTGTTCTCACCTCTGGTCTCCACCTTCCATCCCGTGCCCGTGAAGTCAACCGGCTTGTTGGTCTCGACGAGTATGACGTAGCCTCCCCTCTCAAGGAACTCCCTCTTTATGTTGTCTATCGTATCCTCGAGGCGGAGCTTGCCCCTGACTATGACCCCAACCGTATCGCAGACCTCCTCGACGTGGGCCAGTATGTGGGACGAGAAGAAAACAGTTTTGCCTTCGTCCTTCTGCCTCCGTATTATCTCCTTGAACTCCGCTATTCCCTTTGGATCGAGGCCGTTCATGGGTTCGTCAAGGATCAGAAGATCCGGATCGTTTATCAGGGCCTGGACCAGCAGCAGCTTCTGACGCATACCCTTCGAGAACTTTCCAACCTTTCTGTTTCTGTCCTCCCACAGGTCGACCATCTCAAGAAGCTCACGCGCCCTCTTAGCCCTCTCCATCTTTGGTATCCTGTAAGCGAGGCCTATTATGTCCAGCGTCTGAAGCGGCGTCAGGAAGTCCCACAGGGTGGCATGCTCGGGCATGTACCCTATCCTCTCCTTGGCCTTAACGAGGTTGCCCTCACTGAACCCGTCGTTGAACACCTCCTTCCCCAGCAGTTCTATCCTGCCCGAGTTGGGCCTCACTATCCCTAACATGCTCATTATGGTGGTTGATTTTCCTGCCCCGTTGGGCCCCAAGAAGCCGTATATCCTCCCCTCTGGCACGTTGAGGTTCAAACCGTCAAGGGCCTTAACGTCCTTGTACATCTTTTTGAGATCCTCAATTATTATCGCGGTCATCCCATCACCTCCATCTTCCGTTTCCGTTCCATTTGTTTCCGTTTCATCAAATCAATCCGGCGGTTCAAACAACGAAACTTTGGAGCCTACCATGAGCTTACCTTAGGTCCATGCTGTTGAACCTGTAAACGGCTGCGAACAGGTACACGAAGGTAGGTATCAGGAGCAGGATGAGGTTCCTGCGGTTGACGGCTATTGAGTGCCACACTCCCGCGTAAACGGTCTGTCTGTAGCACGACTCAACCACCATCTTGTAGTAGGCGGTTCCGTTAACCCTGACGAGGCCGCTGGGAGGCACGGAGGGACAGCCGTTCTTCATCGTGAACTCCTTCTCCGATCTCCACACGATCCCTCTGCTCTTATCAGGGAGGTACATCCTGAGGCTGGAGTTGTACTTGGCGTGGTAGAACGTGGAGTTTATCCTGGTAATGTAGACGATCTCCGAGAGGTTCGATACCAGCATGTTGACCTGACTTATCGGATCGAGGAAGAGGTAGTAGGTTCTGTACCTCCTCATCAGCCTGTTCTTTTCGTGGTTGAAGTACGTTTCGTAGTTCGAGCCGAGGGTGTAGTTGCCGATCGCGTTCCCGTTCTGGAACTTCTCCCGGGCGAGTCTGTGGGCGTTGCTCGCGGCGGTCGTCTGGACTAACAACGGAACCACGATGAGCATCACGAGGAACAGCGCCACCGCGATCCCTACGGCGGCCGACGTCGAGCGTACCAGGGTGGAGATCAGGTAGCCGAGTGCGAGGAACTGGATCATAGCCAGCAGGATTACCATGCTGAACAGGAGAACGTCCCCGACGAAGCTCGGCCTCACGCTGAACCCTAAGTACCTGATTCCGATCAGGGCCACAGCCGCCGAGACGAGCACCGAAACCGTCAGGATGATGGTGTGTGCGAGGAACTTCTGGAGGAGGTATGATCGTCTTTTAACGGGCCTGCTCATGACGAGGGCCATCGTTCCCTTCCTTACACTCGCGTTGATCGCCATGACCCCGAGCAGGAGGGCGAGCAGGGCTATGAAGAACCCGGTCAGATCCTTCATCGAACTGACGATGCTGCTCATGGCGACGTTCATCGGTCTGTTTTGAGGCGACATGAAGGCGATTAGCTTTTTGAGGCCGTACAGAGCAGGCACGTACAGCAGGGACATCATGATGACGATGATGATGAACTTCTTAGTCCTCAGGGACTGCTTGAGTTCGAGTTTCGTTCCCCAGAGCATCCCATCACCTCAGGTCCATACGGAGGAACCTGTAAAAGGCGATTCCGAGGTAGACCGCCATCATCCCTATGAGTATCCAGAGGTTCTTGAGGTGCCTTGACACGGAGTGTGGAACGCCCCTGTATATGTAGGTTTTGTGGCAGGTGGTGAAGTTTACAACGTAGAACAGCGTGCCGTTCTCGTAAGTGCTGGTGGCCGAGTACCTCTCATCGAACGGGCACGAACTCACGTTTTTGATTATCGTTCGAACCATCCACGGTTTTCCATGAGGTATGGGAACTGATGCGATAACGCCCTGAGGTAGAGAATAATTGTACCTGTAGTACTTCAGCCTCTCGACCATTGTGTACCCCTTCTCAGAGACATCTGACAGCAGGGCACTCGTCTGGGAGAGAGGATCGAAGAACAGATACCTCGTCGTGTACTCCCCCATGAGCTTTTCGTACTCCCTGTTAACTGCCGTGGAGTTGGTGAAGTACATGTGCCTCGCCTTATCGTACGCGTAGAAGTGTACGACCGCGGGAACTATCATGAAGATGATGAAGAGGATCGCTATCGCGGCACCCATGGACGCTCCCTCTGACCTTATGAACGTTGAGAGCAGATAGCCAAGGGCGAGAAGCTGTATCATGGCGAGGAGAATTATGCCGTTCATGGAGAACACGTCCCGGAGGAACTCCCGGGTAACGCTGAAGCCGAGGTACTTCATCCCTATGAGAACAACAACGCCCGATACACCGAGGGCTATCACTATTATCGCCGAATGAGCGAGGATCTTTCCGAGTATGTACTCCCACCTCTTGATCGGCTTGCTTATGGCGATCCTGAGGGTCCCCTTGTTTATCTCGGAGTTTATGGCGACGGCACCTATGAGGATCGCCAGGATAGAGACGAAGAACATACCCATGCCACCGACGAAACTTACCAGCTGTGTCATGGCGTACTGCAGGGTCCTGGTGGGGTGATAGGCTAAGTTCCGCTTGAGACCGTAGAGTATGGGCACGTACATGACGGTCATGAGGACGAGTATGGCCCAGAACTTCTTCGTTCTTATCCCCTGCTTGAATTCAAGCAGAAGACTCCATTTAAGACTCATGGGATTCCCCCCGTTACAGCATTCGATTATATAAACCAGTTACATGTTAAAAATCTTTTCCATTAGGAGTGGCAGGTGGATAGGATCAGAACCACGTCGGATTAGACGTCCTGACCGGCGCGGACGTACCCCGCCACCCTCAGTATCTCGGCCACGGCATCTCTGACACCCTCGCCCGTGAGGAGGGACGTGAGCACCGGACGGTCGCCGAGCCTTTTTCTCACCATCTCGGCAACTTCCAGTGCCCTTTCCCTGTCCACCAGATCCACCTTGTTTATGATGACCACCACCGGCCTGCCGTACCTGAACTTCAATAGGTGGTGGAGCTTCTCCATTCCCCTGTGAAGACCGTACCTGACGTCGATCATGTGAACTATGACGTCGCAGGATCCGATCTCCTCCAGAATCCTCCTGAACCTCTCCTCACTCAGCACCTTCCCCCTCATCTCGAACTCGGGATCGAATAGACCCGCCGTGTCCACCACCACGAAGTCCTCGACCCCGCCCAGGGGATTTCGGACGTGTTTGGGTATGCTGAATTTACCCAGACGGCTTTTCACAGTTCCCTTCGTTGTTCCAGGGGTTTCTGAGACCTCGCTGACGGTTCTCCCTGTGAGGAGATTCACGAAGGTGGACTTCCCAACGTTCTCGGCTCCTATTACGGCTATCCGTATCATGGCTCCTCGGTATAGGTTCACAGTAACGTTTATCACCTTAACCCCCAACTTAAACCAACGTCTCCTCACGATTCACGGAGGGATGGACATGAGAAGGGTGAAGCTGGGTCACCATTACTATCACATCATAAGCCTGGAGGACGCACTGTCTGGCAGGTTCAGGGGAAAGAACGTCGTCGTGGAGGGAACCATAACCGATAAGCCCGTCATAGAGTTTTTGCCGATGGAGCTGCCCAGCTACAGGGCCACCTTTTGCCTGGGCAGGCTGAAGGTGGAGTTCCCGGGAAGTCCCTGTCTCAGGATGGGCGAGAGGGTCAAGGTGTACGGGAGGCTGCTGAACGGGGAGATCATGGCAGTGGCAGTGGAGACAGAATACGTCACGTTCATGGTTGAGGACTGATCGGAGGATGGGGGATGAGGAGTTCCGGGATTTTAGGGTTCCTGCTCGATGCGGGGAAGCTGAAGAGGCTCCCGAGAACAGGATGGCTCATGGCGGGGATACCGAACCCCGAGAGCGTCGCGGATCACTCGTTCCGAACCGCGCTGGTTGCAATGATCCTCTGCGATGAGCTGGTGAGGAGGGGGGTGAACGCAGACTGCGAAAAAACCATGAGGATGGCCCTGCTCCACGACATTGGAGAGGCCCTGACGTCAGACATCCCCTCCGTTGCGGCAGAGTTCGTTGGAAAGAAAGAGGAAAAAGCAGTCGAACGCGTACTCGGGGCCATCCCGACGTACAAACCCCTGTGGGAGGAATACGAGCGGGGGGAATCGCTTGAGGGAAAGACGGTCAAATTCGCTGATAGGCTTGAGATGCTGATCCAGGCCCTTGAGTACGAACGCGCGGGGTTCAGGGGACTGGACGATTTCTGGGGGGCGGTGGATGAGCTCAGGTCTTCGGACCTCTACCCGTTTTTTGATGACGTGGTTGAGAAGCTGGTGGAGATGCACAGGGAGGTGGTTGGATGTTCTCAAAACTCAGGGAAAAACTGAGGGGATTCGTGAAGAACGTTGAGGAGAGTGCGGAGCCCAAGGTAACGGCAAAAGCAAAGGCGAAGGAACCGGGAAAGCAGGGGCTCGTCGACAGGCTGCTCCAGACCGAGATCAAGGAGAAGGACGTTGACAGGGCGCTTGATGAGCTTGAGATAGAGCTGCTGGAAGCCGATGTGGCCCTTGAAGTCGTGGACGAGCTCAGGGAGCGGATAAAGCAGAACCTCCTCGGCAGGAAGGTCAGGATAGGCACCAGAAAGTCCGATGTTGTTGAAGAGGCCGTCAGGAAGGCGGTTCTTGAAATACTGAAGCCCCCCCGAAGGATAGACCTTGTGGAGATGATAAGGAGCAAGGAGAACAAGCCCTTCGTTATAGTGTTCGTGGGCTTCAACGGCAGCGGAAAAACGACGACCATAGCCAAACTGGCCAAGTGGCTGAAGGACAGGGGGTTCAGCACGGTCATAGCCGCCAGCGACACTTTCCGGGCGGGAGCCATAGAACAGCTCGAACAGCACGCGAGGAACGTCGGGGTCAGGGTCATAAAGCACGACTACGGTGCGGATCCGGCGGCGGTTGCCTACGATGCGATAGAGCACGCGAGAGCCAAGAACGTGGACGTGGTTCTCGTCGATACCGCGGGAAGAAACGAGCTCAACAGAAACCTCCTCGACGAGATGAAGAAGATAGTCAGGGTAACCAAACCCGATCTCGTGCTGTTCGTGGGGGACAGCCTGGCCGGCAACTCCATAGTGGAGCAGGCGAGGCAGTTCAACAACGCCGTGAGGATAGACGGGGTTATACTGACCAAGCTCGACGCCGACTCGCGGGGAGGTGCTGCCCTGAGCATAGGACACGTCATAGGGGCTCCCATACTCTTCGTCGGAACGGGGCAGGGCTACGACGACATACGGCCGTTCGATGAGGAGTGGTTCACGAGCCTGATATTCGGGGACTCCGGTTCCGACTCAGGTTCCGGCTGACGGCCTTCTCACCCCTCATTCTCTTCACTCTTCTATTATCCTCCTCATCCAGGTTCCCCTCATGAACCACGCGAGCGCCACTGCCGCGGCTATGAAGTTGCTCAGCCCCATCCCGAAGAACACACCCTTGCTGCTCATTCCGAAGAGTGAGGCCAGCGGTATCGTGATCCCGGCTATGGTCACCCCGCTCACGTACCCAAAGATGTAGCTCAGGGGGAGCCTCAGACCCCATAGGCGGAACATGCTTATGATCATGCTCTTCTTGGTATGGCCCGCCGAGCTGAACGTTCTGTTGACCACCATCATTATGCCGTTGAAGGCAGGGACCGATATGAGGAAGTACTTCATGACGATGGCGCTCTCCTTTATGACCTTGGGATCGTCGAGGAAAACCTTGAAGATCGGAACCCTGAAGATCCCGATGATCAGAACGGCAAAACTCGCTATGGCGAGGTTTATCAGCATCGTCCTCTCCGCTATGCGCTTCGCCCTCTCGTAGTTCTCCGCTCCGATGTTCTGGGCTATCATCGTCCCCATGGCCATGCTTATGCCCCTGGATATGCTGGTTATGAAGTTAACCAGACGGGTGGTTATTATGTATGCCGCGTACGTAACGTCCCCGAAGCCGAATATTATGCGGGTGAGCAGTATGAAGCCAAAGCTGTTGGCGGACTGCCCGACGCTCGACGGGAGCCCAACCCTGAATATCCTGCCGTAGAACTCCCAGTCAGGCTTCAGGTCGGCGAGTCTAAGCCTCAGGCTCACCCTTCCCGTGAACAGCAGGTAGGCACCCACTGAGGCCCCGATAACGCTTGAGATGAGCGTGGCTATGGCCGCACCCTCGACCCCCATCCTCGGAAACCCAACGAGGCCGAATATGAGAACAGGATCGAGGACTATGTTGACGAACACCGTCAGGACGTTTATCTTGACCGGGGTCTTCGTGTCTCCCACAGCCCTCATGAGGGCCCCGAAGGTCATGGCGAGGAAGGAGAACGGAACCCCTGCGAAGACTATGGTGGCGTAGGTGAGGGCGTAGGGGTACACCCCGGGGCTGACCTTCATGAACCTCAGGGCGGATGGAAGGAGGAGCAGGCCGATCGCCATGGAGACGGTTGAGAAGAAGATCATCATGGAGTACAGCGCCCCTGCCGCTCTCTCCGCCCTTTCATACCGTCCTGCCCCCACGTACTGACCGACCAGGGAGAAACCTGCCATTGCGAAGCCCATGCCGAGCGCCATCAGCGTTCCGATTATGGGCCACGTAACCCCCGGGGCTGAGAGGGCCTGCCTGCCCAGCTTTCCAAGCCAGAACGTGTCCGTTATGTTGTAGACTACCTGAACCAAGTTGTTCACTATCAGGGGGCCCGCCAGCGCGAGGAGGGTCCTCTCTATGGGTCCGTTGAGGATCTTCTCCCGCATTTCCTTAGCCCTGAACGCTCTCCTCTCCATGGCCCTCATCCTCTTCTATTATCCTCCTCATCCAGGTTCCCCTCACGAACCATGCGAGGGCTACGACAGCGGCCAGTGCGTTGCTGAGTCCCATGCCGAGGTAGACCCCCCAGCTCGCCGCAGTAACTGCCCCAAGTACGTACGCAAGGGGTATCCTGAGCACCCACAGCCTTATGATGCCAAGTACCATGCTCGTCTTGGTCTGCCCCGCCGCCTGAAAGACTCCGGTCACGACCGCGAATATTCCGAAGAACGGCAGCGAGGTCAGGAAGTACCTGGCGACGAGGGATGCCTCATTCAGAACGTGCGGATCATTTATAAATGCTCCGAAAACGGGTCTGTTGAAGACCACTATGAAGGCCGTTCCGGCCGTCAGAACACCGAGGTTTATCAGCATCGTCCTTTCGGCTATGCGCTTCGCCCTCTCGAAGTTGCCCGCCCCTATGTTCTGGCCCACCATCGTCCCCATGGCCTGTGCTATGCCGTTGGCTATGGCGAACATGAAGTTGGTCAGGCGGTTGGCTATGGCGTAGGCTGCGAACGCGACCGTTCCGAACTGGAAGATTATCCTCGTCAGTATCATGAAGCCGAACGCGTTCAGAGACTGTCCCACGCCAGATGGAAGGCCCACGCGGAATATGCGGCGGTAGAAGGCCCAGTCGGGCTTTAGATCCGCCAGGGTGAACTTTATGCCCTTCTTCCCCGTTATCAGGTAGTAGGCTCCTATAACCGAACCGACGCTGTTGGACAGCATGGTGGCTATCGCGGCCCCCGTAACCCCGAGCTCGGGGAGCCCCAGCCATCCGAATATCAGGAGGGGATCGAGAAGCATGTTCAGACCTACAGTGAAGAAGCTGATCACCATGGGGGTCTTGGTGTCACCGACGGCCCTCAGGAGGAAGGTGAACGCGAAGTACGTGAAGGCGAAGGGTATCCCGATGAATATAACGAGCGTGTAGTCGAGGGCGTAGGGGTAGACGGCCTCTGACACACCCATGAACCGGAGTATGTATGGAGTCAGGAGGGAACCGATGACCGCCACGGCGACAGCGAATATAAGGCTGAGGGAGTAGAGGGCCCCGGCAGAGCGGTTCGCCCTCTTGAAGTCCTTAGCGCCGATGTACTGGGTCACGAACGCGAAACCGGCAACCGCGAAGCCCATCCCGAGGCTCATCAGGGTGGCTATGAAGGGCCAGCTCGCACCCGGAGCCGACAGCTGGGCCCTTCCAAGCTTGCCGAGCCAGAAGGTATCGACTAAGTTGTAGAGAACCTGAACCATGTTGCTGACTATGAGGGGTCCTGCTAACCTGAAGAGCGTCCTCTCTATCGGACCGTTGAGAATCTCCTCCCTCGCCCTCTCGATTGACATGGCAATCAGACGTCTATCGAAACGTTAGTATAAAAGCTTTGGGGTGGATAAAGAGACCAGTTACGGGAGGACACCAACGCCGAGGTTTGAAAGGACAAGTCCCCCTGGGAATCAATCCTCTTAGCCTCCACCGTTGCCATGTAGTCACCACTAATCTATACGGGCTGGGAGAAAATAGGGTTTTGGTATGAAGGAGAATTTCAAGAAATTTCAACCCGAAAATGCTCGAAAACGAATAGAAAAGAGGAAGCCAGAGGCTTCACTCAAGAAGGGCCTTCCTGGCAGCCTCAAGCTTGAGCCTGGCCTCTTCCCTGGCGACGGTCTTCCTGACGAGCTCGACGG
>JAADEC010000025.1 GCA_013153595.1 Thermococci archaeon | reverse complement strand
TTGAGCCCGAGGGCCTGCTCGACCTTGACCTCTATCGGCAGGCCGTGCATGTCGAAGCCCGGCTGTCTGCGCACGTTGTAGCCCTGCATCGTCCTGAACCTTATCACCATGTCCTTGATTATCTTGTTCCAGGCGGTTCCGAGGTGGATGGCACCGCTCACGTAGGGCGGCCCGTCGAGGAAGTAGTACTTCGGGCCTTTAGCCCTGCTTGCCTTGACCTTCTCCTGTACGTCCTTCTCCTTCCAAAAACGCTCTACCCTTTCCTCAATCTTTCTGGGGTCGTATTCTCTGAACTCAGGCTCCCTAATCATGGTAGAACCCTCCGAGAATGATAGTTAAGGCTGCTCAGAAACTGGCCTTTAAGCCTCGAAACGGGCGAAGCGTAGAATAAAACACTCCCCCCTCATCGGTATCGGGGGAAGTTGGGAGGTTCCCTTATAAGGTTTTGGGTGATGTGAACACGGTGGTCGCATGAGGGTGGCAGTTGGCTCGACGAATCCAACGAAGGTAAAGGCCGTTGAGAACGTCTTCCGCAGTATCTACGGGAACGACGTCGAGGTCTTTGGCGTCGATGTCGAGAGCGGCGTTTCGGATCAGCCAGTGGGGATTGAGGAGATAGCCCGGGGAGCGGTGAACAGGGCCAAAAATGCTCTGAACGAAGGCAGGGCCGAGTTCGGGGTTGGCATAGAGGCGGGCATACACAGGGTACCCTGGACGCTGACGGGCTACATGGACGTTCAGTTCTGCGCAGTGGTCGATGGGAGGGGAGTGATCACCTTGGGACACGGACCGGGCTTTGAGTACCCGCCGTACGTCATAAAGCGCATATCTGAGGGTGTCGAAGCGGGAGTTGCGATGGAGGAGCTGACCGGAAAGAGGGA
The DNA here is from genome assembly GCA_013153595.1 of Thermococci archaeon. Lineage (GTDB taxonomy): Archaea > Methanobacteriota_B > Thermococci > Thermococcales > Thermococcaceae > Thermococcus. The sequence goes on along the minus strand of JAADEC010000025.1, from coordinate 2,155 downwards.
CGTTAAGAGAACGACCGGGGCAATAGGGATTCTAACAAAGGGCCTGCTCGACAGAACACGGCTCAACGAGATAGCGGTCTTGATGGCGCTGATACCCCGCATGAACGAGGAGTGGTTCGATCTTCGGCCTAAGGCCTGAGCAGTGCCTCGGATCGGTCCCCAAACCGTCTAAACCCGTACGCTCTTCCACTTTCCCCTCTTGAATATCCACCACAGCATGGCTGTGCTCACAAAGATCTCCTCAGTCATCGCTATCCACGCTCCGACCACCCCGAGGCCGCTGAACGTGTAACCTAAGACTGTGAACCCAAACCCGAGGAGGTACGCGGGTATTATCCTAAACACCAGCTTGCTGACGGCAGTCACGTACATCGGACTCTTGGTGTCTCCAGCCCCCCTGAGGGCCCCGCTGAGGACGAACATCCAGCCGAGAGGTACCTCACTCACGGCCGCTATTATCAGGTAGATGACCGCCAAGTGCATGACCTCGTTGTAGGATGGATCGTTGGGGTTCAGGAAGGGCATTATGAGGTAGCGGGGGAACACGACGAGAATAACGGCCATCACACCCATGAAAATGCCTATGAGCTTCAGGGCCTCGTACACTGTGGCCTCAGCGTCTTCGGGTCTTCCTGCCCCGAGGTTCTGACCGACGAGGGTCGATGTGGCAACGTTAAACCCGAAGGCGGGCATGTAGGCTATGCTCTCTATCCTGAGCCCGACCTGATGGGCGGCAAGGGCTATCTTTCCGAAGCGCGTAACTATGCTCATGTAGAGGAAGCTGTAGAAGCTGAAGAGACTCCTGTCTATCAGGGTTGGCACGCCTATCCTCATTATCCTCTTCGCCATGTTGAGGCTGAACCTCCACCGCAGTCTCAGATGAAGGATAAGCTTTCCGGACAGGATCAGATACATCGCCAAGATGAAGGAGACCGTTATTCCGATCCCGGAGGCCCAGGCAGCTCCCACGGGCCCGAGCCTCGGAAACCCGAGTTTCCCGTATATGAGGAGGTAGTCCATCACTGCGTTGATGACGTTCATAACTATCCCGAGCTTCATGGGGGTTTTGGTGTCTCCCGCTCCCCTTATGGCCGAGAAAAGGGTAAAGCTCATGAACCTCACGGGGTAGAAGGCGAAGAGAACCACGAGGTACCTGTAGGCTATGCTCAGCACGCTTCCCCTCGCACCCATGACGACGAGGACGTCCCTGCCGACGAACCATCCGAACAGCATTATGGGTATCCCGAGCAGAAAAGCCATGTAAAGCCCCTGTTCAAGTACCTCCTCGGCCATCTCACCGTTGCCCGCTCCGGTGAACCTCGCCACGAGGGCCAGGACACCTATGGAGACGGACATCATGATGGGAAACATGAACCAGGACACCTGACCACCGAGGCCCACCGCGCCGACGGCCACCGCGCTGACGTGACCGACCATCATAGTGTCAACTAAGTTGAGCATGGTCTGGGATATGTTGCCCGCTATAGCCGGCCATGCCAGCTTCCAGAGCCGTCGTCTGATCTCTCTCCTGTCCATTCCGATCACTGTTGAGATGGTTGTCTAAACGATAAAAGATACGTGGGGTTAAAAAGGTACCCCTTCAAAGGGGCTCGCGTTCCACCTCAAGCCTGTCCCAGGTCGGGTACTCCTCGACTACGAAGAACCTCACCTCTCCCTCCACGGCATTGGAGAGCTCCTTCGCCACGTCCACGGGCATTTCAACCCTCTTTTTCTCCACGTTCAGGTAGATCATATCCCGCGGGATGCCCACGTCCTCAGCGAGAAACCTGTACAGCTCCTCGGGCTCGTCGTATTCAGCCACGCCGAAGATGAGCGTTCCATCCTCCGTTACGTCCATGTAGGGTCTGGCAACGTTCTCCGCCATTCTCCTGAGCCTGTTTCTCAGCTGAACTGCGTCCTTGAGCCTTGACGTGCACAGGTGGTAACTGAGCGACGTGTTCTCCTCCCCCCACCTGAGGAGCTCCAGCCCCGCCTCCAGGGAACCCTTTATAGCAGAACTCTCATCGTTGATCGGTCTGTACCCCCTGGAGATCAGGCTCCTCAGGTTGGTCTCGCTGAACTCCAGTTCGTTGACGTTCAGGAACTTGGCACCGAGCCCGTCTAAGAAACCGGCGTACCACCGCATCCTGTCCAG
>JAADEC010000010.1 GCA_013153595.1 Thermococci archaeon | reverse complement strand
ATGCTCTTCTTCTTGCTGCTCGTAGTGGAAGTCGACGAAGACTGCGACGAAGTGGTCGACGAAGAAGTCGAACTCGAAGTCGTCATCGATGAGCTACTCGTACTGTGAGTCGAACTCGTAGTAGAGGACGTGCTGTGGGTCGTGCTCGTGCTGGTGCTGTGGGTGGCGCTGGAGGACGTCGTGTGGGTCGAAGACGACTGCGACGAAGTGGCCGTCGAGGACGAACTGGAGGAACTGCTCGTCGTGGAACCGCCGATCGCGCGAGGCGCCCTGAAGAACAGGTAGACGTACGTGTCGTTGACGCTCAGAAACTCTGTCTTTAGCAGATCCTCAACGGGCATACCGCTGTAGGCATACCTGGGAAGGGGCGTGGCTACACCGTCTATCTTCCCTGCCTCAAGGGCCTTAACGAGATCGTTCACACTGGAGAACCCTGTAAATACAACCTCAGATCCGTTCTTTGTGCTCTTAAGCGTCAGCACATCCCTGGATAATCCGCTTATGACGTACGGACCCGTTCCTATGAGGAGGTTCCCGTACTTGGACACGAACCTGAGATCGGAGGAGTAGCGCTCCACGGCCGTTCTCGAACTTATGAAGTCAGGTGATCTCCCGGAGAGGTGGAGAACGCTCAGGACCTTTTCAAGAGCTTTGACGGTTTTATCCCCAGCGAGGTTGACGGGAACCGTCCCGCTTCCGCCGTAGAGGCTGAACCTCTCATTGATCCCATACGAACTCGCGTTGCTTATCAGCTGAGCGACCGCAAACGATACGTCCCACGGCAGAGGTGGATAGAACTCGTAGAGCGATGATGGTGCGGGCTTCCTCAGGTACAGAACGTAACCAACCGTACCGTTTCCCTGAACGGGCTGAAAAGCCATAACGTTAGAGAACAGCGCAGAGTAAAGGCTACCGCCGTATTCACGGAGAAACTCCATGTAGTACCTGAAGTCGTTCGCGGTGAGCGGCTGACCGTTCGTCCAGTTAGCGGCCTCGCACACGTAGCTTATCCTCTCCTCAGAACTGCCGTTGAAGCCCGCAAACGGCACGGCCGACTTTGGGACCCTGAATGAGCCCAGACTGACCTCGGCCCTGCACCTGTGCCTGCTGATCATCCCCCATACATACGCCGAGTTTGGATCGAGGGAGCCTGTCAGAGGGTCAAAGGGCCCCCAAAGAAGCGAACCGTCCTGGGCGTACATGCCGAGCCTTGAATGGAAAGCCACGGTGGAGTTGTAGGCGTAGTACTCCCTCATCCTGACGAGGGGTATCCTCTCACTTGAAAACACGCTGAGAGCCGTTAGGAGTTTCCGCATGTCCGATGAGCTTCCGTAGCGGCCAGACAGAAGGGAGAGGAGCAGATCCTTTTCGTTCATACCTGTCTTTGCGGCCAGTTCCTCCGGGGTGTAGCTGAGGTTGAGAGCCTTTATGAACCCGGAGAGGTTCAATCCGAGCGCGGAGATCATGTCTCCCACCGTGACGTTCGAGAACTCAAGAGGCCTGAGGCTGAAGTAGGCGGCGGGATACGTGAGGTTCCGAACCGTAACCCCGCCCACATAGACGTCCCAGCTCGAGCCTGTCCCGGAACCCGAACCCGAGTCCGAGACGGAACCCGATGGGAGGATCCGGGTGTAGATGGTTCCGTAGTCCACGACGAACTTGTTAACGACGAAGCCCGCCTTCTGGAGGAGATCCGCAACGTAGAAACCCACGCGCCTGTACGGTTCGACGGCGGGCATGAAGAGCCTGACCACCACGGGCCTTCCCGCGTAGTACCACACTCCGTTCACCTTCTCCAGAGGGTAGCCCCGCGCCTTCAGCTTCTCCATTGCCCCGTTTATCATCTCAAGGGCTTTCCTGAAGTTCCCGCCCTCTGTGATGTTGAGAACGGAGTATATACCGCTCGGCGGTCCCAGAACGGGATAGGAAGAATTATCTGTGACGTTGAAAGCCATGTAGGACCTGTTAACGAGGTACTGAACCGCCAGCCTTATCTGGGGGACCGAAAAGGGATTAAAATCTCCGGGAGGGGACGCCGAAACATCACCCGTCCCGTGAACCATGGCCATCAGAACCATGAACACCATGAACGCAACGATTACCCTCCTCACCATTCAGTTCACCACAGAAGCTTGGAGCCAATGGTTTTAAGGTTTGAGGTCAAGGAACGGAGGGGGATCGATACGGAGCTGGTGATCTGCGGAAACTTCGCGGGATCGTTCAGGGGATGCGTTGGCGTGGAGGATGGACGCATAGCCCGCATCTCGAAGGGAAGGCTGAGAGGGGAACAGACGATAGAGCTCGGAAGTGGAAAGGTCGTAATGCCCGGTCTCATAGACGTCCACGTCCACCTCAGGGATTTCAAGGAGAGGAGGAAGGAGACCGTTAGAAGCGGAACGGCCGCCGCCCTGCACGGAGGTATCACCACAGTGTTCGACATGCCAAACACGAAGCCTCCCGTGATGGACGAGAGAACGTTTCGGATGAGGGAGGAACTCCTCAGTAGAGAAGCCATGGCAGACTACGTTCCGGGCTTCCTCGTTGCGGGAAACTGTGAGGAGGCTAAGAAAGGACTGGCGGGCTTTTACAAGGTGTTCATGGCGGCATCGACCGGAGGGATCTTCTCGGATAACGTTGAGTCTGACCTTTCCTGTCCGGAAGGACCCGTGAGCGTGCACGCGGAGGACATGGACGTCGTCAGAATGGATCCGCTTAGACCGCCGGAGGCGGAGATAAGAGCGATACGCAGGGTTTTAGACGTGGCGTCCAAGCTCAAAAAACCCGTCAACATCTGTCACGTATCGACGGGGAAGGGCATCGAGGATATACTCCGCAGGGGCCTGCCGAACGTTTCCTTCGAGGTAACCCCGCACCACCTGTTCCTGACGGAGGGGGATCTCAGAAGGAACCCATTTCTGAAGGTATATCCCCCCCTAAGAAGTGAGGAGGACAGACGGACACTGTGGAGGCACTTCAGGGAGGTGCCGATGGTGGCCAGCGACCACGCCCCCCACACGATAGAGGACAAGGAAGAAGGAGCCGCGGGGATTCCCGGCCTGGAAACAGAGGTCGCACTGCTCGTTGATGCCTTCAACAGGGGGCTCGTGTCGATCGCAGACATAAGGGAGAAGATGCACGACAACCCCGTCGAGTTCTTTGGACTTGAGAGGAAGAGGTTTGAGGTAGGGGGAGACGCCGACTTCACCGTGATCGACGTTAAGAAGGAGTGGAGGGTGGACGCGTCGGAGTTATACAGCAGGGCCGGCTGGAGTCCCTGGGACGGCAAGAGACTTAAAGGAAAGGTCGTCATGACGATCCTGAGGGGAGAGGTGGTCATGGAGGAGGATGAAGTTTTCAGAAGCAGGGGAAGGAGGGTGGCGTGATTGACCGCTAAAAGGATGTTCATAAAGGAAGCCTGGAACATCACAAAGGACGTCAGGGTCATAGAGCTCGAGTCAGGTCTGAACTTCCGCCCGGGTCAGTTCATCATGATGTGGCTCCCGGGTGTGGGGGAGAAACCTTTCAGCCTGGCGTGGAACAACCTGCTGGTGATAAAGAAGGTTGGTAGGTTTACCTCCGAGGTTTTCAAACTCGAGGAAGGGGATCCCGTGTGGATAAGGGGGCCTTACGGCAGCGGCTTCTTCATCAGGGGAGAGACCGCAATGATGGTGGCGGGCGGCGTTGGCATACCCCCGATCTACGCCCTCCTGAGGATGAACGCCGGCAGGCTCAAAAGGGTCGTTCTTGTGTACGGAGCCAGAAGCGAAGGGGACGTCGTTCTACTGGACGCTCCCTCGTACGCGGACGAGCTGAGGATAGCCACCGACGATGGTTCACTCGGGAGGAAGGGTGTGGTAACCGATCTTATGGACGACGTGAAGGAGTTCGATCAGGTGTACGCCTGCGGTCCGGAGGGTATGATACGGGCCGTCCTCAAAAAGACGGGATACAGAAACGTTCAGGTATCGATGGAGAGGTACATGAGGTGCGGGATAGGAGTCTGCGGCAGCTGCGCCTTGGGTAAGTACCTGGTGTGCAGGGACGGACCAGTGTTCAGGGGGGAGGACCTCAGGGGGCTGATCTAACAGTACAGTTGGCAGTCAGGACCCCCCGTTTTCCTCCTCGTTCCCACCGAACATCTCCCTGACGCTCTCAAGGACGTCCTTCTTCGCAAATATTATGAGAAAACCGCGCTCAGGAAGCACCGTGTCACCCGATGGGATGATCAGGTTGCCCTTCTCATTGTATATGGCCACTATGAGGGCTCCCTTTGGAAGGTTGAGTTCCTTGACCTTTTTGCCCGCTATCCCCTTGGCCTTGTCTATCGGGAACTGGACTATCTCGGCACCCTCCCGCGGGAAGAGGACCCTATCAAAGCCAGGCGTGGTTATGTTCCTCGTTATGTACTCCGCCGCTATCTCCTCCGGCGAGATTATGAAGTCGAAGTACTTCCTCAGATCCTCGACGCCTTCGAGGAGGTTCTTGTTCTTCGGGTTGCTCACCCTGAGGGACGTTTTTATGTCAGGGTTGAGGCTCTTCGCCAGTATGCATGCAAGTATGTTGGCATCGTCCTTACCTGTCAGGGCCGCAAACGCGTTGGCCTGCTTTATGTTGGCCTCCTCGAGAGTCTTTGGATCGGTAGCATCGCCCTCTATGACCAGACCGTTGAGCTGGAGGGAGAGCTCCTCGGCCCTCTCCCCATCCAGCTCTATAACGGTGACGTCATGCCCCTCTGTCTCAAGCATCCTTGCCACGAGGTAACCGACCCGTCCTGCCCCCATTATGACGACGAACATCCCGGATACTCACCCCGCCTCACTCCTCACTGAGCAGGTACTTCGCTATCTCAGCGTAGGCCGGCCTCGTGATCAGGATGCCTATGAGGGTTCCGAGGATGGTCGTGAAGGCGAAGCCCCTCAGCGTCCCCACGAAGTAGACGAACAGGAAGCTCATCGCCACTATCGTGGTGGCGGCGGAGGCGAAGATTATGAACATCGCCCTGCCGATCCTCTGCATGACGCCGAGCCTTCCCCTGCCGACCTTCCTTATCCCTCCGAGCAGCTCGTCGGTTATGACTATCTGCTGATCGACTCCCGTTCCTATGGCAGCCACTATACCTGCTATACTCGGCAGGTCGAGGTTCCAGTGTATGAGCGCGGCAACGGCGAGTATTATGGTGACCTCAAAGAGGCTCGTAGACGCAACCGGAATGGCTATCTTCCAGCGCCTGTAGTGGAAGAACACGACGAGCAGGACTGCTATGAGGGCTATGACACCGGCGTACAGGGCCTGCTTCTTGAAGCTTGATCCGAGGCTGGGCGAGATGAACTGCATGCTCGTCACGTTTAATTTTACGGGCAGGGAACCGCTCTTCAGGACGGTGTATATTATCTTGGCCTGCTCGAGGGACTGCTTTTTGCTCGGCGTGCTTCCAGTCAGCTGGAGACTTCTCGTGTTGCCCGTTGCCGGGTTGAACTGCAGCGTGTACGGACCGTAAAGGTGAAGTATGGCCTTGACGTAGGAGTAGTAGTCCCCTCCCGTCGGGCCAGGGTACGAAACCACCTGTATCTTAAGCTTCTGATCGTTCACGATTCTGCTGACGTCGCTTGACACGTTCTTAGGCACGTCCGCGAGCACTATCATGTCCTTGCCGAGCTTCTGAGCCTCGCTGACTATCTCCTGGGCCGACTGGTTGGTGTACTTGATGACGGTTATATTCAGGGCCTTCTCCACCCTCTGGAGCAACGTCGGAGCGGCAGAACCAGCCTGCCCGTTGAAGTAGGTGCTGTTCATGGCGTTGTAGACCTGGGGCGAGACCACCATGAGGGAATTAACCGGCGGATCGAGGAAGATATCCACCGGCCAGCCGACTTTGTTGGCCGCTATCTTCTTGAACTCGTTGGCGGCTGACTGGGATATCGTGAAGCTGACGGCCCACGTCGTTGGGCCCTGCTGGAGGTCAAGACCGTAGCGCATCACCTTTATGTCCTTGCCCGTTCCAAACACCTTCCCGTCGAACTCAAGGTAGAGAACACCCTGCTTCTGTATCAGGTTCTTTATCTGCTGCGCCTGGCTCATTGACACGTTGGCTATCTTAACGAGGATTATGTTGTTGCCCTCAGCCTGAACCTGGATGTCCCTGAGACCGAACGTGTTGAGCCTGCTCTGGAGCGACATAACTATGGCCTGCATGGTGTCAGAGCTGACCGGGTGCTCCGTCTGAACCACAAGAGCCACGCCGCCGCTTATGTCTATGCCCCAGCTTATCGGCCTAACGGCCAGCGTGATCACGGAGCCTATCAGGACGAACGTAAGAAGGAGCACTCTCCAGTTAAGCAGGAGTTTTTTAAGGCTCTTTCTCCTCCTCACCATGTTCAAGCCCTCCCGGCTTTGCCTTTAAAGAACATCCTGTTCGGTCTGCTGAGATACCACCTCAGCACGCCGGCGTTGAACATCCACGTGTTCATGAAATCGGCCAAGAGACCGAATATCAGGACCGCGGCTATGTTGTCTATAACCGAGGACGTTGAGACGAAGTAGAGCACGGTCAACGCGGCAAGTGTGGTCGTGCTCATCGTGAAGCCCGTCGAAACGGCGTAGAGGTAGGCATCCTCTATGGTGTCCTCCTTCCTCTTGGTGAGCCTCGTCGTCAGCAGTATGTTACTGTCGACCGTGTAACCGATGAGCATCAGGAGTGCCGCTATCGTGGCCGTGGTCAGTTTTATCCCGACGAGGCCCATTATGGCAAGGGCTATCGTCATGTCGGAGAGGGCGGAGAATATAATTGCCCCCGAAGAGATCGGATTCCTGAAGAACAGGAAGACCACTATGGCCATACCGATGAAAGCGAAGAGAACCGCCTTTATCCCCTGTCTCTGGGCGATTTTTCCAAAGGTCGGGGAGACCTGACTGGAGACGACCTTGGCATTGGGGTACTTCTCCTTTATGGCGTTTTCTATAACCGCCGAGTCAGCCTTGGCCGATGCGTAGATCCTCACTCCTGCCATTCCTGTTATGCTCTTGAACCTCTCGACGTGAACGCTTAACCCCGTCTTCTCTTTGATATAGCTCGCCAGATCGGACGGATTGGCGTTGACGTTGTAGGCCGTGACGACCACTCCGCCCTTCAGGTCTATGCCGAGGTTGGGAGGATGAACCGCCAGCAGAACTATCGCTATGAAGAACACCACGAGGGGATACACGATCATGTGCTTCGGGTCCATCCTTGCCAGAACAGAAAGTTTTCTGGTTTTCTTTTCCCGGAACTCCTCCACAACCTGCACGTTCTTAACCTTGGGCTTCTTCTCCTTCTTTACCTTCTCCTTCCCTCTTTTACCCCGTGTCCTTTTTGACGCCATAGGCACACCCCGCTAAGGAACGGTGATCGCTAACATTCCTCAGGTCTTACAGCATACTCGGGATTGAAGGTTTTAAAATTAGTGGTCTGATGGCGGAAACCATGGGGCTTAAGTTTAAAAAGGGAAGACTGGAGTGGGAATAGGTGAGAGGCCATGGAGACGATAGGGTTTCACTACGTGGTGGAGGCAGCTGGCTGTGATCCGAAGATACTCACCGATGCAAGCAAATTGAGAGAGATATTCCTCGAATCGGCGAAAGTGGGAAAAATGGAGGTAAAGGCCAGCTATTTCTTCAAGTTCTCCCCCACGGGTGTCAGTGGAATGCTCATAGTGGCCGAGAGCCACATATCAATCCACACGTGGCCGGAAAAGAGGTACGCCGCCATAGACGTCTACACCTGCGGCACCACCGCGGATCCCGAGAAGGCCGTTGATTACATATTAGACAAGATAAAGGCGGAGTACGCTCACGTTTCGGAGATAAAGAGGGGCATCGAGGAGGACGATGATACGTTCACCCACATGATACTGACCTGGGAGGAATCCCTTGACAGGAGAAACGGAAATGGGAACGGAAAAAAGGACGAAAACGGGGAGACGGGCTAAGAGGTAACTTCAAGCAGATTGAGAGCATCCCTGAGGAGCTCTCTAACCCTGTTTAGCTTCTCCTCCAGCTCCTCCTTATCCTTTTTGAGCTTCTGGCACTCTTCTAAGGCCTCGGAGGATCTCTCGATCCACCTGACCAGATCGTCCAGTTTTCCCTGCTTTATGAGCTCATAGGTCTCCCTGACGAGCTGACCTGCCTTGGTCTCACCCTTGAGGTGCTTCCTGATCGTCTGTTCAGTCCTGCCGAGCTCCTCTGCTATCTCCCTGACGGTCATCCCGGCCTTCTCCCTCGCTATCGCTCCCGCAGCAACCGCCAGGCTGTCCACCCAGGTCAGCCTCTCTTCAGGGTTCTTTATCAGCTCTATGACCTCCGGCCTGAAGAGGGTCGCGAACAGCAGGACGCCTTCAAGCCTGTGTATCTCCTCCCTCCCGAGCGGGTTCAGGGGTACCTCCACCGCCATACCATCACCTCCCTCACTCCAGTTCAACAACGGTCTTCTTTTTGAGAACCTTATCCGGATAGACCACGATGCCCTCGTCCGTTATATCGAACGGGTGCCTCCTCATGCTGTGGCTCGTTCCGCGCATCTTCCAGACTATCAGGCTCCTCTTGAGCTCGCCGTCAATCTCATCAAGGTCGAGCCTTATTATGCCGTCAACGCCGTGCTCGACGCCGGGCCCTCCAAAGCCGCGTTCGCCGACGCTTATCTGGCTCACGAGTATGCTCGTAACCCCGAGACCTGCCAAGACGCGCTTGAGCTGCATCACGACGCTCCTCGCCATCGCGGGCTTGTTGATGTAGAGCGTTGTCACCGAATCCACGACGACCCTCTTCGCCCCGATGTCCTTAACGGCCGTTCTTAGAACGTCTATGAACTCCCTAACGTCCGTCACGTCGTGCACTATGTACTTCTCGTACTCCTTGCTCTTGCCGATTCCAGCGGTGAACGCGTCGACCATCGCGAAGAGACCTTTCTCCTCGTACTTCCTCACGTCCCAGCCGAACCCCGCCATGTTTCCCCTGACCTGTACGGGATGCTCTTCAAGGGCCACGTATATGCCAGGTTCTCCCGCCTGGAGACCGTTCCATATGAACTGCTGGCTGAATATGGTCTTCCCGGTTCCAGGACCACCGCTGAGGAGAACGACGTTCCTCTCAGGAATCCCGCCGTGAAGGATCTCATCCATACCTGGTATGCCCGTCCTCACCCTGCCCGCCATGGTCCCACCCCCCTTTTAGTAACGTTAAGTTACCATTACTTTCTGCGCAGAAGATCTTAAAAAGGTTATGACATTAAGAACCAGAACATGACGTTGGAAAGCTACGTTTATCCTGACAGAAAGGAGGAACTGACGTCAAAGCTCATCGACTCATACGGCAAAGCACGCTGGACCATTGAAGAGGCCTACGTTCTAAACCTCGTCATGAGGAGGGTCCGAGCGAGGCGCCCGCGGGGAGTCGAGCTCTCCCTCGACGCGGGCACCGGGCTTGGAAGACTCATACCCTTCCTGCTGCGATTCTCGAGAAGGGTTGTGGCCGTGGATCCCGACGACTGGAGGCTGTCCAACGCATCGGAGAGGTTCAAAGGCAGAAAGAACGTGTTCTTCGCCAGAGCCAAGGCCTCAGAACTCGGATTCCTGCCCGATGGAAGCGTGGGATTCGTGAACTTCAGCCACATCGCCCAGCACATCCCCCACCACGAACTGGTGAAGACCCTCGGGGAGATGTACAGGGTGCTCGAGCCCGGTGCCCACCTGCTGTTCCTGACCACGCACTCCGAGGCTGAGGAGATGTTCGTGGTCTCGGAGGAGGGCGGTGCATCGGAGATATCGGAGGAGGAGTTTGAGAGGCTGGCGTCCAATCCAGTTCCCGGAAAGCTGCCCGTCAGGAAGTTCGACGTTGATGCCCTGGAGGAGCTCTTCAGGGCCACGGGATTCCGGGTGGAGGGTAAGGTGTACTACCACATAAAGCCCGAGTACGCCCCCAGCGGAACGGAGGGGATACAAACTCCCGACCTCGACGGTGCAATGGACATGCTCACGGCGCCGACCGACGCCGGCATCGCGGAGGTGGTAAGGTCAATCATAAAGACGCTTGAAGACGTGAACTCCAGTGAGACCGACGCACGAAAAAAGGCCCTCGACGTGGCATTCCTGCTCAGGAGGAATGGGGGTTGAACTGCGGGGAGATTCTGCAGCCGAAGGAGATGGCCGTCGTGATACCGGGGTTCCTCATGCTCAAGGGGAACCCCAAGGATCCCGGTGACATTCTGAGGAGGAAGTTCGATGAAAAAGGGCCCTGCTCCAGCGTGGACCCAGGTTTCATATTCTCCGGCAGCTACGTTGACAAAGTGAGGAGGTTCTTCGCCGGGAGGATGCGGTGCAGGATACACTACAGATCCGGAAAGAGAGATGTCACGAAGGATATAAACACCGAAGTTTACCTCTCCGCCCTTATCATGAAGGAGCGGATAGAGGCCAGGGGACAGGACGGCGGGGTGCTGGTGCCCATAGCGGTATCCATCCTGGTCACAGAAGAGGACCTCAGCATGGAGGACTTCATAGCGATTCCCCACTTCTTAGCATGGAACAACGGGTGCCCTGGAGGAAACGGCTCTTCAGTTCCCTTCCCGAAAATGGTTGAGGAGAGGATAAACTCAAAGCTTGGCGAATGGGGACGTGTTGAACTGAACGACGTCGGAAGGTTCTTCACATCCGTGATCAACGTGAGCTGGAAGCGGCTGAGCGAGATCCATCCCGACGACCCCACGGTTAGAGACGTTATAAGGCTGTGCCCCAAAGAGCTCTACGGAATGGCGGTTACCGATGAGGGGTTCAGCGCGGTCAGCAAGGAGTACGCCCTGAGCAGGCTTGAGGAATGGGCGACGGGTAACAGGGTGTACCTCCTCAAGGTCATCTCACCCGCCTCGATAATGGCGATAAAGGCGGACGAAGGACGGGAGAGTTTCGAGACGATGGAACTGCCAGACTGCACGGTCTGGAAAAGATACGTGAAGGCTCACATGGAGGAGAGGAGGGAGATCTGCCATCACGGCCTGTTCTATTATGGGGAGTACCTCGGCCTGACCTTCGCGACCATCAGCGCCTTCAGACACGTGATACGGGGCCTATCAGGATCGCTGAGGTCAGATAGCGTAAAAGGAGTCGAGGTGATCAAATCACTGATACGCGAGATGGACGGCATCAGGATCGACATTGAGACCTACCTAAGTGCCCTGTATCCCGGGCGGATCTCCAAGATACCAGAGCTCACCCGGGTCATCGAGAAGATGTACGAAACCAGGGGGCTGCCCGCTTTCTGGAGCGAGATGAAGCACACGATCAGCGTTCTAACCGAGGTGATGAGAGAAGGAGGAGAACTGATAGAGCAGAGGATAGAGAAACAGAGTGCAAGACAGCTGGAATTTGGTGTAACCCTTCTTGAAGCCCTCCCGTTCGGATACATAATCCACGGCCTCTCACGTTTGATCGGTCTTTCGATATCGACGGAACTCGCAATAAGCATAACCGCCGCCCTCTTCGGACTTTGGGGAGCCTACAAATACAGGACGGTTGGGAGATGGGAGGGGGAGCAGGTGGAGAAGTTCATGAAAAAAGCCGAGGACATGATATCGGCGCTGTTTTAGACTCTGCATTCGCTTCCGCTTCAGATTCTGTCCCTGTTCCTGCTCCTGTCCCTGCTCCTCCTCAGGAATTCCCCTACGTCAGCCACGTTCAGGATGAACTTCCCCCCGCTCCCAGGGTTGATCCTGCCGATGCCGAGGACTATCCCGTTCTCATCGTAGATCACGAGCTTCCTGGTCCCCTCCCAGCTGTACCTTCTCACACCACTCCTCGGCACGTCCTTGCCCGTCGTAAACAGAAAACCTGCCTTCGGACTTAAAACCGCGTAGTTCTTCATGACGTCGACGAGGTAGAAAAACTCCACACTCGGATAGAACTTCTCGATGAGGTTGTCGACCTTTAAAGTACCGACGAACGTGCCGTAGGCGTAGGGTTTAACCTTGAGCCTCTCCAGTTCCTCCCAGACCCGTTCGTTGACGGCGTAAACGTCCTTGAACTCCCCCTCCACCACTGCAAAGAAGCCGTGCTTTAGCTTCCCGTACTTTTCGGCTTCCCTCAGAATGAGGTCGTACTCCCATGCCGAGGCCCTGCGGTACCTGAGCTCCACCATGGTGCATGATCGGAGGGAAAACTTAAAAGATTAGTCTTGGCCTCCAGGTCTTTCGACGAGCTTGGTGAAGGCATCCAGGTTCGTTCTCTCAAACTCATCCTCGAACTCCAGTCCGAGCTCCGCTATATCCTCCGGCGTTATCGTCGTCTCAGGTTTTTCGGCGTTTATTCCCGGGCAGTTCCCGTCGTAGTAGAGCCAGAACGTCCTGCCCTTATAGTGGAAAGGCTCTTCCCCCTCAACCCCAAGCGGCCTGCGCGAGACCATGAAGGGGTATATCCTGCAGATCAGGGGCTTGGCCTCGTGAATCATGCACCTACCGGTTTCAGGATCGTGGAAGACGCAACCGAGGTCCCACTCGCGTATCGAGAGGGTCGGACGAACGGCGGTGCCCTCGATTGAGAGTGTGACGAAGTCACTTGGATCGTGGCCCAACCGGGAGATCCTCCGGATGTCATCAACGGTCAGGTAGACGTGCCTGCCCCTACAGCAGTCAACGCAGAAGAAGCAGCGGAAGGAGACGGGACTCTTAAACGGCAGCGGCTTGAACAATTCCATCACCCGCCGAGCCTCTTGGCCATGTAGGGCCCGTTCTTTCTGTAGCCGAACTTTCTGTAGTACCCCCTGACGCCGACGCCGCTTATAACGAGCATCTTCTTGACGTCGAACTCCTCCCTCGCTATCCTCTCGGCCTCAGCTAAAAGCTCCCTTCCGTAGCCGCGGTGCTGCCACTCGCACCTCGGCTTTTCTCCCAGGGGAACGAGCGGGCCGTAGACGTGCAGCTCCCTGACTATCGCCGAGGGGCAGCAGTTCACCTCCCTCCTGTGGGCCTTTTCGCTCGGAATCCTCAGACGGAGGAAGCCGATTAGGATGTCGTTCTTCGTATCTTCGAAGCTCAGGAAAACCTCCCTTCCTCCAGACGCTTCGTAGTCCTCGCGGAGCAGCTTGATGTGCTCGACCTCCGGCTGAATTCCGAACTTATCCATCATGTGGCCCGCCTCCCTAAAGCGAATCTCCCTCGGCCTTATACCGCGCTTTATCAGCTCGTTGAAGACCAGCTGGCCGAGGTTCGAGTGCTTGACTCCGTCAACGATGAGCTGAACCGGGATGTCGCGCTGGATTCTCATGACGCGAACCCACTTCGGGAAGAGCTTGTAGGCTTCAACGAGAAGCTCAACGGCCTCCTCCGTGCGGTAGGGGCGGTACTTCCCCTCCTTCCACCAGCGGTAGAGCGGGGCGTCCGCCGTAACGAGCGTCGGGTAAACCTTGAGCATGTCGGGCCTGAAGCGGGGGTCCTCGAAAATCGTCCGGAAGGTGTACAAATCCCTCTCGAAGCTGCTCCCGGGAAGGCCAGGCATTATGTGGTAGTTGATTTTCAATCCAGCGTCGCGGAGAAGCTGCGTGGCCTTTACTACCTCCTCGACGCCGTGACCGCGCTTGGTCTTCTCGTGGATGAAGTTGAAAACCGTCTGAACGCCCAGCTCAACGCGCGTCGTTCCGAGCCTGAGCATCCTGTCGATCTGCCTCTCAAAGGCCCAGTCCGGGCGGGTCTCTATCGTAAGGCCGACCATCCTGACCTTCGCCCTCTCGTTCCTCCTCTGCTCGTCTTCGAGGTAGTAGTATGGCTTTGCGTGCGTTTTCTGCCACGCCTCGCGAAACTTCGGGTCTTCCTCAAGGACGGACTCGTCCCCCTCCACCAACAGCCTCACGAGGTTCTTCTCGAGGTTCTCAACGTCCCTGAAGTGCGGGAAGTCGTTCATGGCCTTGAAGGCCTCCTTTATGAACCACTCTTGATAATCGAGATCCACCGCAGGAAAGGTTCCGCCCTGGATTATGACCTCGACCTTGTCGACGTCGTGGCCGATGTCGGTGAGCTGCTTTAACCTGCGCATCATGATGACGTAGGGGTGGTAAGCGCTCTGGGCAGCCCTGAGAGCTGAGGGTTCCCTACCCGTGTAGCTCTGCGGGGAGCCTACGCTCGGCCCGCCCGGGCAGTAGATGCAGCGCCCGTGGGGGCAGGGGAAGGGCTTCGTCATCATCGCAACGACGGCGACGCCGCTTATCGTCCTCGTGGGCTTCTTCTTCAGTAAATCCCGGAACTCCTCGCGCCTCTCCTCTGGGATCGCCCTCAGGATGTCGGAGTTGCCCGGGATCTTTGAGAGATGATACTTTCTCGCGACCTTAATCTTCCAGCGGTTGAGCTCGTCCCTGCTCTTGATCTCGCCGCTCATGACCAGTCTCGCGAGCTCATGAACCGCACTCTCAAAGGCTTCCATCGTAACCCTCTCGATCGATGTAGGGCGCGGTTTTAAAAGGGTTTGCCGGAAAGTTTATATTCACTTAGTGAATAATTCAGTTGGTGAATAAAATGCGCTTCATCGACAGGGAGCGCGAG
>JAADEC010000074.1 GCA_013153595.1 Thermococci archaeon | reverse complement strand
ACGTGACGTGCTCCACCATCCCTGTTATCTCGGTTACCACGGGGTTGCCTGTCGCGAACTCCATGGAGGTGGGGGTTATTATCTCGGTGGCCTTCTCGCTCATGACGGCGTGAACCTCCGCACCGTGCCGTATGAGCTCCCTCGCGAGCTTAACACACTCCACGGCTCCTATACTCCCGGGTATGGCAAGTATTATCTTCCTGCCAACGAGCTTTCTGCTCTTGGTGGCCCATATAGATTGAACGTGAGGCAGCATGCACATCACCGTATGAGCTTGGGCCCGGTTATATATAACGGTTTAGAACGTGTCTCAAACCAGGTTATGACCTGAAGAACAACACCGGCACACATGGGGTAAGCAGTAAAAGTAAAAACGGAAAGGAAGTTCAGGGCTCAGGCCTCGCTGTACGTGACCTCAGCCCACTCGTACGCGTCCAGTCCACTCTCCTCTGCTCCCTCTGGGACGCGGACAGGGGTTATCTTGTCGGTTATCCACATGAGGATGTACGTAACGACGAAGGCGTAGATGGCGCAGAACACCGCCGCAACCACCTGCTTTCCAAAGAACGCTGCACCTCCGTATATGAGTCCGTTGCTACCGTAGATAGCCGCGCTTCCAAATATTCCGAGGAGGATTATACCCGAGAAGCCCCCTATGCCGTGAACTCCCCAGACGTCGAGCGAGTCGTCCCAGCCCTTCTTGTGAACGAAGTCAACCGCGGCGTGGCAGATTATCGCCGCTGCAATGCCAACGACCATGGCAGCCTGCGGGTTGATGAAACCTGCCGTTGGCGTAACCGTGGCGAGGCCTGCTATCGAACCCGTCATGAAGCCGAGGGCGCTCCACTTGCCCGTCCTCCAGTAGTCTATGAACATCCACACGATGGCGGCAAAGGCCGCGGCCTCCATTGTGTTGACGAAGGCGACGTTCGTGTCAATGCTGACACGGAGGGCCGAACCAGCGTTGAATCCAAACCAGCCAAACCACAGAAGGGCGGTTCCTATGAGCACGAGCGGTATGCTGTGGTTTCCTGGCTTTATGTGCTTTCTGTGGCCGAGGTAGAATATGGCTGCCAGGGCTCCAAAGCCGGCGCTCGTGTGAACGACTATTCCACCCGCGAAGTCCTCGACTCCCCACTTGGCCAGGAAGCCCCCGCCCCACAGCCAGTGGGCGAACGGGAAGTAAACCGCGAAGAGCCACAGGGTTATGAACACTATAAACGCCTTGAAGCGCATCCTGTCGGCGAAAGCACCGGTCATGAGGACCGGCGTGATTATGGCGAACATGAGCTGGTACACCATGAACGTGTAGAGGCTTATCACGTGGTTGCCCTGGTACATGGTGGACGGTGTTATGTGGGTCAGGAAGAAGTAATGACCGTTCCCGATTACCCCCTTGATGTCCGGACCGAAGGCAAGGCTGAAACCGAAGAACACCCATAATATCGTTGTCCACCCTGCTGAGAAGAAGTTCTGCATCATCATCGTTACCGCGTTCTTCTTATTCACCATGCCCCCGTAGAACAAAGCCAAACCAGGGGTCATTATAAACACAAGAGCAGCCGCTATAAGCATAAACCCATCGCTACCGTAAAAGGCCGTCGGCAGTGCTGACACGTCCATCCCTCCTATTCGGGTTTATCGGACATTTTTGTGATAAATCGTGTTATATATTCTTTGGTACAACTCGTTATATAACCGTCAGGATTATAACATAATGTAACACATAGGCGGCTACACTTGAGATTATATTAATATAAGGAACGAAATTATACAATAATGCCCCGATAAGTAACAGTGGACACTTAATAAATGGAGAGTGGAGACGGCCCGAATGGCGCTTCACACTCTGCTTTCGGCCATCTCCACGAGTCTCTCGACCTTGCTGTAGAGAGAATCTATGTCGAGCTCATGTACGAACAGCCTGTTACCGTAGCTCGCCACGAACCTTACCGTTCTCTGCCCCCTGTGAAAGGAGTACTCCACGAGCAGCCTGAGTTTGTTGCACACGTCCAAGAACTCACCTGTGTCCTTAACTGCCACCGCGGAGGAGGGAGAATCGGAGTGGGACTCTTCTTCAACTTCAAGGAACGGCACGTCCTTGAACACCCGCTTGAGCTGCTGCATTATGTACTTGAGTTTCATATCGTCGGACGCCATCACCATATCGAGCACCCGGGACTGTTGGCGGAGGAGGATAAAAAAATTATTATACCGAGCACGCGTTTTAGGAGGAGGGATGAAAATGACGCTGATAATCAGGATGGCGAGGGACAGCACTGATGAACGGCTCATAAACGTTGCTGCCCGCCTGATAAGAGATGGGCGAGTCGTGGCGTTTCCGACGGAAACTGTTTACGGTCTCGGGGCGGACGCGTTCAACCCCCCTGCCGTTAGGAAGATATTCGAGCTGAAGGGGAGACCCCCGGACAACCCTCTGATAGTTCACATAGCCACCGAGGAACAGCTCAGGATGGTGGCCGGGAAGGTGCCAGAAAAGGCCCTCAAGCTCGCCGCGGAGTTCTGGCCGGGCCCGCTGACCCTGGTGCTTCCACGATCGGACCGTGTTCCTGACGTCGTCACAGGAGGTCTGGACACCGTGGCGGTCAGGATGCCCGCACACCCCGTGGCCCTGAAACTGATCAGGGCAAGCAACAGACCTATAGCCGCCCCCTCCGCCAACGTAAGCGGGAGACCCAGCCCCACCCTTGCGGAGCACGTGGTCGATGACTTCTACGGGAAGGTGGACTGCATAATAGACGGAGGGCCCACCGACATAGGGGTGGAGTCGACGGTGCTGGACCTGAGCGAGGACGTTCCTCTGCTTCTGAGGCCGGGAGGGCTTCCCCTCGAAGAGCTGGAGAGGGTGATCGGGAAGATCGAGGTACATCCCGCGGTTCACGGAGGGAAGATCGACAGGGCTAAAGCCCCGGGAATGAAGTACAGGCACTACTCCCCCCGTGCCAGGGTCGTGGTGGTCGAGGGTGAGGCCGAGTGGAGGAGGAAGAAGATACGGGAACTCGTGGAGGAGTACAGGCGGGCGGGGCTGAGAACGGGGGTCCTGATCACGGAGGACTACGACACCGGTGCTGACGAGGTCTTCGTGACGGGGAAGAGCATGGAGGAGGTAGCCAGGAGCGTGTTCAGGGGGCTCAGGTGCCTGGACAAGAGGAATGTGGACGTGATAGTGGCGGAAGGAGTGGAGGAAAGGGGACTTGGACTCGCCGTGATGAACAGACTGCGCAAGGCCTCCGGGTACAACGTGGTCAGGCAGAGGGGGAGGAACTCGGCAAACGAACGGGGTAACCCTTAGTAACCCTTAAATAGAAAACCCTTAAATAACGAGTGCGAACAATATGGAGCAGAAAAGTTGACGGGTGACAGAAGTTGGCAGTCCTACCTGAAGCCGCACCTCCCGAGGAGCTTGAGAACACTGGGCTCTCCCTCATCAACGAGGGAAGGATCAAGGAGGGGCTCATGCACATTCTCCGGGCCGCCAGGAAGTACGAGGAGGAGGGCAAAAAGGAAGATGCGGCGAGGCTCTACAGGTACTTCGGTTACTACTTCCTTAAAAAGCTCAACATGAGGGACAAGGCCAGGGGTCCCCTGCTGAAGAGCGCGTATCTCTACATAGACCTCATAGACGATGAGTTCTCGAGGTTCGACGTTGATATAGTCAAGCTCAACGAATACTGCTCCAACGCGCTCTCGGTGTTCGCCACCATAGGGGACGAGGAGAACCTCAGAAAGTACGCCAAGGAATTCGCCGACATATACAGGGATCTCGGCAAGTCGTACATGGACGAGGGAGAGGTGGAAAAGGCGGTCCTTGCCTACGAAGATGCCTTCCGCTATTACAAGCTCGCAGGGGATCAGGAAGCCTACAAACCGATAGCAGACCTGCTCGTTTCGGCGTACGGGGAACTCGCAGAGACGAGGCTCAGATCCGGTGATCACGAAGGAGCGGCCGAGGCGTTCTATCAGCTGGCGTCGTTTATAGTGGAGATCTTTGGATACTCAGAGAACTACATGGAAATGATGGACACCGCGGCAAGGAACTACGAGAAGGCGAGCAAACTGGCTTACTCGGAGGGCGACCTCGACAGAACCACCACAAACCTGCTCAAGGCCCAGTACGCCTACATGCTGGCAGGAAACAAAGCCAGATCAAAGCTCATCGGGGTAAACAACGTGAGGATGCTCTACCAAGTGATAGACATGTACAGAGGGCGTGGAGACGAGAAAACCGTCATAAGAAAGATGATGGAGATGACGGAGAGCCTCCTCGGGGTGGGCAGGAGCAAAGACGCGATCAAGGTTTACGAGGGAGTTATGAACACGAACGCCGACTTAGCCTACAAGGTCCGCGTGAGGCTCGCGATGCTGAAGGTGAAGGGAGCGGAAGAGAAGAGCACGGAGCTGATGAGGCTGGTTGGCGAGGTTGAGTACTACATGAGAAGGAAGAACACCGCCAAGGCCATGGAGCTCGTTGACAGGGCCGTGAGGAGCATTAAAGATCTCAAAGATCTCCTGAGCATGGTGCAGAGGGCCGAGGGGTTCTACGCGGATTAAAGATGCACTAAAGGGAGAGAGAAGAAGCGGATCCAAACGTCTCCTCAAAAAGGCGCCTGGCGAGTTGGCTGAGGCTGACGCCGTTTTCTTTTGCAATACGCTCCAGACACTTCTGCGATCCACTGCCGTACTGAGCCGCCTTTTTGTTTGACTCCCAAACATCCCTTGGAAGTCCCATCCTCTCCGCCGCCTTTCTGAGCGCGACCTTCCTCTGGATCCCGTCTATTTTAAACCTGGTTGGTGTCCTCAGGGCCACTCCGACAACGCCCGGATCGAGGAACGGGAACCTGCACTCGACGCCGCTGGCCATCCCTATCTTGTCATCCCTCGCGAGGTTCCTCTCCCCCAGATCCTCAACGTCGCGCAGCATCAGGGAAGGATCCTGAACGTACTTCATGTATCCGCCGAACAGCTCATCCGCTCCCTGTCCGCTCAGGAGAATCCTTATCCCGTCTCTACGCGCTGCCGCCGTTGCGAAGTGCATTGGAATACCTATCGAGAGGTTCATTGCGTTCGGTTCCTCCACGGCGAACATCACACTGCTGAGAGCCTCCTCCACGTCCTCACACGTGAACGTCGACTCTCTCAGACGAAGTCCAAGCTCCTCGCTCACCCTCTCAGCCGTCACGACATCGTGGCTCCCCTCAGTCCCGGACACGTAAAGTGTGACGTCGGAGTGGGCGGCGGCAAGGGTCGCCACGATGGAGCTGTCCAAACCCCCTGAAAACAGAACCCCGAGCTTTGGAACGCTTCTCAGCCTCACGGAGTTCCTGAGCGACCACTCGATGGAACTTATGACGCGATCTTCACTCCCGAACGGCCTCCCCCCGAGGTCAAGGGGGGACATCAACCTGCGTTTTAAAACCGCCCCCCTTCTCAGCACGACGAGCTCGCCCGGCATCACGGGTATAGCCTCCTGACCGATAGCCCATAGCACCTTCCTCTCGGAGGCGAAATAGCCACTTCTCGAGTAGTACAGCGGTCTCACACCCAAGGGATCCCGAAAGAGGTACACCGAGCCCGCCATTACAAACGCCACCGCGTAGTCCCCGTTCAGGGATCTCATGACGAACCTGACGGCGTCCTCAACTGAATTTCCATCGAGGGCGTACTCAAGCAGGTGGAGTATAACCTCGCTATCCACATCGGTGCTGAACCTGAACCCCCTCCTCTCAAGCCACTCCCGGACGACCTCGTGGTTGTAGATCTCTCCGTTGTGGATCAGGGGAAACCTCCCCACGAGGGGCTGAGGGTGGGAGCCAGTGACGCTGAGCCTGCAGTGAACCATCCCGATCTCCCCGGAGGGTACGGTGTGAACGTCACCGAAGTCGTTGCTGTACATCACCCTGCCATCCACCCATACTCCGAAGGCGTCTGGACCCCTGTGCTTCCCGGTCTCTATCATCCTGATCAGGGCCGACCTAACGTCGCCCCCGTTGCTTATTCCTCCCGCAACGAGACACACTTCTCTCACCGCCCATTGAAATGGGACCTGTGTAAAAAAGCTACCTGATTCCCATTACGATGAGTTACCATTCAGCCCTTTTCCAACTGAAGGAACGTCCATGGAAGGCCCCTTCCTCTGAGCGATCTGAAACCCGAGACGCAGGAGCCTCCACACAACCTCCATGGGCATGCCCACCACGTTGTAGAAGTCCCCCTCTATCCCTTCGATCAGGACCCCTCCAAGCCCCTGTATCCCGTAACCTCCCGCCTTGTCCATGGGCTCCCCAGTGCCCACGTACCATTCTATAATCGACTCGTCGAGCTCCCTGAACCTCACGAGGGTCTTCACGGACCCCGTTATGGTTTCATCCCCGGAAACTATGGCATAGCCCGTTACAACCTCATGCGTTCTGCCGCTGAGGATCCTCAGAAACTCCTTGGCCTCCTCGGTGCTGGAGGGCTTGCCCAATGCCACGTCATCCACGAAAACCATCGTATCCGCCGCAACGACCACGCCGCCCGCCTTGGGATAAACGTCCCTGGCCTTCAGAACCGCCAGATCAACAGGTCTAAGCCTCTCCTTCACCGGGAGCCTCTCCTCGATATCGCTCGGAAGAACCCGCAGATCAGGAAAGAACCTCTCCAGTATCTCCCTTCTCCGAGGACTCTTAGAGGCGAGTGTGATCACCGTTCCCATCATGGATCATGAAAAGAAAAGGGGCTTAAAAAGTTCAGCCCGTTCAGATCACGCCTCCCAGGTACAGGAAGTAAGCCAGGAATATCGCCGCCAGTCCGTACATTATGGGGTGTACCTCCCTCCACTTCCCTGACAGCACCTTGATAACGACGTAGCTTATGAAGCCCATCCCGATGCCGTCCGAGATGGAGTAGGTGAACGGTATCGTCACCAGAACCAGGAACGCCGGAATGGCCTCGCTTGCATCGTTGAAGTCCACGTTCTTTATCGCGCTCATCATGAAGTAGCCGACTATTATGAGGGCAGGAGCCGTTGCAAAGCCGGGTATGGCCTTGGCTATCGGAGCTATGAAGAGTCCAACGATCAGGAACAGCAGCCCCGTGACCAGCGCAGTCATTCCTGTCCTGCCGCCCTCTTCTATTCCCGCCGCGCTCTCGATGTACGTGGTGACCGTCGAGGTTCCAAGGATCGCTCCAAACGTCGTTCCTATTGCGTCCGTCATGAGAACCTTCTCAACGTCGGGAACCTTGCCGTCCTTGGTCAGAAAACCCGCCTTCGCGCTCAGTCCCGTGACGGTACCCACTGTATCGAAGAAGTCGACCATGAAGAACGCGAAAACGACACCAACCGCACCGACGCTTATGAGGCCGCTGAAGTCCATGTGCATGAACGTGGCGCTCAGGGTCGGCAGGGAGACTATGCCGTTTGGTCTCGAGGCCACGCCAGCTATCCATCCAATGATGCTTATGGACAGTATCGATATGAGCAGGGCCCCCTTGACCCTCCGGTATATAAGCACCGCCGCCAGGAACAGCCCGAAGATTCCGAGCCACACCTGGAGATGGGCAAGGGAGGACGCTCCGAACGTCACGAGTGTGGCCTTATCAGCCACGACCAGGCCGAGCTTCTCAAGTCCTATAAGGGTAAGGAACAGCCCTATACCTGCACCGACTGCGTACTTCTGACTCATGGGGATGGCGTTGACCACCGCGCTCCTAACCTTCGTCAGGGTCAGGGCTATGAATATGAGCCCCTCGACGAACACCGCGGCTAAGGCCACCTTCCACCCGTACTTCGGGGCAACTGTAAAGGCGAAGTACGCGTTGAGTCCCATACCCGGAGCAAGCGCGAAGGGCTTCTTAGCGTAGAAACCCATGAGCATCGTTATCAGACCTGCGGAAAGCGCCGTTGCAGCGAGTATGGAATCAAAGGCGGCCTTACCCATGGCGGCGGACAGTATCGTCGGGTTGACGAACAGTATGTACGCCATCGTCATAAAAGTTGTAAACCCTGCGATCACCTCTCTCCTCATCGTCGTACCGTAGGCATCGAACCTGAAGTAGCGTTCGAACCACTCCATCACAGCAACCACCTCAGTTGTTGCAATACAAACGTCAAAAATAGCACATCTATATAAAGTTTTTCAACATTTTAATGTCTATATCGTGCTCATAACCGTCCGGGAACCGCTGAAGGGAGCTTCAGGGGGCCGCGTGAGAACCGCAAACACACCGTGTATTTTGAAAATCCAAATCTTCTTCCTTGCACGGATCCATATAAAAGCGTTTCTGAGAAAACCGAAAAGCTTATAAAGGCACAATCGAAAAGCTTAAAAGGATACATGTTTTGGGGTGGGGCTATGAAACGTTTGGGTACCGTTTCTCACTACGCGAGGCAGGGGTTCCTCATAATTAGGTGTGAGCACGTGCCTGAACTCAACTCCAAAGTCTTCGACAAGGAGCTGAATATGGTTGGTATCGTTAAGGACGTCTTCGGTCCTGTCGGTTCTCCGTACGTGGCAGTTAAGCCATCCGTCAAAAACCCCGAGGCGTACGTCGGGGCTTTTCTCTATGTGGAAACCAGAAGAAGGGGAAGATCAAGGGATAAGAACAAAAGCCGGGGCAAGAACCGGAAGGAGAGATACAAGGGTAAAGGGAAGGACAAGGGCGAGAGTAGGGGTAAGAGCAGAAAACCGGGTAAGGATGGAAACAGGCAAAAGGCAGACGGCCGCGGTAGCGGGGCCTCACGCAGGCGCCGCCCGGGTGGAAGACGCCCCGCCCCCGAAAGAGGGGGGTGATGTTCTTGGGTGAGAGAAGGGTTTGCCCGGTGTGCGGTTCTACCGAGTTCTTTTACGATAGAAGCCGTGGGGAGCTGGTCTGCAAGAAGTGTGGATACGTCATAGAGGAGAACATAATAGACGAAGGACCTGAATGGCGCGCCTTCGATCCTGACCAGCGGGCAAAGAGGGCAAGGACGGGGGCCCCCATGACCCTTATGATACACGACAAGGGACTCTCGACCGACATAGACTGGAGGGACAAGGACATACACGGCAACCAGATAAGGGGAATGTACCGGGCCAAGATGCGCAGGTTGAGGATGTGGCAGAGGCGCATGAGGATAAACGATGCGGCCGAGAGGAACCTCGCGTTCGCACTCAGCGAGCTCGATCGGATGGCGGCCCAGATGATGCTTCCCCGAAGGGTAAAGGAGGAGGCGGCGCGTCTCTACCGAGAGGCGGTTATGCGGAAGTTGATAAGGGGGAGATCAATAGAGGGTATGGTCTCGGCGGCACTCTACGCCGCGTGCAGGATGGAGGGGATCCCGAGGACCCTCGACGAGATAGCGAGGTTCTCCAAGGTATCCAAGAAGGAGATAGGAAGGAGCTACAGGTTCCTCTCGAGGGGTCTGAAGCTCAACCTGAAGCCCACCAGCCCGATAGACTACGTTGACAGGTTCGGCGATGCGCTTAACGTAACCCAGAAGACCAAGGCAAAGGCGAAGGAGATACTGCAGGAGGCCATAAAGAGGGGAATAACGAGCGGCAAAGGTCCGACGGGCCTGGCGGCTGCGGCCCTGTACGTGGCATCCCTCATAGAGGGGGAGAAGAAGACCCAGCGTGAGGTCGCTGAGGTGGCCCACGTAACCGAGGTAACCGTGAGGAACAGATACAAGGAGCTCGTGGAGAAGCTCAAGCTCAACGTCTCCATATAACGTCACGCGGCGGTGGGAATTTGACGAAGATCTGCGTCATCAGCGATACCCACTACACAAGGAACGGTCGCCTTCCCTCTCATGTTTTTGATTCCGTGAGGAACGAGGAGCCCGATCTGATAGTGCACTGCGGGGACGTCATCGACCCCGAGCTTCTTGAGGAGCTTGAGGGTATATCCCCCGTCGTGGCGGTGAGGGGAAACGCGGACTACCTGAACCTTCCAGAAAGCAGGATCGTTGAAGCCGACGGTGTTAGAATCGGAGCCGTCCACGGCCACGATGTGATACCCCTGAACGCCCAGACTCTGGCGTATAAGGCGCTTGAGATGGAGGTTGACGTTCTGCTCTTCGGGCACACCCACAGGTTCTACTCGGACAGGATAAGCTTTCACGGCAGGGAGATCCTCCTGTTGAATCCCGGATCGCCAACGAAACCCCGCTTTGACTCTCCGGGTTTCGCGATGATAAGGACGCCGAGCATGGACGTCAGGAGAGTAGAGCTGTGGTCATAAGCTCCGGCCGGATAAAAGACGGCCGCTTAACTCCAGGTGCCATGACGGAACAATATGACAATGACAAGAAAAAAGAAACAAAACAGTGGCCAAAGGCATTCATGCCTTTATGGCGAGCTTGATGTCCTCGGCCTTGACGGTCTTCCTTCCGGCGTGCCTCGCGAATTCGACGGCCTTCTTGGAGATCTCTATGGCGTACTCCTCAAGGTGCTCCGCCAGAACCTTGGCGGCCTCCTCACTAACACGCTGTGCACCAGCCTTCCTAACCAACCTGTCAATTGGGGCAATGGGCAACTCAGCCATTCACAACACCTCCTTAAAGGGTTCTTCATTATTCTTTGGGGATTTAAAGATATATAAAGCTTTCGGTTAAATAAGGAATTTCCGGGGGATAAACGCAAAACACGCCCGTGTTTATAGGTCGACAATTGTCTGTGGCGACTGGACTCCCACAAATGTCCAAAAAAGGGCATTGAAGCGGGAGGAGATAATTAGAAGGATCGAGTTAAGAATTCCTTCATGATCCGTTTAAAGCGTCCAAACGCCCCTGATGACTGGACTGAACGCAACGTAAGGCCGTGAACCGCCCAAAATCTTCATATCCTGGTTCAAAACACCGTCATGGCCGAACAGAAGGTTAAGAGGGTGAACTCAAAAACCGAAAGCTTCCGATCACAGGGCCGGAGCGGTGATGTCACACCTCCTTCAGGAGGGCGTTCATCCTTTCGCTTTCCCCCGCGAGGGTCTCCAAGTCCTTCTCCATCTCCCCGATTTTTTCCCGTATCTCACATGCCGATCTGTTGAGACTGTAGAGCATGAACAGGGCTATCAGTATCAGGATCACCCAGGTGGCTATGGCCACGTAATCGAGTCCTCCCACGCCCGAGCTATGGCCTCCTGCTAACGGCGGCAAGCGATCACCCCGTAATTAGTTGTTGAACCTCCTTATTAAGCTTCGGCCAAACACTTATAAGTTAAGCCCGCAGATTACACATGTAATAAACACGTGCACATGAGGTGCCGAGATGGACAGGAGCGTTGAATCGATCGATGAGCTCGTGATGATAGCGGATGCCCTCAGCAACCCGGTGAGGGTGCGCATACTCAAGATGCTGTGTGAGGGTGAGTGGTACGTCTACGAACTCGCCAAGAAGCTGGGGATCTCGAGGCAGCTTCTCTACCTGCACCTGCGGAAGCTGGAGAAGACGGGACTCGTTGAGAGCGAGCTCAGACTCGAACCGGGAGATCCGAGGGCCAAGAAGTACTACCGGGCAAAACCGTTCAGGATACTCGTCGACAACGATGTAATAAGAAACCTCAAAGATGAAGGAGGGTGATGGCGTGCACGGTTACATGGGGTGGATGTCCGTCATTTTCGGGATAATCCTGATAGCCATCTTGGTTTTCATGTTCTACCGCATGAGCAGAACTCTGAACGAGATGAACGTGGAAGTTGAGAGGCTCAGGAGCACCCTGAAGGAAGTTAAGAGAAACGTTGAGGAAGCGCGGAAAAAGCTGGAAGAGGTCTGAGGTCATGCCGCTCAGCAGGGGCAAGGTACCGAGGGACGTCCTCAGGGAGATCCTATCAGTTCTCAGCGTCTGGAACGTGCGGGATGAGTCCCTCGTGCTCGGCCCGGGTGAGGGCCTGGACGCCGCGGTGGTCAGGGTCGACGGTACCGAGATCGTAATGGCTTCGGATCCCATCACAGGAGCGGAGAAGAGGATAGGGTTCTACGCGGTTCACGTAAACGCAAACGACGTAGCTGTTCTTGGGGCAAGGCCGAGATGGATGCTCGTGACGGTTCTGCTCCCCGAGGGGTGTGAAGCGGAGAGGGCCGTGGCGATCGAGGAGGACATCGCAAGGGCAGCGAGAAGTCTCGGGGTGGCCGTTGTGGGAGGACACACCGAGGTAACCCCCGGCCTCGGAAGACCCGTGGTTTCAGGCGCCATGATCGGAACCGTGGAAAAACGGCTCGTCCTCCCCGGCGGGGCAAGACCGGGGGACATGATACTCATGACCAAGTGGGCAGGACTCGAGGGGACCGCGATCATAGCGGGTGAGAGAGAGGAGCTACAGGAAGAACTCGGGGAAGAAGTCGTGAGAAGAGCGCTCAGATTCTCCGATATGATAAGCGTCGTCAGGGAGGCTTTGAGAGCCGCAGAACTGGGAGCGAGGGCCATGCACGATCCAACTGAAGGAGGGCTGGCAAACGGACTGCATGAGATGGCCGATGCCGCAGGGGTTGGATTCAGGATCTGGAGGGACAGGATACCGATAGCCGAAGAAACTGTGAGGATATGCGAGTTCTACGATCTCGATCCCTTGGCGCTACTCAGCTCGGGCGCCCTCCTGATAGCCGCCCCTGGGGATGCGGCAGCGAGGATAATGAGGGGGATAGAGCGGCTCGGGGTTAGCGTCTCCTCCATAGGAGAGTTCACGGAGGCCGAAGAGGGAAGGGTCTTGATTGCGGACGGTGAGGAGAGGGAGCTTCCCAGACCTGAATCCGACGAGATCTGGAAGGTCGTATGAACCGCCGCACTGCAGGTCGAAACGCACTCGTTGCTCACCCTGACGGATACTCCCTGAACTCCATCTCCTCAGGCCTCAGCCTGTCCCGGTTGATCTCAAAGCTCACGACCGTACCGTTCTTGAGTGTTCTCCACGGCCCCCGGTAGTAGAGCTCAAGGGTCGACGACGCCAGGGCCATGACCGCGGGTTCCTCAAGGTGTATGACCCTTGAGTAGTTCCAGTTTCTTGGATCCTTTGCGTAGTCGGGGTTTGAGTAGGCGACCACGGTCGTTCGTATGGACTTGTTCCTCATAACGAGCAGGGCCGCGTTGAGCGTCGTTTTCACGTGCTCCGTCAGGTTCATAAGGAAGGGTGAAACGTCTCCCTCGGCAGACCGCATGGCCTCACCTACGTACATCGCAAGCACGTAGCTATCGGACAGCCCCTTCAGGGCATCCTCCCCGGGCCCTCTCTCCAGCATCCCTGCCACAGCCTCCCTGTCAAGATCACCGTTGTGAATCAGCCACGCCATCGCTCCCCCTTCTGTTGAGATGACGAAAGGCTGGGTGTTGATCAGGCTTATCTCCCCCTGACTGGCCGCCCTGCTGTGCATCATCAGGATCGATCCGTCGGAGATGGAGTTCAGGAGGGTCTCAAAGCCCGCAGAATCGCTGGGGAGCGAGTTGGTTGAACGGTAGTGCTGGAGTCCATCCCTGGTCACCAGGAGGTAGCCCCATCCGTCCCTGTGGCTCCACCCCCGTCCGCGGGAGGCCTTGTAGGGATCCCTGTGGGAGGCAGAACGCATGGCGAGGGCGAGCTCCCTGAGCTTCTCACCCTCACCCGTGGCTATGAGTATGCGGCACATGAGGAGCACCGGTCATAGTGGAGTGCAGTTGGATTTAAGGTTTTCCTGACAAAGAAAAATTACAGAAAAAAAGAAAAAATGGTTGGTACTGGTTTATTCGTGCAGTTCTTTGGCGTTCACATACAATGAGATTGTTGCAGGATACACGACATATGCAGTTACTTTGTAGTCAACAGTCTTTGTGGTGAACCAAGAATATCCATTGTCTAAAAGTAAGTAATACTCACCAGGAGACAGTTCATGGGCATATCCTGGAGCAGCATTGGTAAGCTCATAATTTCCACTAACGGCTTTTTTATAAAATGCTATCGGTTCAGCATTTCCTCCCTCTTCATATACGTTGTACTCGTCGGAAGAGAATAAACCGAGATTGATATCTGTGTTATCCCGTATGTTTATGTATGCATAAACATCTGTAGCATAGAGGGCTCCAATCAAGTCAATGGGGATCCCCATATACTTACCATGATGAACAACTGCTGTTCCACTTGTAAGGGTTTTATATACTGGATCTGCAATGCCGACAACTATATAGTATGAGCCGGGAGATAGTGTTGCATTGTACGTTCCGCTATGGGCATGACGGCTTATAAATTCAAAGGTTATGTCCTGTGATCCGAGTCTCCACGTAGCAAGCTCCGATGCTGGAATTATCCCTATGTACGATATGCTATCTGCACCGGAATTTATATCAAGTTGTAGTGTTAATTTGGTTGTATGGGCTAGCCTAATTGAACCAATGCTATAGCTTTCGTTGAGTGTTAGTTCTCCATTGTAAACCGTCCATGTTCTGGGTGTCCAAGTAGACGTCGAGCTGGTTGGGGTAGTGTATGTTGAACTGGTTGAGGTACTACTAAAACTAGAGCTACTTCTTGGTACCGGAGTGCTTGATGCACTCCCATTTTTGGACGTTATACAACCCAACCCAAAACCCACAACTAAAATAATAGCCAATAATAAAGAAAATGTTTTTTTGTGGTTCATATGTTGTCACTCCTAGCTTATTGATCTTAA
>JAADEC010000065.1 GCA_013153595.1 Thermococci archaeon | reverse complement strand
ATGTACGTCACCGTTCTGTCCAGCCTGACGAGCGGGTCCCCGCCCGTTATCCCGGCTCCCTTAGCCCTCTGGACGCGTGCCTCCGCTATCACGTCTTCCGTCTTCCTGACAGGTCTCTCGTTTGCGTATACCACATCCCCCCGTCGCCAGGGGCTCAGGGGGCAGTAGAAGCATTTTCTCGGGCATAGACCTGTCGTAAAAAGGACGAGCTTCTCCCCCCTAACGCACATGCGGCAGCCTGCGGGCATCTCGCCGACGGTGTATGAGAAGTACTCCGTCTCCCTCATTTTCCTCGCGTACCTGTGGAGGGAAGCCTTTAAAAACATGGCTCCAACTCCTGAACATGCGTACGAGACCGAAGACCCTGCCCCCAACCCTGAGGGACAAGAGGAGGTACATAGCGTTTCAGGTCGTTGGAGAGAGAAAACTGAAGACAGAGGAGGTTAGAAAGGCCCTCTGGAGTTCTTTTCTGACGACCCTTGGTACTGTGGGAACGGCAAGGGCAGATCCCTGGCTCGTGGAGTTCGATGAGGATGGACAGACGGGAATAATCCGGGCCGACAGGAGGCACGTTGAGGAGGTCAGATTCGCCCTCGTGCTCGTGAGGAAGGTCAACGGTTCGAGGGTGATAATCAGGACGTTGGGAGTTTCTGGGACTATAAAAAGGCTGAGGAGAAAGTTTCTGGGGGATGACCCCTGATCATCCCCTGCTTCCCCTGCTCTTGCCCTTCTTCGATTTTTTCGAGCTTCCGCCCATGATGATCCCGAGGATGAACCCGATCAGCGCTATGAAGTAGCCGGGTTGGGGCGTCATCGTCATGTGGGAGTAAGAGGCGAACCTGTAGGCTTCCCCAGTGAAGATCAGAAGACCCACCAGCCCTATGAAGTGCCCTATCCTGCCGAACGGACCGAGGATAATCCCGAAAAGTACGAGCACAGAGAGGGCGCTTATTATATCGGCGATGAGGCAGTATAACCTCCCCCGGGGTGTTAAGGAGCCGTTCTCGTTGTACAGCTTCTTGGGAGATACGTTGCTGGCCAGGGACCCTGTGACGTTCTTAAACGTGAAGCTCTGAACCAGCGGCAGAAGTTCGGGGTATCCGGCGTTCGTTGCCAGGTTGTCGTTCCCGCTCGTTCCCGCCTGTCCCTTGGGCGTCATCTCGAACCAGGGTGCGAACAGCGACATAAGCACGAGGATCGTCATTCCTACGGCGATTCCCTTTCCCATTACCCTCACCTCTCCTTCCTGTGGCGTGCCTCTTGTGATGCCGTCTGTTTTGACCCGCGGCTGAATTTAAATCTTTGGCTTTGGATGGAGGATGGAGCCATCACGGCACCGGCGGTAGTTTTATCTTACCTTCGGGTCACCATCATCCGATGGGCGATGTCGAGTTCAAGAGAGGATGAGAATGAGGGCCCCATGGAGATGTTCGCTGACTTCCTAAACCTGAGAACACAGGGTCTCCTCGTCGAGCTTGGGGTTGGTTTCAACTTCAAGGTGGCCCTGAGGCTCAAGGCCCTGGGAAGGGACGTCGTGGTTGTCGATAAAAACGAGGCCGCTGTGAAGGCCGCTGAGAGGGCGGGCTTAAAGGCGTACGTTGATGACATCTTTGATCCTGCGGTCGGCATCTACTCCGATGCCGGTGCCCTGTACTCCGTGAGGCCGACCCCTGAGCTCGTTCCGTCCATAGTCAGACTCGCCGCCATTGTGAGCCGGCCTGTTTACCTGCTCCCATTCAGCGGGGACAGTGTCCCGGGAAGGCTCGTAAACTATCGGGGTGTTCCGATCTACATCGTGAGGGGAAGGGGGCGCGCTTAGCTTTTAGCTTGGAGTGCCGCGTTCTCCATCACCCGGGGAATACCTATTTAATCCCATCCCTGAAGATTGTTCCGGTGGTAAAATATGAGGCTGTTTGGAACGGCGGGCATAAGGGGGCCCCTGTGGGAGAAGATATCCCCTGATCTTGCCCTTAAAATAGGGATGGCACTCGGAACCTACCTGGACTCAGGAACCGTCTGTGCCGGAATGGACGGCAGGACTTCAAGCCCGATGCTCATGAAGGCCCTGAGCTCAGGTCTTTTGAGCGCGGGCTCCCGGGTTCTGAACTTCGGTCCCGTCCCGACCCCTGCACTCGCTTGGGGAACGAGGAAGCGCGGCGACGCGGGAGTTATGATAACGGCCAGCCACAACCCCCCGACGGACAACGGCGTGAAGGTGTTCAACGGTGACGGCACGGAGTTCTACAGGGAACAGGAGGAGGAGCTCGAAGGGATCATAGAATCCGGACGGTACAGGCGGGCGGGATGGGACGAGGTAGGTGACGTTGAATCCGTGGACGTAATCGATGATTATACTCACGCCGTTTTGGACTTCGCCGGACATGAAACAAGTCTGCGGATTCTCTACGACGGTGCCAACGGGGTTGGAAGCCTCGTCGCCCCGTACCTCCTCGGACAGATGGGTGCGAAGGTATTCAGCGTTAACTCCCACGTGGATGGCCACTTTCCGGGCAGAAAACCGGAGCCGCGTTACGAGAACCTGACCCACCTCGGGGCACTCGTCAGGGAGCTTGGAGCGGATCTCGCGATAGCTCAGGATGGGGACGCGGACAGGATAGCCGTGTTCGATGATAGGGGCAAATACGTGGAGGAAGACACGCTTATAGCACTGTTCGCGAAGCTTTACGTTGAAGAGACCGGGGGAGACGTCGTGGTGTCCATAAACACGGGATCGAGGATAGACGACGTCGTTGAGGCCGCGGGAGGGCGGGTTCACAGGGTACCCCTCGGCCAGCTCCACGATGGGATCAAAAGGTACAGCGCCGTTTTTGCGGCCGAGCCGTGGAAGTTCATACACCCGAAGTTCGGGCCGTGGATAGACAGCTTCGTTACCATGGCGCTCCTGATAAAGCTCATAGACGACACGGGAGAGCCCCTGTCCAGGCTCGTGGAGGGCATCCCTAAGTACCACATAAAGAAGGCGAACGTGCCGTGTCCCGACTACTGCAAGTCCGCGGCGGTGGCCGAGGCGGCCTCAACGATTGAGAGAAACCTCGGTAGGGAGATCAGGGAGGTGCTGACGGTCTCGGGCTTCAGGTTCAACCTTGATGATGGATCATGGGTGCTGGTGAGGGCAAGCGGAACCGAACCGAAGGTTAGGGTGGTGGTTGAGGCCCGCGACAGGAAGAGACTGAGCGAGCTGTTCGAAAGGGTGTACGAATCGGTCTCAAACGCGGTTAGGAGAACCTGCGGGGAGGGTGAACGGTGGGATGGACTTCAAAACGGGTCTCGGGGATCGTGATCCTTGGGATTGGGGGCATCGTGCTCTGGGCGCTGATGTTCCTCAGAGGGATCCTGAGGTACGCTTTGTCCCTCCTTGGGGTCTACGCAATAGACGTCGCTCTAATCCTCGGTGAGGACTCCCGTGTGGGGACAAAGAGAAAAGAGATCGCCGTGGGAGGGATCTTCGTGGCGGCGGGTCTGCTGCTGATGGTACTCTCAGGGGGACGTCTGGACAAGCTGGGTGCCTTGGTGGGCTTCGGCGGTCTGTTCCTCTCCACCATCGGCTCAGGACGCTGATCGAGCCGCCAACCGTTAAACGAACCTCGCCGGGCGGAGGGTCTTCACGCTTATCTCCCTCTTGTTCATCATCACCCTGAAGCCCTCTTTGGCTACGTACGTCTTCACTCCTGTAACGTTCTCTATGTAGCGGGCCTCCTTGTACGGGTTGGCGAAGTGCATCTTCATCCCTATGTGGTTCAGTATGAGAACCTCAGGCTTTCTCTCCATCTTCTTTAGCATTATGACAGCATCGTCTGTGCTGAGATGGTACGGGATTCCCATGTCCCTCGGTCGCGTCACCGCCGCTATGAGGATCCGGGATCCATCGTGCCATCTGACGAGGTCGTCGAAGTACTGGGTGTCCGGGATGTACGAGATGTCACCGTACGTGGTTTTCATGAGGAACCCTATGGTCGTTGGATCGGAATGCAGCGTGGGGGTGATTATTA
Source organism: Thermococci archaeon (assembly GCA_013153595.1). Lineage (GTDB taxonomy): Archaea > Methanobacteriota_B > Thermococci > Thermococcales > Thermococcaceae > Thermococcus. The sequence goes on along the minus strand of JAADEC010000065.1, from coordinate 10,864 downwards.
TCTCCTCGCTTCCCAGCCCTATCTTGTTCCCCGGCTCGGGGGTGTGGACGCTTTCGAGGACGTTCACGTGGTACCTGGATATGGCGGGTGTGTGGTCCTCATCGCCGTACACGACGCTTTTGGACGCTATTAACACGCCACGCCTCTTCAGTGCGCCGCCTGTCATCGCCTCGACCATGACCTCAAGGTCGTTGCAGTGATCTACGTGCCTGTGGGATACGAATATGGCGTCGAGCCTTCTGGGGTCAAGCTTGTACCGCCATGCCCTTATCAGGGCCCCCGGTCCAGGGTCCACGTACATGTTCTTGCTGGCCCTTATGTGGAAGCCCCCCGTGGAGCGGAACTGGGTTATGGTTATGAACCTGCCCCCTCCGCTGCCCAGGAAGGTTATCTCTATCACACCTTCACCTCCGTTTCCTTTACGGACGTGGCGGTATTCGAAAAAGGGTATATAAGTTATTTGGAAACCGTTTGAGCTTTAAGCCCTGAAGTTTAGTCTCTGCGGTGGGATAATCAAACGAAGGAGACGTTCCGGGGTACCCGCCGTGGTCTAACGTAGTTTTTTATAGTTTTATGCCGTTAACTTAACGGGTGATGACGTGTTCAGGTTCAGGTACCTTGTGGTTTCGCTTGTTATTGCGATCCTTGTGGGTGGCTACGTGGCTTTTGGAGGGAGGTTGTCCCTTCCAAACCGTGAGACCCATCCGGTCAACACGTCAGCTGTTTACTGTACCAACCTCACGTCGGCCAACAACCTGTTCGCGCTTGAGCTTTACTCGGAACTGTCCCGGAATAGGGAGAACGTTTTGATCTCTCCTTACAGCGTTTTTACGGCGCTCGCGATGGTGTACGAGGGAGCTGGGGGCCGAACAGCCAGCGCCATGGGCTGGGTGCTCCACCTCTCCCATCCTCCCGGTCCAAGCTTCCTGAGCTTTCTTGAGAGACTGAGGGGGAAGGTGAACACAGCAAACGCCGTGTGGGTTCAGAGGGGGTTCAAAGTGCGGAGTGAGTACGTCAGAACCATCGGGAGGTACTATGAAGGGGAGTTCGAGGAGCTTGACTTCAAAGGCGATCCCCAGGGAGCGGCTGAGACGATAAACGAATGGACCGCCAGCAGGACGAAAGGCAGGATAAAGCGGATAATCGGACACCTGGACAGAAGCACCCGCGTGGTCATAACCGATGCCGTTTATCTGAACGCAACCTGGGTGCACAAGTTCAGGCCGTCCTATACACTCAACGCCAGTTTTCTGCTGCCGTCAGGGAAGACTGTTGTTGTGCCCATGATGCACCAGGAGAACACGTTCGACTACATGGAGACCGACACCTTTAAGGCCATTGAGCTGCCCTACACCAACGGTCTCGCCATGCTGGTCATCCTGCCGAAGCGGGTGGACGGGTTATGGAGCCTGAACTTAACGCCCGGCTTGCTTGAGCGGATAACCAAAGATATGAGGCCTGAGACGGTGTCAGTCTCACTTCCAAAGTTCACGCTCAACGAGTTCTACGATCTCAAAGGCCCCCTGACGGACATGGGCATGGGGATTGCCTTCTCCCGGGATGCAAACCTCTCGGGAATCGGTAAAGATCTCTTCATAAGCGACGTGTCGCACAGGGCCTTCATAAGAGTGGCGGAGAACGGGACGGAGGCCGCGGCGGTCACGGCCGTCGTCATCAGTGTTACATACGTTCCCTCAGATGTCAAGACGTTCAACGCGAATCATCCGTTTATTTTCATGATACTCGACAGGGATACCGGCGCTGTACTCTTCATAGGCTCGCTCGTGTATCCCGCGCACGGCGGGGCGGCAGGAGGCTAAGAAGATCAAGAAAACTAAGAAAATAGGAGCAGAACATGACGACGCGGGCTACCTGCTTGCCGTGGCGCTGCCCATCGCTGCCGTTTCGTCTTTCATTTCTCCTATCCCTATCGCTCTCATCAGGAGCTGAAGTCCGTACGGGCTCGCATCCACGCCCGCAGCCTTGCTACCCTCAGGATGAACTGCGAACAGCACGACGTTTCCTTCCTTCACGATGGCAGAGTAGCCGTCGCTGAAGACCGCCAGGTTCTCAGCTTCCCTCGGGTCAATATGCGGACCGTTCTGGTACCATATCCTGATCCTCGACGGCAGGTCTCTCGTCAGGGGATGCGGAAGGAGTGTTATCTCAACGATCTCTGACCCGCTCTTTCTGATGTTCTCAACGTCTATTATTCCGAGTCCAGGGAGACGACCACTCCTCAGAACCACCTTCTCGGGAGCCAGATACGCCCCCGCGCATATGCCGACATACCTTCCCCCGGCGTCCAGAAAATCGTATATCCTTTCCCTGTTCTTGTAGACCGGCTCCCACATGTCAACCGTGTATCCTCCTGGTACTATCAGAACGTCCACATCATCCATATCAAAGTCGTCGTATACGCGTCTGTATTTAACGCCGAGAGCTGTGAGTGCCCTTTCAACGTCCGAATGAAGAATCGCCCCGGTGCCCGAGAACACCCCTATCATAAACACCACCATAATTAATAACGTCTTTCATACATAAACGCTTTTCGTTTTTTGGACTCCTGCGAGCATTGTGGCCGAGATGCGAAAGTGCTAAAACCGGAGTGGAACGATACAGTGTCGATCGGTATGCAGTGCAGAAAGCCCCCGCGGTGGAGGGATGGAAAGCTCGGTCTTCCCGTGAGCGAGGCCGTGAAGATGTTCCCGGAACTGGCGGAGTACACCGATGAAAGGGGCCGTCTGGACCTCTCCAGCAGGGAGGCACGTATAATCTACAACCGGGCAGTGACGAGGGCGCTCTTCGGGCTCGAAGTTGATTACCATCCAAACGGGCTCGTGACGACACCGGTCTCGCGCTATCTCTTCCTCAAGACGTTCCTTCGTGGTGGTGAGCGGGTTCTTGAGATCGGCACGGGGCACACGGCTATGCTGGCGCTCCTGGCGTGGAAGTTCTTCAACTGCGACGTCACAGCAACCGAGGTTGAAGGAGGGTTCTTTGAGTACGCCAAGAAAAACATCGAACGGAACTGCGCTGGGATCAGGCTGATCAAGAGCGACGGCGGGATAGTGCGTGGGGTGGTTCCCGAAGGCGAGAAGTTTGACGTGATATTCTCAGCCCCGCCGTACTACGAGAGACCGACGAGGGGTGTTCTGACGGAAAGGGAGGGGGTGGGAGGCGGCAGATACGGTGAGGCATTCTCTGTGAGGCTTATCAGGGAAGCCCGGGACTACCTGAGACCTAAGGGGAAGGTCGCCCTCTTCCTGCCGGACAAGAAACCTCTGATCTGGGTCATAACGGAGAAGGGAAGAGAGCTCGGCTACACTGTCAGGGACGTTCGATTCAGGGTTGGGACGAGGTGGCGGCACAGTTTGATACTTGGATCGTGATGTACCGCGCGGATCAAAATAAAAAGCCCGGTCGGCGGAGCGGCCGCGAAGGGACTCGGCCCGTGGGCGTCTCAGCACTCACGCCGGTCTCAGTGGAGGTGCTTTCTCGTCATCGTCCCTCAGCGGCTTTATCAGGGTCACCTCAAGGAGTTCATCTCATGTCCTCAACGTGGAAGAACAGGCACTTGAGGTACTCTGTGTCCTTCGATGCCATGAGTATCGGGTGATCCGGGGCCTGCGTTCTGTACGGCTCCACCATCTTCAGGAACTTTCCTGCCTTGGCCGCCGCGGCTATGACCATGTCCTTGAAAGTCTGCATATCGACGTGCTGGGAGCATGAGGCGGTGACGAGGAGCCCTCCGTTCTTTACGAGCTTCATGCCAGTGTAGTTCACGTTGAAGTACGCCCTGAGACCCCTCTTGAGGTCCTTCTCGTGCTGTACGAACGCAGGAGGATCGAGAACAACGACGTCGAATTTCTCCCCCCTTCCGGCCATGTCCTCCATGACCTGGAACGCGCTTCCTGTTATGAACCTCAGTCTGTCCGCGACGTCGTTGAGCTTGGCGTTTTCCTCCGCGGTTTTTATGGCCTGCGGGGACTTGTCGACGGCCACGACCTCGTCGGCTCCTGCAACGGCGGCGTGAATGGCAAAGCCTCCCGTGTACGTGAACACGTCGAGCACCCTCATCCCGGGTCTGATGTACTTCTCGAGGGCTATGCGGTTCTCTCTCTGATCGAGGAAGAAACCCGTTTTCTGCCCCCTCAGGTCGACTATGAACCTTGCCCTGCCTTCCTGAATAATGGTTCTCCACTTCTCCCTGCCCAGGAGGACCCTTTCTATCTCTGGAAGTCCTTCCCTCCTCCTTGAACGCCCCGTGTTCTTCTCGAACACCGTTTCCACTCCTTTTTCAACCTCCATTATTGCCTCGGCGACGTCGAGCTTGAAGCGCTCCATGCCTGCACTTGATATCTGAAGTGAGGCTATCTCGTTGAATCTGTCCACGATAAGACCCGGCAGATAATCAGCTTCTCCGTAGACCATCCTGTAGACCGTTCCGTATCCGAGGAACTTTTTCCTGTAGTCGTTGGCCTTCCTTATCCTCTCCCTGAACAGCTCCTTACCTATCTCCGCCTCTCTGTCCCTCGTTACAAGCCTGATCATTATGTTTGAGTTCGGATTGGCGAATCCCCTCCCGAGGAACACGCCTCCCCTCGTGTAAACCTCAACCACGTCACCGGGTCTCACTTTACCCTCAACACGAACCACTCCCTTTTTGAAGACTATCATCGCTCCCTTCCCTATCGCCCTCGCGGCTTGAGCATCAACCACGACCTTAGGCTCTTCTGCCGAGTTCATCTTCACCCCTCCCTTGCGATAGGTATATAACTCCTGGCTTCTTAATATATGTGGTGGTTTCTATGAAGTTCGAGGTGGTTAAGGAGTTTCTCGACGACGTTGGGGCTGAATGGGCCGAGATAGATGACGAGGTGCACCTCGATGCGGACGTGTTCTATCAGGTATGGAAGTACCTCGGCCAGCCCGATTTAAAGACGTGCGTACGTGAGGAGGAGGTCATAGAGCCCGGTTCTTACGACCCTCCCGAAAAGAAGTACGTAAAAACGAAGAAAATTAAAATAAAGAAGATCTACTTCGAAACCTTGGACGGTAAAAAGATAGTCACGGATTATTCAGACTTCCAGAAGCTACTCGCCCACTGATCTGAGGTTTCTGTTCGTCTCCTTTGAGTTTTCTGCTCCCGCTTTCACCTTTCTCTTTTCGAGTTTCAGACCCTTCAAATCCTCTGGAACCGCCGGCAGTCCGCGTCTACCATCCTGTAACGAGCAGCGGAACCATCAGCACCCCCATGCAGGCGGTTCTCCTGGAGCCGAGTTTCAGGGGCATCATTCCAATGAGCGTGGCGGTTCCAAGTACGGCCACACCGAGGGCACCGTCAAACCACGCTGAGAGAACCACCAAGAACACCATGACCGCCGTTGAGAGCTTCCTCTGGTCAAGTACCCTCATGAGCGCGATGAACAGCCTCCCGACCCACGTCCCGTACGACAGCACGACGAGGGCGACGACGAGGGCGATCAGTGCGGTAACGATGGGCCCCGGACTCCACGTCATCGAGGCCACAACGCCGTTTCTCGCCCTCCCCGTTATGTGGCGGTTGAAGACGCAGAACATGAAGTTGGCAGTGTTGACGGAGTAAACTATCGACAGAAACTTCACGTCGTTTCTTTCTCGGAGGGATCCTATCACCGCCGCCTGGGATGCGGTGAATGCTGGCAGGAGGGAGGCGAGCATTCCGAGCAGGCTGCCGATCAGGGAACTGACGAGTATCTGCTCAACCTTCACGCTTCCGCCCCCGGCGTCCCTCACCTTTCCGGGATGGGCTATGGAGTGTATGAGAACAGGCATTCCGAAGAGCCCAGTGAAGAGGTGGAAGAGGGGATGTCTGAGCGTCATTTCCCTCAGAACGATCACGCCAAGTACACCGGATGCCATCAGGACGATGGAGTGCTCTATCACCCTGTCAGTGATCACCATCAGGATGATCAGGATGATAACCGCGATCTTCCCGTAGATCGGTCTGTAGAGCGGGGCCAGTATGGTGTACGGGGGATACAGCAGTATGGAGAATATGACCGCCATGAAGCTCGCCTTCATGGCAAGTTCAACGACCTCCATGCCCCTTCCCCTGAGCACCATCCTGTGCGCGGGTAGAACCGCTAAGGCAGTTCCCTCATCGGGAACCCCTAAAAACGTTGAGGGGATGGCGTCGAGAAACGTGTGGGTGAGTCCCATCGAGAACAGGAACACAAAGCTCCCCCCAAGAACGGCTATCGTGTTGACGTGCACACCGGGGGATATACCTGTGAGGGTTCCCGCGGCTATGCCCTTCAGGATGTCGAGCAGGTTCATCCTAACACCGTCCGTAGCAGACGTCCCGCTCGGTGAATGGCTGGATTGCCCTTTCTCCTCGATAGAGCTTAAAGAGACCGTAGACGGTTACGGTGTCTCCCCTGTACGGATTGAAGTTCAGCGAGCTTGAGAGCTTGATCAGGATGGAGCAGTTCCCTCTCGAGACGTTGGCTATTCCGAAGCCGTTCCTATAGCGCTTCACCCATTCAACGATCCCTGAAACCTTTCCAAGCTCGCCTTCCTTCCAGCTGCATATTCCGTTTGGCAGCGTCTCCCTCCTCCGCACGACTGTGCAGTTGATGCAGATCAGCGAAGTTCCTCTGTTGAGCGCCTCCAGCCTTACAACGTCACCGGTTCTTGCCCTAAGTCCGTAAACCCTCAGATCGGTACAGTTGAGCCTGGCACTTTTGCCATCCCGTAGAACGAGGCATCTGCCCACCTCCACGCTTCCTATCCTCCCCGTCCCCACAGGAGCCCTGTTAGCCTGACCCAGCACGGTTACGTTGCTGGAGTAGACGACCACACGGGTTCCAACGTGAACTATTCCGGTTACCTCCACGTAACTTCCGAGCTTAAGCCTCACACCGTGAGGTGGATAGACCGTTATCCTTTCGCTTCCGTTCCACACAGTCCTGTCCGAGAGTACCACCCCTCTGAGCTTCCATGGGGCTCCGTCGATGGGGTTTTTGACGGGCCCCTTATCGGCGACACGAACGGGATAGAACAGCTCCCCGTACTGAACACCCTCAATATCAACCACGTCGGCGAGCGCGACGTCAAGGGACTTCGCCAGCCTGATCCTTCCCGTCCGGCTGAACACGTACCACCTTCCATTCCCCCAGGACCAGTAGACTCCGCGAATTTCCTCCAGCCTTACGTTTCCACCCCGATACAGCGACTTCGGTTGCATAATGAGACCGTCTCTTCCCTTCCTCATGTGGCCCTCAACGGTGTAGACCTCACCGATTTTCAGCCGCTGGGGTATCAGAACCGTGGCTGAGCCGTTGAAGAGTATGGAGTAAGAAGCACCCGACCGGACGCATATCCCCGTGTATCTGTCGAGCTGCGTACCATGAGAGATGAGGCTCAGAAGGATCAGGGATACGGCCACGGCTGCTATAAGTACAACTTTCCTCATAAACGTGGTTACGCATTAATCCTTAAAAATATTTCCATTGAGAATCATAATCCCTCTGGATACACCACAAGACCGGATTTTGTAACTTCAAGCGGATGTAATCTCAAGGAGTGCATGGTCTGGGACATCTTCCTTATCAGGATGTACCTCTTGAGCTCCATCTTGCCGGTTATGTAACCGAGCTGGATGACGCCCTTCGAGAGGAACTCCTCGACCTCGTACCTGCTCAGCTTGTCGGCTTCGAGGCTCGTTACCTCAGATACGAGCACCGAGGTTACCCCCATCTCCGCCAGTAGGATGTTGAGCTTCAGTATCATGTTTCTTATGTCGCCCTCGTAGCTCATCAAGGAACTCACACTCGGTATTGAATCGATGACAAGTCTCTTTGCGCCTATCGCTTTTATGGCCCTGTAGATGTACCGCAGGAACTCATCAACGCTAAGTCCCTCCTCAAGAACGAACTTCTCGGTTGACGGGATGCCGACGCTTGAGCTTATGCCGTCGATTATTATGACCTTACCCGCGTCCTCGTACTTCTTGAAGTCCCAGCCAAAACCGAGCATTTCACGTCTGAAGTCCTGAGGTCTCTCCTCCAGAAGGACTATAACTCCAGGTTCGTTGTAGAGCTCCACGCCTTTATATATGAACTGGGCCGATAACGTTGTCTTGCCGGTTCCAGGAGGTCCCGTGACGGTTACTGTAGCTCCCCTCGGAAAGCCACCTTCTATGAGCTTGTCAAGCCCGGGCACACCGGTTTTTGCCCTGTCTATGATGTTCCGCATGGTTTCACCGCCGGCGGTGTGTTTTATATACCTAACCGATAAAAAGCTTCGTATTTAATAATATAAGCTTTACCCTTTTTCACGCCCTTAGAAACCTCCCGGTATTCATAACAGTTAGTATGAGCTTTCTGTACGTTTCGTTGGATTCTAAGGTGGATGAGTCGCCCACCATTACGAGTTTTCTCTTCGCCCTCGTCAGGGATACGTTGAGACGCCGCCTGTCCTCAAGAAAACCGAGCTGTCCGTGGAGATTCGAACGGACGAAGGATATCACGATCACCTCTTTTTCCCGCCCCTGGTATCCGTCCACCGTTTTCACCTCCACCTTCTCGCCTATCATGGAGCTTATGAGGTCTCTCTGATCGTCGTACGGGGTTATGACTCCTATCCAGTCGGACCGTGCACCGCTGGACAGCATCCTGTTCACAACCTCTGCCACGATCCTGGCTTCGAGTGGGTTCTCCCTGCTGTCGCTTCCCCTTCTCTGTCTTTCGAATCGGTCCTCCCTCCCGGAGGTGTCTATGAACACGAGGACGTTATCGGGATTTAGAACGGTTCCCCAGGGTTCCTCATCCTCCTTGGGTTTAAAACCGAGGTCTCTAAGGGTTATGTTCTTCACGCTCTCCGCGGCTTTTATCCCTCCACCGTAGAACTCCCTGCTTGGAAACTCCATCAGCCTTTCGTTCATCCTGTACTGAACCGTCAGCATCTCACTCTTCCACGGATAGCGCTCTATGAGCCCTTCAAAGAGTGTCCTGCTGAGCTCCCTCGCCCCCTCGCTCAGTATCGTCGGGGGGAGTTGCCTGTGATCGCCCGCCAGGACAAAGCGCTTCGCCCGGTTTATCGGTATCAGAACGCTGGGAATGGTGGCCTGTGTTGCCTCGTCTATAACCGCCACGTCGTATGAGCCGTAGCCTACAACGTCGAGTCCAGCAGAGGCGTTGGTCGTCAGAACCACGTCGACTTTAGTTATTACATCCCTGACTATCCTCTCCTCGAGCTTCCTTGCGTCGTCGAATGTCCTCTGCACCTGCCTGTTCATCTCTATCCACTCGGCCATCTCCCGGATGGTCTTCGCGGGCACGCCCCTTGCTCCTATCCCCTTGGCCGCCAGTCTTAGGATCTCTTCATCGCTGAGTCCCCGTCTCCACCGCGGGTTCGGTTTTCTCAGGGTGTCCCTCTTCTCCGCGAGGGCCTGTGCAACGTTGAGTAGCTCCCTCAGTTCCGGGTACAGCTCGTGGTGCATTATCCGGTACGCCAGCGTCGTCTCATGGAGGTGCTTTGAGACCCTGCTTGGATGACCCACTCGGACGATATTCAGGTCTGAAAGGCGCTCGACGAGGTTGTCAACAGCAACGTTGCTCTCAGCGGTCACCAGAACCTTGTTTCCCCTCGCTACCTCCTGCCTCACCAGCTCCGCCAGGGTTCGTGTTTTTCCTGTTCCAAACGGGCCGTGGATAAGGAAGAAGTCCCCGCTTCCGAGAGCCCTTTCTATCGCCTTCACCTGACTCCCGTTCAGGCTCGTATCCACCGGTGTGAAGCCGACCGGCTCGCTCTCTTCCGGCTCTCTCAGACCGAGGTAAAACTCCAGGGCCTTCCTCCCGCTTTCGCTTAGATTATCGAGGTTCTCCATCCAGCGTTTGAACGTAACATCGTTGGCGTAGAGATCCAGACGAACCTTCTTAAGGGCCCACTCGGGAACCGTCTCCAGGGCCACGGTTATGAAGCGTTTCCCCTTCTCCGTTACTGTACCCACGAGATCGCTCTTTAATGGGTCCCGTTTGCTTATGACAACTAAATCACCGACGCTTATCTCCGTCTTTATCTCCCTGTCCCTCCCGTACCTCACGAGCATGTAGCCGAGTTCCTCACCGACGATCTTCCCGTTCAGGTTCAGTATGGCCCTTCCGACCTTCTCCCGCTCCGCTCCGCTCAGCCTCCTCATCTCCAGGCGCATAGCCTCTATCTCAGCTTTGCGCTCCATTTCAACAAGGCTCTTAAGGTGTGAGATGAACTCCGCAAGCTCTTCCCCCATTTTTGCCCCCGTAACAACAGGGGAGCGTGCCTTTTAAATGATTGGCCTTCATCTAACCCCAATAAACCCCGGTATGAATCTTGAAGCTGCTGTTATCAGGCGTTTCAGCGCTTATGGTGTACGTAAAAACACGGCAGTCCTGTCCTGGATTTGCATTTACCTCAAAATCAAATCGGCAGAGGCTCCCAGAGGAACTGCCATGACAGGAGAAGAAACAAAAAGGGTCAGCCCATGCGAGTTTCCTCACCGCTCGGACGAAACTTCCCTCATCATCCCTGACAGAATTTAAAGGGGGAGGGGTTAAAAAGCTAAGCCCTCTTCGCTGAAATCACGGAGATTATGTCCCTGTGAAAGGATCTAATGGCCCTTCTGTGCTTCTCCTCGATCCTGCCACGGCAGGCAACGTCCCTGTAAAACGCCTCCAGCTCGTCAAGAATCCCTTCCAGATGTCTTCTGGTGCCCTCACTGTAACCGTTGCTCAGGAGCTTTCCCCTCAGAAAAGGCATCACTTCACGCGGCCGTCCCAAAGCGGCCCATAAAAGTCCCTCCCTCAGAACATCCCTCAGGATATCCTCGAACTCAGGCCTT
>JAADEC010000069.1 GCA_013153595.1 Thermococci archaeon | reverse complement strand
CCGTAGTATGCTGGGTTGCTGTAGTAATATGAGTAACCCCATGTTGTCCCTATCTGCATGGTGTCGTTGATGACGGTTCCGTTTGGCAGGACGAGCTCGACCGACTCGAGACGATTGTATGTACTAATCCGTATGTCTGCCCATACTGCGACGCTCAGGTTGGTCGTCCTTCCCTGAACGAGTGATTTGGGATACGTGGTGCCACCGAGAGTCCATGGTTTAACCGGTATTGAAGTCACGTAGGAGCCGTTGTAGGCTGAGTTGTTGAAGACCACCTTGACGTAGCCCGCTTGAGTGAACACTAGATTGTGTATAATTGTATATGAATTGGAACTACTGAAGTCGTAGGTTCCTTGGTACACGAGGGTTCCGTTGGGGGCGTAAATGCTGATGTTGGTGTTCCCAAAGCCGTATGTCCCGACTATCTCAAGATTTTCCATAAAACCCTGCTCAAAGTACTGGAGGTATGGAGAACCCGTAATTGGATACGCAATGTACTTAAAAGGAACATTTGATACTACATTCGTGGTGTTGCTGGGCCCGTAAACTGAGTCGTAGGCGGTGACGATGATCTTCGTCACGTTCTGGGGAACCTTGCGGTAGAGGGCACTTACGTAGCCGGGACTAAGGGTTGAGTTTATGGCTATCTTGGCCTTTCCGTTGATGACTTGGAAGCCGGGCAATGGTGTGTGGTACACCTGAACGCTCGTGCCGTTTGCGTAGACGTAGGTTATGTTGACGAAGATCGAACTATTGACGACGACGAGACCTCCCGTGGAGTTCACCTCTGTGACGTTTATGTTTAGTTGGTACGGGAATCCTTGATAGACGGCGTTACCGTAGTTAGTCGTTAGAGAAACGTTGAGGGCCGTTGGATATCCAGCAGCTGATACAGGACTCAAGAATCCCGGGGTGAACGCCGGTACGAGTGATACCAGCATGATCACCGCCAGGATCACACTACTCATTCGCAATCTTCCACGTTTTCTCATACACTACACCTCTTCAAATCAAATCCGGGGGCATATATACTAAACCTATTATGTACTAAATACAATCCCCACGTAAACGATCACCACTACTTTTAACTTCTATCCTATAAATCTTATGGTGGTGTATTCGTCTAATAACGTATGTTTGTAAACATTACGAATTATAATTATCATAATGGTGAGTGTTGATGCGGTACATTGTTCTTCTGAGTTTTATGCAATGCAATAGTGAATAGCTATCTAATCCAACTCACGATAATCGTACATTTAGGTTGGCTTAACAGCCGTATGATTTTTATTAATTTCGTCACAAGGATTAAGTAAAGACCATCATCTATGAGTTACGATTAAAAAAGTCTGGGAACAAAGGGATGCAACGGTGCAGTGGTTACCTTGAGCGCATGTACTCCGCAAGCTCTATCCTCTGCTCCAGCCACTCCCTTGTGAAGCCCGTTATGACGAGCGGAATCCTCCTGAACTCCTCGACGTTCCTTGCCCCGACGAGGAACATGGTGTTCCTGATCTCCTCTATGTACATCCTCAGGATCCTCAGGACTCCATCCACGTCCCCGTTCACCGCGGGCCTGAGCAGCGGCAGGGCCACTCCAACCATCGTCGCCCCCATGGCAAGGGCTTTGGCCATCGTCACGCCGTCCCTCATGCCCCCAGTTGCTATTATCGGCAGGTCGGTCGCGTAACTCACCTCGGCCACGCTTACGGCCGTCTTTATGCCCCAGTCCCAGAAACGGAGCGCCATCTTCCTCCCGAGCTCGTCCTTCGTCCTGTAGTACTCGACCGCGCTCCAGCTCGTCCCGCCGAGACCCCCAACGTCAACGGCGTCGATGCCTATTCCCTCAAGCCTCACGGCGACCTCCTTGGATACACCTGCCCCGGTCTCCTTCGCGATTACGGGGTATGGAAGCTCCGCCTTAAGCTCGGCGAGCGCCTGAAGGACGCCTCTGTAAGTCGTGTCCCCCTCCGGCTGGACGCTCTCCTGCAGCGGGTTCAGGTGGATGGCTAAGGCATCGGCCTGAATCTTTTCGACGGCCTTCCTTGCCTCATCAACGCCGTAGCGCTCCCTGGCGCTGCTTGAGAACTGGGGCGCCCCGAGGTTGCCTATGAGGAAGACGTCCGGGGCGACGTCCCTAACGTAGTAGCTCTCCCAGGTCTCCGGCCTCTTCAGCATGGCCCGCTGACTGCCAACCCCCATGGGGATGTTAAGCTCCTGAGCGGCCCTCGCGAGCGTCTTGTTTATCCTGGCCGCTTCCTCCGCTCCCCCCGTCATGCCAGCTATCATTATCGGATAATCGAACCTCCTGCCGAGGAACTCGACGCTCAGGTCAACCTCGTCCCTGTCTATCTCGGGGAGGCTGTTGTGGACGAGATGAACGTCCTCGAAACCGTTGCTGACGTGAGCCTGAACGTCCTCCCTCAGGCACAGCTCTATGTGCTCGAGCTTCCTCGTGAGCGTGAGCCTTGCCTCGTTATCTCCGTCCATTCTTTCCACCACCCATCTACATCGATTCCCAACTCTTATATACTTTGGGAGCGTTTACACCGTATCTGCAACACCGCTGGGGGTCCTGAACTTGGGGTACGGCTGGATGGGTGACGTGCTGTTCGTGGATCTTAGCAGGGGAAAGATCGTGAGGAAGAAGCTGGATCCTTCTCTCGTGAGGCTCTACCTCGGCGGGAGGGGTCTCAACTCGTACACCCTCTTCAGAATGATAAAGGGGCGGATAGACCCGCTGAGCCCGGAGAACGTCCTCTGCCTCGCGAGCGGCACCTTCTCGGGGACGATGCTTCCTATGACGAGCAGACTGCACATCAGCACTCTCTCGCCTCTCTCTGGCATCTTGGGGGATGGGAACGCCGGTGGAGACTTCGCGGCGAAGCTGAGGCAAGCCGGCTACCTCCAGATAGTCGTAACTGGGAGGGCCGAGAGGCCGAGCTACATCCTCATAGAGGACGGAGAAGCTGAGGTGAGGGACACCTCGGAGCTGTGGGGGACTACGACGGGTGAGACCCTCAAGACCCTGAAGGAGGAGCACGGTGACGACACGAGCGTGGCTGGTATAGGGCCGGCCGGTGAGAACCTCGTGCGCTTCGCGACGACGATCGTTGACGGCTACCACTCCGGGGCGAGGGGAAGCGGGGCCGTCTGGGGCTCCAAGAACCTCAAGACCATCGCTGTCAGGGGGACTGGAGGTGTCGAGCCAGCGGATCCGGGGTTCTACGAGCTCGCCCGTGAGGATCTGGACTACTTCAAGGACAACGAGTTCGTCAAGAGGGTGTACTCCGTCATGGGGACCCACTACGGCCTGATAGCTTGGTACCCGAGCTGGCGTTACTTCGAGAGACAGCTCAGCCCGGAGGACCTGCCGGTCGGCCTGAGGCCGCAGGACTTCGCCGAGTACGAGGTGAGGAGGACGCAGTGCTACTCCTGCCCGCTCGCCTGCAAGGACGTCTACTACCTCCCGGGCACAGGCGAGTACGGGGTATCGAGCGAGTTCGAGTCGATATACGCCCTCGGGAGCAACAACTGCGTTACGGACACCGAGGCAGTTCTCAGGATGGAGCACATGGCAGACGAGTACGGGATGGACGTCATGACGCTCGGGGACACGATAGCGCTGGCGAGGGTCCTGAAGGAGAGGGGGATAATCGACGACGGCTTGACCAGCGGTGTCCCGCTGGAGTGGGGGGACGCCGAGGGGCAGATAGAGCTCATAAGGATGATAGCCCGCAGGGAGGGCTTCGGGAACCTGCTGGCCGAGGGGTACAGGAACTTCGCCAAGGCCATCGGGGAGGAGGCCCTGAAGTACTGCTACGACGTCAAGGGAGTGAACAGAGGCTGGTACGAGGTCGACTTCCTGAACGGCCTGTTCACGCTGTCCCACGCAACCTCAACGAGGGGGGCAGACCACCTTAGGGGACGTTCGTGGGCCTACTGGGAGAACGACAAGTACATGGACGGCAGGGCCGTCGAGGGGATGCTGAGAGCGGGCCTGCCCGACTACCGCTCCGACCCGGTCGGGGCGCTCATAGCTGGGGAGAGGGCCTGCGTGGTGGCCGACTCCGTGGGAAGGTGCAAGGGCTCTATAAACACGTGGCTTCAGGCGGTTCCGCTCGTCTGGAAGCATCCGCTGTTCAGGGGAACCGCCATGCTTCTGAGCGCTTTTACAGGCATGGACTTCGATGAGAGGGACGTCGTGGATGCCGCCGACAGGGTCTACCTCCTTGAGATGGCCTTCAACGTTAAACAGGGGATAAGGAAGGAGCACTACGACGTCAAGTTCCCTCCCTCGTTCGCCTCAACCGAGAAGGCGAGGAGGCAGGTAAAGAGGCACTGGGAGCTGGTCGATGAGTACCTTGAGAGGAGGGGCTGTGACGTTGAAACCGCCGTGCCAAAGCGTGAGACGCTCGAAAGGCTCGGCTTGGGCTTCGTCGCTGACGAGATCGAGGGTAGGGAGTTCGGGAGATGGGACGGTCCCCTGGGGGTGTGATGATGGAGAGGTTCATACTGGGTGTCGTCTACGAGAACTGCACCGGCTGTCACCTCTGCGAGCTTGCCTGCTCCTACAGGCACGAGGGGGTGTTCAGACCGTTCGTGTCGAGGATAACGGTGTTCACGAACCCCGACGATCACTGGGCCCTTCCAATCTACTGCCTCCAGTGCAGGAACGCCTTCTGCGCCGCCGCCTGCCCTACCAACGCCATAGTGAGGGACGGGAGGGGTGCCTACGTTGTTGAATTGCTCAGGTGCATCGGCTGTCGGGAGTGCGCCTACGCCTGTCCATTCGGTGCCATAGGGTTCGAGGAGGGGGTCTTCCCCGTGAAGTGCGACCTGTGCGGCGGCGATCCGGAGTGCGTGAAGGTCTGCCCGCACGATGCCCTCATCTATGGACCCGAGGATGTGGTTATGAGACGGGTCAGGCTGGAGAAAGCCACCATCGAGGCCGGGCCGGGGAGGAGGGAGGAGGCGGAGAAAGCGGTGGATTTCCTGATGGGCATCATAAGGAAGCCCTGATGAGCCTCGTTCCCCTGGTCGTGGTTTTCCCTTTTATGGCTCCCTTCAGCCTCCCGCCGACGAGGCCGTTCACGAACCAGACCTCTGAGAATCTGACCATTCTCAGGGCCTCGCGGAGCTTGTTGCATATCCCCCCCGTGACGTCCGTTCCGGAGGTGCACCTGAGCCTTTCGAGCAGCCGCTCCACGTCGTCCTCCTTGAGCTCGTCTATGAGCCTTCCCTCCCCTGGCTTCCCGTCGTAGATGCCGTCCACGTCCATGAGGAAGATGACCTTCTCCGGCCTGAGCTCCTCGGTCAGGTACGTCATTATCTGGTCGCCTGAGAGGACATCTATTCCCTTCTCCTCGTCGATCACGACGTCTCCGAATAGGACGGGGATGAGGCCGAGCTGGAGGAGCCTCCGGATTACGTGAATTGAACCTGACGCGACCCTTCCGTTCCTGCTCGTGAACACGGACGAGGTCGATACCGAGAAGGCAGGGAGGCCCTCATCGAGAAAGGCATCGACTATGAGCGAGTTGGCCCTGAGCATCGCCTGGTGTGTCTTGGAGAAGCCTATGCGCTTCTCCTGGAGGTCACCAACGAGTCCATCCCTTATACCGTACCGCTTCGCGAGGGGGTGACCGAAGCTCCCTCCTCCGTGAACTATCAGGAAGCTCCTGCCCGGGTAGAACTCTCTGATCTCTCCCGCTATCCTCCTGACCACGTCGGTCCTTATGTTCTCCTCCTCTCCGCCCTTGTCGCTGAAAACGCTTCCCCCTATCTTCACGATTATCAACCGATCACCTCCTCTATCCTCAGCCCCTCCCTGCTTATCTCGGTCACCATTGGACTCCCGCCGGCTATGGTTATGGCGGTCGCGACCTCGCTCTGCCTCTCCGGGGCCAGCGCGTACATGCATCCCCCTCCGCCTGCCCCGGTTATCTTGGCCCCGAGAGCCCCCGCGACCCTTGAGGCGTAGACAAGCTCGCTCAGCTTCTTGGTAGAAACTCCTAAGGCGTCGAGGAGGCCGTGGTTGATGTTCATCAGCCTCCCAAGTCTTGCGAACTTTATCTCGCGCTCAAGCTCAGACGTCATGATCTCCCTCGCCTTCTCGACCAGCTCGCCCATGGCGGTTATTATCGGCTCCACGACGTTCGGTATCTCCCTGTAGTTCCTCCTGACCATGTCGACGAGCTCCTTGGTCGAGCCGCTTGAGCCGGTGTAGCCGACCACTATCGGAAGGTTCATGAATGAGAGCCTCTCCATCCGCCCGTTCTCGTAGTGGATAAGGCCGCCTATAGACGAGACCGTCGGGTCTATGCCGCTCGACGCGCCCTGGACGAGGAGCTCAACCCTGTGGCCGAGCTTAGCTACCTCTTCAGCGCTCAGTTCAAGGTCGAAGAGCCTTGAGACCGCCCCTATCGTCGCCACGGCGACGGCCGCCGAGGAGCCGAGGCCCGCCCCCACGGGTATCTGGGAGGTTATGGAGACCGTTACTCCCCTTCCGTTCTTCCCCGCCTCCTCCCTGACGAGCTCTATGGCCTCCCTCACGTAGCTCAGAACCTCGGCGGCCTTCCCGTAGTCGCTCTCGAAGTATATCTCGTCCTCCGAGAAGGAGACGGTCAGGCCGGGAACGCGTATGTCCTTCGCCTCTATCTTTATCGCTCCCCTCTCGTTGAACTCGGCCCTGACGTACGTCCTCAGGTTTATGGCCGCGGCTATAGCGGGCTTGCCGTACACCACGCTGTGCTCCCCGAAGAGTATTATCTTGGCGGGGGCAGAGGCTATGACCTTCTTCGTCTTCATCTTGAGACCTCCCCGTCTTTACCTCCTCATAACAACGCTCGCGTAGCCGACTATGGCGTCCGTGTTCCTGCTGACCTCGTAGCTCGTCGTGTAGTGCAGGAGCTCGGCCTCCACAGCTCCCGCGAGGCGTGAGTAGACCATGGCGGCTCCAACGGCCCCGGGCCCGCACATCGTGTGCCTCATCTCGCGGAGCTCCCTGAACAATCCATCGACATCGAAGTCGAGGATCCTCCGTATGAGCCGAAAGTCCCACTCCCTAATCCGGTGCGGAAGCTCCTCGGCCTTCGCCGTGAAAGGCACGTAGCCGTACATCCTCCCGTAGTGCATGAAGTCCGTGCTCGCCACGACCACGACGTCCCTGTTCAGCTCCCGACTCGCCTCGAATATCGCCCTCCCAAGGTCCTCCGAGACCTCCTCGTCCTGGATCCCGAGGGCTATGGGGACTATCCTCACCTCCTTCCCCGCGAGCTCCGCGAGGTACTGAATGAACGGGAGCTGGACCTCCACTGAGTGCTCATACTGGTGGGCGAGCTCGTCCAGATCGGCTATGCCCGAGAGCTTGGCTACTGCCCTTGCCATCTCCGAATCGACCTCAATCTCGCCGAGCGGTGTTATCCATTTTCCCTCGGGGTATACAGCTATCGGTGAGCCCAGGCCAGTGTGGTTCGGTCCGAGGATGACGAACGTCTCCGGCAGGCCGTCCTCAAACATCGCCCTGTACGTCCTCGACGCCGTGTAGCCGGAGAAGACGTAGCCTGCGTGGGGCGCCACCCCCGCGGTTACCCTCCTTGAATCTCCTTCCTCGCCGATGTCCCTGAAGAACTCCCCGAGCATC
The DNA here is from genome assembly GCA_013153595.1 of Thermococci archaeon. Taxonomy (GTDB): domain Archaea; phylum Methanobacteriota_B; class Thermococci; order Thermococcales; family Thermococcaceae; genus Thermococcus. The sequence continues at coordinate 8,129 of JAADEC010000069.1, read as the reverse complement.
TCTCTGAGGGACTCGTCAGACGGATAGAAGCTTCCAGCTGCGGCAGGGTACCTGATCATCGCCATCACCTACGGGAGTTGGCGCCCGGACTTAAATACCTTGAGTCCCGAACCAGTCAGCGGGAGCAGAACCCTCGAACCGGCAGCGATTTCCTCCCCCAGCTTCCAGAGGGCGGCGAGGACGACGGCCGAGGTGGGCTCCACGAGGAAGCCCCTTCCGATGAGCCAGTTAAGAGCTTCCACCGTCTCGGCCCTTCCGACGCTCACGCAAAGGCCTCTCGTCTCCCTCAGCGCCCTCTCGATGTTCCCCAGTCTCGGCGGTTCTGGTATGCCTATTCCCTCAGCCAGCCCGTTCCTCTCCCCCGAGCGCTCGCAGAGGCTCTCGTAGCCGGAGGCCTGAACCGCCACTAACCTGGGAAGCTCATCGATCTCTCCCATCCCCCTTAGCTCCCTGAAGCCCTTCCAGAGGCCGAGCAGGAGAGTCCCGCTTCCAGTGGGTGTCAGGACGTAATCCGGAACCCCGACCTGCTCGTAAGCCTCGAAGGCAACAGTCTTGGTACCCTCTATGAAGTAGGGGTTGAGCCAGTGGGAGACGTAGGTTATCCCCTCACGCTCGGCGAACTCCACGGCCTCTTCGTGAACCTTCATCCTGTCCCCTTCCGTCAGGTGCAGCTCCGCCCCGAGCCGCCGGAGCAGGTGAAGCTTTCCCTGGCTCGTGGATCCTGAGACGAAGGCGTGGATCCTGATCCCGGACGGTGGGCCGTAGAGGGCGAAGCTCAAGGCGGCGTTCCCCGAGCTGTCGAGGACGACCTCGTCCACACCCTCCTCGACGAGCTTCGCAACGGTGACCCACGTCCCCCTGTCCTTGAACGAGCCGCTCGGCTGCAGGTAGTCGAGCTTGAAGACGGCCTCGATCCCGCCCACGTTTCTCCCGCTCACTGGCGTCACGGCTGGAACTGGTGAGGGAACGGTATCCATCGGCAGGTACATCAGGTAGCGTCTGAGGTCGAGGAAGTCCTTGGGTTTGAATCTCTCGTAGCCCCTCTCAACGAATAGCGTCCCGCCGCAGTCGCAGCTCAGCCTGAACGTCTCGGGCAGAGCCTTCCCGCACCTTGAACACCTCAGCATGCCATCACCTTTTTAGACCTCTAAGCCCAATCCACATCATCGGATAAAAAGGTGGTCGTCATGGGGGAGAGGTTCGTATCGGCCGAGAGGCCGCAGACGGAGGAGGGAATGCAGTACCACATAGCATGCAGGCCGGGAGACGTCGCACGCTACGTTCTGTTGCCCGGGGATCCCGAGAGGGTTCCAAAGATAAGCTCACTGTGGGACGAGGCCAGGGAGGTGGCATTCCACCGCGAGTACAGGACGCATACCGGAAAATACAAGGGTGTTCCCATAAGCGTCACATCGACGGGAATAGGCGGCCCATCAACGGCCATAGCGGTCGAAGAGCTCGCGGCGATAGGTGCCGACACGTTCATAAGGGTCGGCTCGACGGGTGCCATACAGCCCGGAATCGAGATAGGCGACCTCATCATAGCGAAAGCGGCGGTGAGGCTTGAGGGAACCTCAAAGCAGTACGTCCGCGTTGAGTACCCGGCCGTCGCCGACCTCGAGGTCACCCTCGCGCTGATTGAAGCGGCCGAGAGCCTGGGCCTCCGCTATCACCTCGGCATCACGGCCTCGACCGACAGCTTCTACCTCGGTCAGGGAAGGCCGGGCTTAAACGGCTACCTCCCGAGCTTCGCGAGGGACATCGTGGACGATCTCAGGCAGGCCAACGTTACCAACTTCGAGATGGAGGCGGCGACTCTCTTCACCCTCGCCGGCGTGTACGGTTTGAGGGCTGGCTGCGTGTGCGCGGTCTTCGCCAACCGCGTCACGGACGAGTTCGGCAAGGCCGGCGAGAGGGAGGCGGCGATGGTGGCGAGCGAGGCCGTGAAGATACTGGCGGAGCGGGACGAGGAGAAGGAGAGGGCCGGAAAGAGGATTTGGTTCCCCGGGTTGAAGTTGCGGGGTTAAGAACAGCTCTGGTGGCGCCCCGGCGGGGATTCGAACCCCGGACCTCGAGGTCCGCAGCCTCGCGCCCTATCCAGACTAGGCCACCGGGGCTTGCCAACGGGTTGTGGGGCTGAGCGTTTATAAATTTAACTTTAACCTCCCTTCTTCCACTTCCTCCTGCAGTCGGCGATGACGTCACCGTAGTTGTCGAGGAGGAACCTCAGGCTCATCTGATCGCCGTCGGGGGCTCCGACTCCTGGACACTCCTTCTCATCCCTGATGCTCACCTCGAGGAACCTGCCGTCCCTGATGAACACGAATGGGTAGAGCCTGCAAGCTAAAGGCCTGTGGTCGTATATCCTGCACCTCTTAGTCTCGGGGTCAAGGAAAACGCAGCAGTCATCGAAGGGCCTCTTCTTTAGGGCGTATCCTAAGAACTCGTCTCCCCTGTAGAAGGCTTTGTCGTAGTCGACGAACTCCCACGCGCTGTAGCCGAGCTCCTCTATCCTCTCCACGTCCTCGTCCGTGAGGGGAATGTCGAGTTCGCAGCAGCACTTACCGCAGTTCTCCACGCACCTAAATTTAAAGGAAGGGTCACTCTCAAGCCTCATGCTGCCGAGGTCAAGCCTGACGACGACCCTCCCCATTATCTACCTCCTTACGTTCGTGCTCGCTATTAACGTCTCCGTCATCTCTATGTCCTTCATCTTCCTCAGGACGTTGTCGTGGAACTCGTCGAGCTGTCCTATGTTCTCGACCTCTATCCTTGCCACGACGTCGTACTCGCCGTAGACCCTGTAGACCTCCCTGACCCACGGGTGCTCCTTCAGGGCGTCGTGTATCTCCTGCTCGTGCCCCGGCTTTGATACCACGAGTATGAAAGCCTCTATCATATTCCGAACCCTCCGATGTTGAACTTCCTGGCCATCTTGGCCAGCTTCCTCTTATCCATGCCCTTAAACATCTTCTTCATCTGGTTGTACTGGTTTAAGAGCTCTTTCACGTCCTTAACCGAAGTCCCAGAGCCCCTCGCTATCCTCCTCACGCGGGAGTAGTTTATTATGCTCGGGTTCTCAAGCTCCTCCTCAGTCATGGAGTCCATTATGACGCGGTATAGCTTCAGCCTCTCCTCGCCGACCCTTATGGCGTCGTCGGGCAGGGAGTAGCCGAGGCCGGGTATCATCTGGAGTATCTGCTTCAGCGGTCCCATCTTGCTCATCGATTCGAGCTGTGCGTACATGTCCTTGAGGTTGAACTTTCCCCTGAGGAACTTCTCCATGTCCTCCTCCTTTATCTCGGACTCCTTCTGAAGCTCCTCGAACTTCTCAAGGAGGCCCTGTATGTCTCCCATCCCTAACAGTCTCGACACGAAGCGCTTGGGATCGAAGGGCTCGATGTCGTCTATCCTCTCACCCGTTCCTATGAACTTTATCGGCGCCCCCGTTGCAGCCACCGCGGAGAGCGCTCCGCCGCCCTTCGCCGAGCCGTCGAGCTTCGTGACGATTATAGAGCCTATTGGCGTCGCCTCCTTGAACGCCAGGGCCTGGTTGTACGCCTGCTGGCCGATGGTTCCGTCTATGACGAGTATGACTTCGTGAGGCTTTATGACGTCGCTTATCTGCCTCATCTCCTCTATGAGCCCCTTCTCCTCCTTGTGCCTCCCTGCGGTGTCCACTATTATCACATCGACGCCCTTCTCCCTGAAGTGGGCCACGCCTTCTCTGGCGAGCTTGACCGCGTCCTTCTCCTCCGGGTCCCCGAAGACCTCTATCCCGTACCCGTCGAGCAGCTGTCTGAGCTGGTGGTAGGCGCCAGGCCTCCACGTGTCCGTGCACACGACCCCGACCTTGTAGCCCCTCTTCTGTAGGTAGCGGGCGAGCTTGGCTATGGTGGTGGTCTTTCCAGAGCCCTGTATACCGACCGTCAGGAGGACGGTGGGTTTCTCCTTTATCTCGAGCGGCTTTGCCTCCCTGCCGAGGAACTCCGTCAGCTCCTCGTAGACTATCTTGATGACGTGCTCCTTGACGCTTACGCCTGCGGGCGGCTTCTCGTTCAGCGCCCTCTCCTGTATCCTCCTCGTGAGCTGGAGGACCATGCGGACGTTGACGTCCGACTGTATGAGGGCCCTCTGTATGTCCCTGACGACCTCCCTTATGAGGGCCTTATCAACGGATGAGGATCTGGCGAGCTTTCTCAGGGCATCGCTAAGGGCCTTCCCCAATTTTTCAAGTGCCATGCGTTCACCTGCAGGGGGTACACTTACGCCCTTATAACCGTTGGCTCGCCTGGATGTACATTTTCGAAAAAATCAGAGATGTCTTAGCCTGTTTACGTGAACAAATGTATACATTGAGTTAGATATGAGTGCAGAGGGCATCTATCTGTGCGTTCAGGTTGTTTGTATGTTCTATGAGCACAAAAAACTGTCAGAAATTCTTTTAAACTATAAAGGGACACATTATAATCGGAGAGAAGAAAAGGGGGTGAGAGAATGGAGTGGATGATAATGATGAGGGGCTACATGATGCTCAAGGAGATGGAGAGGAAGAGAGCCATACCCGAGGAGATGGAGTTCGTCAGAGAGCTCGAGGGAAGGTGATCGCGCTTCGTGATTCCCTTTGTTTTTCCCAGTTGATTCTGACCCTGTTCTGGGTGTTCTTTGCTGGTTTTCGCTGTTCTGAGTGGTTCACCTATGCGCTGATTCCAGTATCGCCGCACCGTCAAACGTAATAAGCGTTTCACTCACGTACCATATGGTGGGTAACTTGTTCGGCCACGGGGATAGCAACGATCACGGTCGATCCATCAGATTTGAGAGGAACTTCCTTGATAAGGGCCTGGCCAAGCTCGGGGACTCGCTGGCCAACTTCATACTCTCACTGGCCCTGAGCGAATTCACCGGTAGACCAACAGGGGAGCGGGTTCCCAACGCTTCTCTGGCAATGGCCCTCGAACTGGCGGGTATGAGGAACCTGATACCGCCAAGAACGGATAAACACGGAAAGGGAGACATAGCTGAGGCGTTTCTGGCCTACGCATGGCTTAGGGGATACGTAACTGTGAATGAGGCTGTTGAAGTGGTCAGGAGAAGCCTCACCGATGACGTCCTCAGATACGGCAGGAAGAAGGAGTGCATAGGCAGGGCCTTTGCGGAGCTGTACAGGCTCCTGCTCGTTAGAATGGGAACGGAATCAGAGTAACCCCTTCTCCGTTAGCTCTTTGTAGGCCTTCCTTATAATTTCCCTGACCTCGCCGCGCTTTTTGACTCCCCCTATCCTCCTGGCCGTTCTCCTGATGCTCCCTTCCCGGAGGAATATCTCAAGGACCCTTCTGTCCTCTTCGTCGAGATCCAGATGTTTGAGGGCTTTGGCCGCTATGTCCAGCGGGTCGTGTCCTCCGTAGGGATACTCCGACGACCTCACGAGCCTCTCCGGTTTCTCGATCAGCTCAAACCTTACGACCGTCACGACGTCGTCCTCCTTCAGACGGGTGTAGTGCGATCTCAATGCCTCCAAGAGCTCGTCGAGGCTCCCGAACCCATCTGCCCTTGCGTCCTCTTCAGTTAGCTCGCTCACCTTCTTGTACTCGACGTCCTTGACAAGCGCTTTCCCGACGACGTATCCTCCCGCGTGCAGGGTGACCACCGATCCGGGTTCGATCCTGAGCCTTCCAAGTCTCACTGTTCCCCTCTTCTTCCCTGACAGCAGGAGTTCGAGGTACCTGCCATCGAACTCCACGTGCTTCATACGCTTCACCTGCCGTCCGGTTTAACGACCTTGAACCTGATCGCCACCACACCGTACCTGTTCTCCTTCCAGCGCGGGTACATGCCGTGAAACCTCTTGAGGGCCCTTTCAAAGCTCGGCTCATCGGGGAATATGAGGTTCAGCGGCTCCTCCCGCAGGGCCTGTCTGAATGTCTCGTATGTTTTTGAATCGATCACCGTGGCGGGAACTTCATCGTTGAAGAGGATCTTGTCCCCCCTGCTCACCTTTTTGAGCCAGGGGTATGCCACCCGGATCTCTATCCTCTTCCTGCCCTCCTTGATGTAGTCCAGGTACTCCTCGCGCACCCTAAGTCTGTAAACCCTCATTTTTGGCTCACGGGCGTAATATTTGAGGGAAACTTTTAAATCTGTTTTCGGTGTAGACACTGCATGGGTGAGGTGCCATGAGAACTACCAGAAGGGCCCAGAGCGCACTCGAATACCTGTTCATGCTGGCGGCGTCACTCATAATGGTTGCGGTCGCGATTAGCGTGATAGCCAAGGCCACCAAGGTGCTCACTAAGTCCGTCCAGAACTACACTGACCAGATCAAACAGCAGCTGCTCGAAGGGCCATGATGAGCCGGAGGTTGCCCGATGAACTTCCTTCCTGTTCTGATCGCGGGCGTGTTGATGGGTGTGGTGACCTCCTACACGGACGTTAAGTCCGGCTTCGTGGATGACAAGCACACGTTTCCGGTTATAATCTTCGGCGTGGCCTTCTACGCCTACGAGGGGTGGAGGGCTGGAAGCTTGGAGCTTGCCCTATCCGGACTGATAGGAGCGGCCATCGGTTTCGCCTTAGGCTTGGCCCTCTACTACGCGGGAGTCTGGGCAAGCGGTGACGTCATAATTCTGACGGCCTACTCGGCGCTCCTCCCGTATGCCCCAAAGTACGCAAAGTTCGTGGCGGTCTATGAGGTTTCAAAGCCCCTCTACCCCATAGCCATCCTCCTCAACAGCATAATCTCGATATTCCCGTTCATACTGGTCTACGCTCTGGCGCTGATGGTGGTGCGGAAGGAGGGCTCCAAGCTGAAGGAGGTCTTCCTTGACAGGAGCAACCTGTCCGTTGAGCTCGCCCTCTGGATAATGGCGGCCGTTGGAATCCTGCTCGCCCTAAGGGTCTACGCGGGTCTGAACTTTAACCCCGTCATTAGGTACGTTCTGTCCCTCGCCATCATAATCGTCCTCGGGAAGTTCAGGAAGGTTGGGGACGCCATGGGTGTGGCCTTCCTCGCTTACGTCATATACAGGGTTGGTTTTACAGGGGTCTACGACTTTCTGAAGCTCCTTGCGGTCCTTTACGCGTTCAAGGTCTTCTTCTCGGTGGTCAAGCTCCTCAGAGAGGAAGCCTTGGTAGAGGAGGTTCGGGTTGAAGACCTCAAAGAGTGGGACATACTCGGTGAGAGCATATACGTCAGGGACGGCGAGATCGTTCGGGACAGGAGGGGAGGTTTTGAGAGGCTGAAGGCCGCCCTCATGAGCGGGGATCTCGGAGCGCTGAGGGATGAAGGCGGGGAGGTCATAGCATCCCCGACGGCTGAGGGCCTTACAAAGGAGCAGATAGAGCGGCTCAAGGAGCTCGTGGATCAGGGAAAGCTTGAAAACTCGTTCCTGAGGAAGAAGTCGATGCCGTTCGCCCCGAGCCTGTTCATAGGTTTTCTCATAGCGGCATTCTGGGGGGATCTTTTCCTCTGGCTCAGCATGTTCATAAGCAGGCTGTGAGCCGGACTGCGGCCGTTTTGCTGTTGTATTGTCCGAGCGGTCACAGTGGGGCGCGTCCATCCCATCGTGCTGTACAGGAGCGGTGTTACATCCCCGGGCTCCATTACACGGCTTATGCCGGCTGACATGTTACGTCGTGTTCATATTTGATAAAAAGTGTTATATAGTAGTTTGTGTAATGTATCATTGGTGATGAAACATGAGGAAATATTCCGTCATATTGTTACTGTGTGCAATGATACTGACCGCAATAGGAGCGAGGTACTACTGGGATCCCGGCAACTCTGGCTGGAGCGTTGCGCTGGGGGCCGCGGGAGCCATAGCCTTCCTGGCTTCGTTGGCGGGCATGGCGTCCCGCGGCAGAGCGGCGGGCACTTGACGTCCGCGGGTTTTGATTTTTCGATTTTTGATTTTGGTTTTTCACCTTTCCGATCCCCGACCGTTTTGTTTTCGATCTCCCGTCTTGCTTGGATCTGTCCCGCCTGCTACCCTTCGCCCCACCCGGCCCTGTCGTTACGTCCCGGCCGCATCCACAGTTAGATATTTATCCACAACGTCCGACTTTCCCTGTATGCTCAGGTACCGCGGGTTGAAGCTGAAGCTAAGGGACGACGTCTACGAGCCCGCCGA
>JAADEC010000063.1 GCA_013153595.1 Thermococci archaeon | reverse complement strand
TGGCTCGACGGAACAGTAAGGAAGCTCGAAGCGGTCGAGAGAATCGCGATGGTCTTCCGCGTGAGGAAGGCCGAGGAAGAAGCGAAGCTCCTCAGAAGGGAAATAGAGGAGGGGAGATCTCTCACACCCACCCCCGCATCTACACCTGGAGCACCATCTGGGTCGGGTCGCGGATCGCGGGGCCGAGACCTACCAGAAAGATCACGAGGTACCAGAAGTGCCTCTCGTTCTCGTCGGGAACGAGCCACTCAAGGCCGTAGTAGATGACTATCAGTATGAAGACCATCCACGGGTAGTACACGAAGGGCCCGAACCACTGGACGAGGTGGTGCTCTATCCAGTGAACCTCATGGTAGTGGTAGTAGTAGATGCCGCTGACCGTCGAGCCCATGTCGAACAGATGGGCGAGGACGACGTAGAGGTACAGCTTGTCGAAGGGCATGACCCGGTACCACAGGAGCACCCCGCTCCATGCCACCGCCGTGTAGAGGAGTGTGTAGCCGTACGGTGTCCAGTCCTTAGCGTGGATCACGAAGAGGTAGAGGGCCCAGGACGCAAGGGCGCTGCCTGATATGATCGTTGCCCAGGGGTACGTTTTGAACTTGACGTCAACGAGCATGCCCGGTATTATGGCTGCCAGTATAACAATAGCTATGCCGGGCGTGAGAAGGAGGGGGTTTTCGGGCAGAACCTTCCCATCAACGAGGGCCCTGACGGTCGCTCCAAACACCATCGCAGGTATGAACGCGACGAACATCTTCCAGTCCACTTTAAGTCCGGCTGGTTTTATCCCGTACCTGTACGCGAGCTCAGTTCCGACACCCAAGATGAAAGCGTACAGGAAGGTGTTGTAGGCGTTGTAGCCGCTCCTTGTGTACATCGGTCTGATGAAGTACTCCTCAAGAAACCTGTGTATGGGATAGTAGAGCGATTCAAGCATTTTACCACCCATTTAAACTCATCTTTTCAGTTAAGAATTTTTTGATACCGACTGAGGCTGATCCATGAACCGCCGCCGGCGGCTCCGCAGCGGGCGCGGGCGGAGGTGAAAAGTCAGCGCCAAGAGCAGGGACAGGACGCAAAAAATAAGCGTCCAGATCAGTGTCCCATAAGGATCTCCATGAGGCCTCCCTTGCTGGGTATGTGGGCGAAGAGCTCGGGATCCTTTATCTTCAGCAGTATCGGGACGGATCTGAAGAGCCTCAGTATCTTGCCGAACGGTATCTTACCGCTACCCGGCATCAGGTGGAGGTCCCCCACCCCGTAAGCTAAGGCATCCTCGCTCTCGACCTGCGGGAACAGCTTCCCGAAGTTATCGTGGACCATCAGGATTATGGTCTTGTCGGTTCCAAGCTTGACGTCCTCAAGCAGCTTGTTCTCATCACCCTGGGCGCTCAGGAAGGCGTGGGCGACGTCGAGGGCAAAACCCACGTTGTCCCGTTCCACGTTTTCAACCACGTAGAGGGTGTCCTTTACGCTGAAGGTGTTTTCGAGGGCTATGCTGACCCCGAAGGGTTTGATCATGTCAGCCAGCTGCTGTATAGCCTCTATCTCAAGGTCCAGCCTCCCGGTCTTCCCGCTCTGCATCACTATGACCTTCGCACCGAGTTTTATGGCCACGTCGGCGACCGCCTTGGCAACCCTGAAGTGCCTTGAGTAATAGATGTGGTCCCTCAGATTGACGGACGTCGGCATGCGGAGTATGTAGTCCACCCCCACGCCCTTCAGGGTCGTCTCGATGGGTCTGAGCTTCCTCTCAACGACGCAACCGTTGACTATGAGGCCAAGGGTGTGGGGGAAGATGGAAACGAAATCGTACTCCTTTATCTTTATCTCCGCCAGTATGGAAGCCAGCGTCTTATCCTTGGTAACGAACTGAGGGTATATCGTGACGCCTATCTCCAACGGTCACCACCACCTGTAATGGATGGTCTCCACTATAAAATGTTGACGGAGGGACGGCAGGTTTATGAACCCCTGCGACTACGAGATTGAGATGGACGGGGTAAAGCCTGAAAAGTCCGAAGAGTCAGACGGGATGAAACTGGACCGGGTGAAGCTCGACCTCCTCGTGTGGGGAGGCATATCGCTCGTCATACTCTACCTCGTGTGGAAGGTCGTCAGTCCCGTCATAGCCCCTGTGATAATAGCCCTGACGCTCACCTACATCACATACCCCCCGTACAGCAGGCTCAGCCGCCGCATAGGGAGGAGAAAAGCCGCCATCATCTTCACGACGGTGGTTACCGTTGCGTCGCTTCTCGCCCTCGGGGGCTTCGTGCTGTGGGTGTCGGAGATCAAGGTGTCCCTCGTTCACTACCTGAACCTCTTCTTCAGGTGGTTCACCTCAACGTTCTCCACGTCCAAGGCACTCGGGAGCTTCCTCTCAAGCCTCAGCTCAAGCATAGACAGGCGGATGGAGGCGTACATAATAAACTACACCTACTCCATTCCGCGGCTGGCCCTCGAGCTGTTCGTCATGATATTCGTCTACTACGGTGCGCTGCTAAACGCCCCGAAGATAGCGGAGGAGGTACGGGTTATAATACCCTCGGGGAAGGGAGAACTGGGCTCAAAGCTCATGAAGAGCGCCAAGGAGACCCTGGACACGCTGCTGAAGGGATGGCTGGTGGCGGGTACGATAAAGGGCCTGGCGCTCGCGTTTGCGATATGGGCGCTGGGAATAGCGAGTCCGGCCGGTGCCATATCCCTCGGAATACTCGCGACGTTTCTTGAACTCCTCCCCGGACTCGGGGGATGGATGATACTGATAGGCGCGGACGTCTACCTCTTGGACTCCTCCCGCATACTGCAGCTGATACTCCTCACCGCGTACGGCATCGTGTTCGTCTCACCCCTGCCCGACAGGTTCATATACAAGCGGGTAACCCCGAGGAGGAGGGGTCTGAACGCGCTCGTCTCTTTCGTTGGCATATTCGGCGGTCTGTGGGCGTTCGGCCTCGTGGGCCTCATAGTTGGCCCCGTGTCTCTCGGACTCATGATAACGCTGATAGGGGAATGGAAGGCTGCAGGAGCCAACGGGGAGGGAGGAGGAGATGGAAGTAGGGAATCGGAAAAAGGTAACAGTCAGAACGCCGATGAGACTCCACCTCGGGATGCTTGACCCCGGCGGAACCTTCGGGGGACTGGGGGTGGCCCTGAACGGCGGCTACGAGGTTGAGGTCAGGAAGAGCAGGGATCTGCGCATCACGGCTTCCCCCGAGGATAGGGAGACCGTGGCTGAGACCCTCAGCAGGATGGAGCGCGTGCTGGGCACGGGGTTCGGCTATCGGGTCAGGGTTCTGAGGGCCATACCCAGACACGTTGGTCTCGGATCCACAACCCAGCTCACCCTCGCCGTTAGCCTGGCAGTGGCACGTCTGAACTCGATAAGGCTTCCGCTGGAGACACTCGCGGCCATAACTGGGAGGGGAACCGTTAGCGGGGTTGGAACCTACATCTTCAGGATGGGGGGCTTCGTCGTTGAGGGTGGCAGGCAGGGAGGGGATTTCCCCGTCCTCGTTGCACGGGAGAGGGTCCCGGGGGACTGGGCGTTCATACTCGTGAGACCCGTCCACGGGAGGGGGCCCGACGAGAACGAGGAGTCGCCCATGATGACGTCCATAAGACGGGACGAGGACGCCTCCGCGAGGATATGCAGACACGTGCTCATGGGGCTCCTGCCCGCACTCAAAAGGGGGGACATAGAGACCTTCGGCCGGCATCTCTCCACCGTTCAGAAGCTCGTGGGGAGCTACTTCAAGGATGAGCAGGGAGGGGAGTTCAGGGAGGACGTGGCCAATGTCGTTGGACTCCTGGATGAGGTGACCTACGGAGCAGGACAGAGCTCCTGGGGCCCCACAGTCTACGGACTGATAAGACGGGCGGACTTCCCCACCGTGAGAAGAAGGCTCGCCTCCCACCTTGCGGACATTGGGATGGAGGCTATAGTGGAGATGGGAATCCCCGTGAACCGCGGAGCCGTCATCTTGGAGGGATAGCAATGGGAGCGGGCAGAGACTCAAAGCTCGATGAGTACCTCAACCTCAACAGGAGCAGGAGCAGAGCCCCAACCCTGAAGGGCAGGGCTGAACTCGTGGCCGGGATCGTGGGCGAACTCGGTGTGGAGTGCGCGAGGGTCATAGAGGAGAAGGTGGACCTTCAGTTCAGGGCCATTAAACGGCTCCACAGGGCCGTGGATACCGGAACGTTCCTCAAGCTCGTAATAGCCAACTCCGTGGTGAGCTATCAGCTGACGGGGAAGGGTGAGGACTGGTGGGAGGAATTCTCGAGCTACTTCTCGGAAAGGGCTAAGAGGGACGTTAGCATAGCTGATGAGTACGAGAGGTTCCTTCCTGCATCAAGAACCAACAGAAGGCTCGTTTCGGTGAAGGTTAAGAGGCTCAGGCGGATGGAGCAGTTTCTCAATGAGCTCTCCCTGGATGAGCTGAGGAGGTTCTACTTCAGCGGTATGGAGGAACTGAGAGACGCGATAGCGAGCTCGCTCGGGGCGAGGAAAGACTCAAAAACCGTGGTTTTCGCGGTTAAGATGTTCGGGTACGCCGGGAGGATAGCCTTCGGGAGGTTCGTCCCCTACCCCATGGGCATCCCGATACCCGCCGATTCACGCATAATCAGGTACACGGCAAAGCTGACCGATGAGCCTCCCGCAGAGTTCTGGAACAGGATCGCGGAGGTGACGGGCGTCCCACCGCTGCACATAGACTCCATCCTGTGGCCTGTTCTCGGAAGAAAGGCGGAGGTCATCGAAAGGCTCAAGGCGGCCTGCGGTCCAGAACGCTACGGGATGATAGAAGCCCTGATGAACATCTGAGCGCACGTTCGGCCAGATCACGGGATCACCGCAGTTGCCGCAGGGGGATGGGCGGTATTGGAAAACCTTTTTAAATGCCCCGTCAACCCATAGCGAAGGGACGGTTGGCCAAGGCTGACCGTCACCGGGAGGTGATTGGATGGCAAGGATGCACTCAAGAAAGAGAGGAAAATCCGGATCAAAGAAGCCGCCGAGGACCGCGGCTCCCGACTGGGTAACCTACTCGGCCAAGGAGGTTGAGTCACTCGTTCTGAAGCTCAGGAAGGAGGGCCACACGGCGGCCATGATAGGCATGATACTGCGTGACCAGTACGGAATACCGAGCGTCAAGCTGGTGACGGGAAAGAAGATCACCAAGATACTCGAGGAGAACGGTCTACTCGACGATATCCCTGAGGACCTCATGGCCCTCATAAGGAAGGCCGTCAACCTCAGGAAGCACCTTGAGATGCACCCCAAGGACAGGCACTCACTCCGCGGCCTTCAGCTGACGGAGAGCAAGATACGCCGCCTCGTCAAGTACTACAGAAGGGTGGGGAAGCTGCCCGAGAAGTGGCGCTACGACCCGGAGAAGGCAAAGCTTCTTGTCCGCTGATCCCTTTCTTTTACCGTAAGGTGGTACCATGGACGAGGGGGCCTTCCTTGAAAGGGCGGAGGAAGCCGCCGAGCTCATAGCCATGCACGTGGAGTTAGGGCACGTCATACGCATAATCTCACACAGGGACGCCGATGGAATAACCGCGGGGGCGATACTGGCAGGTGCGGTGGCAAGAAGGGGAGGAAAGTTCCAGCTCAGCATAGTGAAGCAGCTCAACGACGACGTCATAAAAGAGCTCGCAGAGGAGAGAAAAAAGATATACGTGTTCTCCGACCTTGGTAGCGGCTCGATGAAGGCGATAGAAAGCCACCTGTCCGATGCCACCGTCGTGGTCGTCGACCACCATCCGCCCGAGATGGAGAGGTTCAGCAGGGAGGGGCACCTCCTCGTCAATCCAGTACCCTTCGGTGCCAACAGCGTCAGGGATCTGAGCGGCTCTGGGGTGGCCTACTTCGTGGCCACTTCTCTGGACAGGAAGAACATGGAGTTCGCCTACGTGGCTTTAGTCGGGGCTGTCGGGGACATGCAGGAGATAGACGGACAGTTCCATGGCATGAACGTCAGGATAATAGAAGAGGGAAAAAAGCTGGGCATAGTGGAGGTGCGAAAAGAACTCAGGCTCTTCGGAAGGGAGAGCAGGCCCCTCAGGCAGATGCTCGCCTACGCGACCAACCCTGAGATCCCGGGAATAACGGGAGACGAGAGGAGCGCCATCGAATGGCTGAGGAGCAGGGGGTTCGATCCGGACAGTCGCTACTGGCAGCTCAGAGAGGAGGAGAAGAGGAAACTGCACGACCACCTCATCCTCCACATGATAAAGAACAGGGCCCCCAAGGAGGCCATAGACAGGCTGATAGGGGACGTGATCCTCAGCCCCATGTACCCGGAGGGGGACGTGAGGCACGAGGCCAGGGAGTTCGCGACACTCCTGAACGCCACGGGAAGGCTCAACGAGGGAACCACAGGGGTTGCGATATGCCTCGGGGATGAGGGGGCGTACAGAAAGGCGCTCAGGATGCTGGACGACTACAAGAAGGAGCAGATAGAAGCCCGGCGCTTTATAACGCAGAACTGGGGAACGGCAGAGGAGCTGAGGCACGCCTACGTGTTCTACGCAGGTGGCAACATAAGGGACACGCTGACGGGCATCGCCGCCAACATGGCCATAAACTCCGGACTGGCCAGACGGGACAAGCCGGTTATAGTCTTCGCTGACAGCTCCGAGGGAGACGGAACAATCAAGGGCTCCGCGAGAACCACCGAAAGGGCGGTTGAAAAGGGGTACCACCTCGGAAAGGCCCTCAAAAAGGCCGCCGAAATGCTGGGAGGAGAGGGCGGCGGACACGCCATAGCGGCGGGAATAAGGATCCCCCGGGGGAAGATGCAGGAGTTCACAAGGATAATCGACGAGATCCTCGATGAACAGCTCAGAGGTGGCGAGGAATGAAGGTGAACGCACGCGTCGAGATAAGGATCGAGTACGGTAGCGGGATCGTGGCCGAGAGCGTGGCGAAGGCCGTTGACGTGGACAACACCGGAATGCCCCGGAGCCTTAGGAAAAGTTTAAATGTTGAGACCACATGGGTTGATGGGGAGTTAATAACAAAAGTTAAATATTCGGGCGAGATTGAGACACTCATAAAAGCGCTTGACGATCTCGTGTTTTCAATAAAGGTTGCCGAGGAGATGGCGGCCGGAACCTGAGTGGAGGTGTTTGAATGGCGAAGGCAGGATCAAGGAGAAGGGTCACCACGAAGGATAAGTGGAGGCTCAAAGAGTGGTACGTCGTTTACGCTCCAGATCTGTTCGGAAATAAGGAGATAGGACTGACCCCGGCTGACGAGCCCGAGAAGGTCACCGGGAGGGTCATAGAGACGACGCTTAGGGATCTGACCGGAGACTTCACGAAGGGGCAGGTAAAGCTCATGTTCCAGGTGCACGACGTAAAGGGTCAGAACGCGTACACCAAGTTCAAGGGACACACGCTCTCGAGGTCCTACATAAGGAGCCTCGTCAGGAGGAGGACCACGAGGGTCGATGGCATATACAACGTGACCACGAAGGACGGCTACAAGCTGCGGGTTATGGGAATGGTCATAGCCTACCGCAGGATAAAGACGAGCCAGGAAAGGGCGATCAGGGAGATAATAAAGAACATAATCTACAAGAAGGCCGAAGAGCTTGACTTCAAGGAGTTCGTCCTGCAGTCGGTCAACGGCCAGATAGCCAGCGAGCTTGCCAAGGAAGCCAGAAAGATATACCCCGTCAAGAGGGCGGAGGTCAGGAAGATAAAGGTCCTGGCCGAGCCGGGCGCGTGAAGGCGGGGAGACAGCTCCCGTCCCTTCTCTTTTCGCTTTCTAACCTCAGGTGTTCTTTCCAGTCAGTTCTGCGTCGTGCTCGCGCTTCCGTTTCAAGCCGCCTGCGTTTCAGTCCCGCTCTCACTCTCGGTTTCCTCCGGCACGTCCGCCCCCGAATCGAGCAGGCTGGCGAGTATGGACTTCAGGGCTCTGTTCCCGACCGAAAGGTAGGCCTCCTCGACCTCGTCCCTGCCGACGGCACCCTGCCTGAACCTAACGTAGGCGTAGAGGGCGTAAGCGGCCTTTCGGGCATCACCCTCGTGGGCGGATCTGAACGCCTCGGAGAGGAGGGGATCCTCGATCAGCCTTGCCGCTATCCCCTCAATGGCTTTGAGGTCATCGCGCTCGACTGCCTTCTTTAAGGGCTCGTAGAACTGCTCTATCACCACCCTGAGGGCGTCAACATCATCCGAACCGTCCCGCGCACGTCTGTCCCTCTCCCGCGTGATGTAGAAGTAGGCGGGCGGTACGAGAAACGCCAGCAGAAAGAGAAGGTAAATCTTGAGCGGCACGCTGAAACCAGCAACGCTGTATCGTTTTTCAATGAAGTACAGGAGGAAGAGACCTCCTCCGACCCAAACGACCGATAGTATGAGGACGATGGACAGCCCGGCGTTCGGCCGGGGGACGTTTTTGAGCTTCTCGCTGTGGATGTCCCGCTGGGTGGCTATCTCCATCATGGCACGGAGCCGCTTTATCCTGACGTCTATTTGAGCCGTGACACTTTTATCCCTTGATTCAGCCCCCTCCATGATCAGGCGCCCTCTAACTGTCCTCGGAATCGGAATCGGGGTTGGAATCAGAAGCAGAATCAGAATCAGAAACTGACTCTCTCTCCGCTATCATCCCGGCTATCCTCCTGCTCACGGCCTCGAGTATCTTCTCTCCCTTCTCGGCGCTTGCTCCCTTCGGGTCGTCGTTTATGGCACCGGGCAGCTCTTCGAACCCCATATCCTTCTTTATTATCCTGATGCCGTACTTGACCTTCCTGCCCTCGGCAGCGTCCATACGGACGAGCTCCGGCCTTATGGCGAGGATAACAGACGTCTCATCCTCCCCGGCATGCCCCTGACTGTCGCACACCCTGAAGATCTCGTCCCTGAAGTCGATCCACCAGTTTATGAGCCACACCTCAACGTTCTCCCTCTCCTCAACCAGCTCCTCGCCCGCCTCAACGAGTGGATAGACGTTCCCTCCGTGACCGTTCAGCAGGACTATCCTCTCGAACCCTTCGTCCGCCAGCTCCCTCATGACCTCCCTAACGTAGTCCCTGAAGGCCGATGCCCTCACGTTGACGGTTCCGGAGTAGACGTTGAGGGAGAAGCTGTGGCCGTACCAGATCGGCGGGGCCACTAAGACGTCGATTCCCTTACGCTTCAGGAGTTCCTCGACCCTGCGGCATATCTCCACGGGAGCGAAGACGTCCGTGCCAAGCGGGAGATGCTTTCCATGGGCCTCCACACTTCCCACAGGGAGGAGAACCGTCCTGACTTTCCCTTTAACGGCCTCGAAGTCGGGCCACGTGAGCTCCTCCAGCCTCACGCTATCACCACCTTATCCTGTACTCCCTGCGGGTGCGTGCGTCTATCTGTGCGAGGATATCCCTGAGCTTCCTGTCGTCTATCGGCTCCACGATACGGCCGGCCTGATAGAGCTGAACGAGAACGAGCTCAACCTGCCTGGCGAGTTCCGGCTTGACGAGCTTAACGCGCCCCAGTCTCTCACGGGCCTCGGGGGTCAGTATCTTCCTCATGATGGCGTCCAGCTGAGCCTCAAGCTCCATCTCCCGTCTGACAGCCTCTTCCTCGGCCTTTTTCTGCTCAAGATAACGCCTCTGGAGTTCCATGAGCTTTCTCTTCCTGATCTCCTCTATGTCGTCCATTCCTCTCACCAAGCTTTAAAACGTTCAAAAGTTAAAAAAGCTTTGTATCTGCTCGTCCCACAACGAAATAAAAGAAGAGTCAGTACTTCCCGAGTTCGGGTATCTCCTTCTCGAGCTCCTTCTTGAGCTCGGTTGCCACGCCGTCAACCAGACTCTGCCCCTTGGGGGTTATTATCCTGCCCTCCTTGGGTATGGTTCTGACGAGACCCGCGCTCTCAAGCTGCTGGAGGACCTTCCTTATTATGCTTCCCCCGGCCCTGTAGAAGTGCTCCGGAGCGTGGCCCCTGTTCTTCCTGCCACCGTACCATGTCCTGAGCCTCTGTATCCCCACTGGACCGTCGACGTACACCCTCCTGAGCACAGAGGCGGCCCTGTAGTACCACCAGTCCTCCTGCTCGGGAACCCTTTCCTTGTGCCTGCCCGTCTTCACGAACGAGGCCCATTCCGGTGGCTTTATCTCGTCCATCTCCTTTAGCCTTGCGGCAAGCTTCTCAACGAGCAGATCACCGGGAACATCGTAAACCGTCGCCATATCAAACCCTCCCCTTCCTAAACTTCTTTCTGAATTTGGCTATATCGAGCCTGACCTTCCTGACGGGTTTAACCTTTCTCTCTCCACCCTCCTTTTGACTCACCCTCGTGAGTCTGCGGAGGTAGGTTTCCCAGCCTTCCCTCGGTTTGAACAATATAAACCTTTTGCCCCTGAGGTCTATGAGCTCGCTGTCTGTTAGAACCGCTACCTTCTCCGCCATCGTCTTCCTGTCCATACCGGTGCTTATGAGAGCCCCTTTGCGTATCTCCACCTTGATGACACCTTCATTCTTAAGCTGGAGGTTTATCTCACTTATAACTGCCTCGGACAGACCGTTCTTACCTATCCAAGCCCTCGGCTCCACGTTGAGATAGCGCGATCGTATGGCACGTCTCACCTTACCCGGCAACCGCCTCGCTCCACGTTCGTATTCATAATTCATCTCCATCACCACTTCACTGCACTTGAACCAGACCCTTTTAAATGCTTTGGAGGTTATCCGGTTAGAGGCAGGTCAACATGGACGAGAGAAGGAGGGTTCACCACCTCTACTCCGGCGGCAAAGACTCCTCCCTCGCTGCCTGGATACTCGACAGACTCGGCTACGATGTCGTGACCGTCACGGCCACTTTCGGCGTTCTCGACAGCTGGAAGCACGCGAGGAAAACCGCCGGAGCCTTGGGATTCACCCATGAGGTCATGAAGGTCGATACGGAGATCCTGGAAAGGGCGGCTGACATGGTGGTGAAGGACGGTCATCCAAACAGGGCCATACAGTTCCTGCATAAAACCGTGCTCGAGCGCCTCGCCTCGGCGGATGAGGTGACGAGGGTCAGCGACGGAACCAGAAGGGACGACAGGGTCCCCATGCTCAGCCTCCCCGAGGTCAGATCCCTCGAGGACAGGTTCGGCGTTGCCTACATCAGACCGCTCATGGGCCTCGGGTACAGAACCATTAAAGAGCTCGTTGAATGGCTGTTCATTGTCGAGGTAAGGGAGAGCGAGAGGCTTGAGAAGGCAGATTATGAAGCCGAGCTCAGGCACGTGCTTGAGGAGAGGGGGTTCGATCCGATGAGGTTCTTTCCGAAGGGCCACCTTCAGTCCCGCGTCCTGGGCTGGAGGGGATCCTCCGGGTTCGACGTCCCGGGGCGTTCCAGGAGAGGAGGAATGGGAGTTGACGCACGAAGGGACGGATGGACGGACGGATGATGGAATGAGCCCGGACACGGCCGAGCAGGGGGAAGAGCTTGAAAGGCTGATGCTCCTCTTTAGAATAGCCAGCGGTGGAAAGAAAGCGGCTGTGGCGTGGAGGATCGTTCGGAGGGTGGCCTCCTACTCCCGCAGCTGCAGGGGATCGTTCTGGGAGTGCGTGAGGGAGAGAACGGGGGTCAGCGAGGTCAGGATCAAGGAGGCAATGGACTACCTCGAGAAGATCGGAAAGCTTAGAATAAGGCGGTCGAGGGACGGAAGGCATCTCTACGTCCTGACACTGGCGATACTGGGGAGAAACCCCACCAGCCTTGACAGGTGGATAGCCGTAAAACGCGGGGGGTAGCTCAGGTGAACACCCTGGTTGATGTCAGGATAACCGCGATGAACATGATACGGAACGGAACGTGGAAGCTGGAGGGAGATACGTTCCATCAGGCAACGGAGGACGGCGTGATAAGATTCTCCCCCGATGGCTTTGATCCGGACACCAAGCCCGTCAGAAGGCTGCTCACGTTCATCCTCGGTCTTGACACTGATCTCGACTCGTTCTACTCGGAGATCTCCGATTCAGAGTTCTCGTTCCTATCCGATGAGCTCAGGGGCCTCGCACAGCCCGCCGCTCCATCGCCGTATCAGGCCCTCGTGGAGGTCATAGCCCAGCAGCAGGTCAGCTTCGATTTCGCTCAGAGGGCGATAAGGAACCTGGTTCATCTCGCGGGAAAACCCGCTGGCGACCTGTACGTATTTCCGGGGGCTGAGAAGCTCGCCGGCATGAGCGAAGCCGACCTGAGGGAGGCGAAACTGGGCTATAGGGCAGGCTACATAAAGCACCTGACCGAGCTGTACGTGAGGGGAAATCTGCGCTTGGAGCTGTGGGACTGGGACGTCGAGCAGGCCGTCAAATACCTGATGGGGTTCAGGGGTATCGGGAGGTGGACGGCTGAGCTGTTCCTCGCTTACGGCCTGAGGAAAAACACGTATCCCGCGGGTGACCTCGGGCTCAGAAGGGGAGTGGCGAAGATATTGGGCAGGAGGATCAGGGACGTGAAGGAGAGGGACGTCCGGGAGGTCATAGATCCCTACGGACGGTGGAGCAGCCTCTTAGCTTATTACATTGTCTGTTACGACAGGAAGACCGAGATGATGAAGAAAAAGGTGGGGAAGTGATCGCATGACGGTTAGGATTGTCGTTCCAAGGGAGAAGTTCAAGGAGCTTAAGGCCGAGGCAGGAAAGGAGGATGTAAACTCCCTCCTGCTAAAGAACCTTTCAAGGGTCGAGAGAACCCTCATGGCGGAGAGGGAGGAGTTCCTCACGGAGAGGATGGCCAAGCTCCAGGAGAAGCTTGCGGAGATGGAGGAAAGGATAGAGGAGCTCAGAGAGTTCTACGAGAAGGCGCTTCAGGATAAGGAGATCATGATAGCCGAAAGGGACAGACTGAGAAAGGAGAACGCGGAGCTTAGAAAGGTGGTGGAGGAGAGGAGAAAAATGAACGAACGGAGGAAGGGTCATGAAGCTCGTGATAAAGCCCCGGAAGGGTCTCGGAAGGATTGAGATCGACATGAGTCCCGAGGTGTGGAGCAGGGTAAGGGAACTCTCAGAGAGATACGGCGTCCCGCCTGAGAGGATCATCGAGATGGCCCTAACCGGAGACTTCAGAGAACCCAAAGGGGATCTTAAGGAGCTTGAGCGGCGCGTGAAGGAGCTTGAGGAGAGAGTCTGGGAGCTTGAAAGGGAGTACGCACCGCTGAAATTCAAGGCCTACGGTCTGAGTGAGGACAACAAGCTGCTGGCCATCGAGCTGCTCGGTCTCCTGTCCGAAAACAGCCAGCTCAGAAGGTTCTCAGGCATGAAGCCAAAACCGAATAGGGAGCTGAGAAGACTTATATCCTACTACCTGCAAGCTTGAACCGCGGATGATGAAAGCGAATTGCACCGAACGACGTGATGACGAGAACAGATCCTGACGCCGTTCCAGACGGGCCGTGACGACTCCAAGACGGGCCGAGGCCTCTATGACGAACCCTATGAGCGCCGAGCCCGTCTGGAACGTCTCTTTTTACGCCTCTTCGGGATCAGCCTCACAGGACTACCGCAGTCCGGGCAGGTTCCCCCCGGCGGCGCCTCTGAGAAGCGTTTCCCGCAGCCTATGCAGACGTAGCTCCAGCGGATAACCCTTCTTATGCCCCTCTTCATTGTCCTGAACTCCACGCCTATGATCTTGGCCACGTTCTGGAGGTTGTAGTCGTCGGTTAGAAGAACTCCATTGAGCTCATAGGCAAGGGCGAGAACCTCCACGTCGGCTTCGCTGAGCTCCTCGGCCTCCCCAGTCCTTCTCGCCGCTTCCTTCACGGCCTCCACGCTCTTCTCTGAGGGGGACAGAACCCTAACCTTGCCCGCACCGATAAGACCCTCGATCAGCAACCTTGATTCGGGATCCCTTAGCTCCTCCACGACCCGCGGGGTGGTGACACCCTCGACGTCCAGCCCCTGAATGAAGATGGCCGCGTCTATCACCGAGACCTTGCCGCCCATGTGGGTGAGTTCGGGTTCGGGGTTAAAGCTTTGCGGTCGCCGGCCCCGCCCGGATGATGCCACGCGCGGCGCCTAAAGATGCTCCCTCATGAGCTCACCGTACTTTCCGTACCTGCTCCTTACGCCAAGCTCCCTAAGGACGAACCACAGCGAGGCCTGATTGCTCGTGACCACGGGCACCCCGAGATCCTCCTCCAGGCGGTCTATGACCTCGACGGTCCTGAAGTTCGTGCAGCTTATGAACACCGCGTCGATCCCGGGGGCGTAAACGCTCCTGGCGAGTCTGTAAGCAGACCGGGGCTCCTGCATTCCAATCTCCAAGTTGTTCACCAGCCCGAGACCCTCCATCCTGACGACTTCAAAACCGTTCTCCTCCAGAAACAGTCTCTCCTTCTCGTTTACCTCATCCGTGTATGGGGTGGCTACGGAAAGCCTGCGAATCCCGAGTTCGTTCAGGGCCTCCAGAACGGCCGTTGATGTGGTGATCGACCTGACCCCCGAGCGGTCCTCCAGATCCTCCGCCACCCTGACGTCGTAACCCCTTCCTCCTATTAAACTGCCGCTCGTACAGCCGTAGAGGATTACATCCACGCCGGCATCCACGAGTGTTTCGGCAGCAGCCCCCGCCTGTCGCTCCATCTCCCTCAGCCCTGCCTCGATAACCTCGGTGAGCCGCATGCGGGCGGCATGAAGCGACACACCCTCCGGAGCCATCTTCCACAGCTCAGGCTCCATGGTCGTGTTGGAGGATGGAACCAGCAGGCCTATCCTCGCCCTCCAGCCGTACATCGCAATCCCCACAGGTATCATGCATGAAACTTTAATACGCTTTGGATGCAATGGGAGTTGGGTGACTTCAGGAAGATGGGGAGCAAGGTCGATCTGAACTCCGACCTCGGGGAGAGTTTTGGGAGGTACAGGCTCGGTCTCGACGGAGAGGTCATGAGATACATCACGAGCGCCAACGTCGCAACGGGCTGGCACGCGGGGGATCCGCTGGTCATGAGGAGGACCGTCAGGCTCGCGAAGGAGAATGGAGTCGCTGTTGGAGCGCACCCGGGCTACCCGGATTTGATGGGCTTCGGGAGGAGGTACATGAAGCTCACGCCAGAGGAGGCAAGAAACTACATCCTCTACCAGATCGGGGCACTCTACGCGTTCACGAGGGCCGAAGGCCTCGAACTCCAGCACGTCAAACCGCACGGGGCACTTTACAACGCCCTCGTTAAGGAGGAGGAGCTCGCGAGGGCCGTCATCGAGGGGATGGCAGATTTCGATAAGAACCTGATATTCGTAACGCTCTCGGGCTCGAGGCCCGCTCAGATAGCGGAGGAGATGGGCGTTAAAGTAGCCCACGAAGCCTTCGCCGACCGCGCCTACAACCCTGACGGAACCCTCGTCCCGCGCTCGAAGCCCGGAGCGGTTATCCACGACAGGAAGGAGATAGCGGAGCGCGTTGTCTCGATGGTAAAGGACGGCGGGGTTAGGGCCATAAACGGCGAGTGGATTGAGCTCAGGGCCGATACGATCTGCGTCCACGGCGACAACCCCAGGGCTGTGGAGATAGCAAAGCACATTAGTGAGGTCCTTGAGCGGGAAGGGGTTAGGATAGTGCCGATGAAAGAGATTGTTTAAGAAATTTCATTGTTTCCTGCGTTAAGCTCACTAAGAACATGTTCCATGAACATTTTTTGTGTTTCATTCTCTAATTTAATCTGGAATCCTGAGGGTAATTCAAATGGATAAGGAGTTGTGTTTTCTTGACCCTTAAATGAAACATGAAGAATAGAGTTTTCGATAGAGATACCATAGCCAATATTGCTTAATTGTTTGAACAATAGTAACAGAATCTCTTTCATGGCAAGGGTTTCTGATGAAAACTGAAAACGTCCGTCTGGTAGCTCAATGAAAATTGTCTCGCCATTTTTGAGTTTTAATAACACTACATTCTCAATAAACGATTTCGTGAGGTCAACCCTATG
>JAADEC010000072.1 GCA_013153595.1 Thermococci archaeon | reverse complement strand
ACCTCAAGGTTCACGTCTGGACGGAGTTCTGGTACTCCTTCTACCGCTCCTTTGACTTTAAGGAGGACAGACTCGGCCATGTTTATTACAAAACCGGCATCTACCGCTATCACCTCAAAAAGACCGGAACTCCACCACTCAGCATCGAAACCCAGGTTTCTCTGGCACACACAATAGAGCCGGGCGAGGCGGAGCTTCTTTACGGTCTTCTCCCACCGATGGGAATACCGAACATAAACTACTACCTCTTCATCGGTGGGGAAAATCCGAAGGGTTACGAGTCGCACAACGGCGTCACGTGGGATGTGTACTCCCCAGTTGGTCTCGATGGTAGGGAGAGGCCACACTTCAAAACTATAAAAGCTCTGACGGAGTTCCTACTCAACGCTAACGGGATAACGGAAGCCGAACTTAAGCCTAAAGTGGCCGTGGCATTGTACGAGCCCTACGAGGCATTGACCATTTGGGGTTATCATGGCCTCGAGGAGAGCACCGACCTCAACGAGTACCTCCTCGGTGAGAGGGGGCTGTTCACGCTCCTGGCCATGAGCAACACACCCTTCGATGTCCTTGACCTCGAGGATGCCACCGTTGAGGAACTCCTCTCGTACAGGCAGGTCTGGGTGTACAGCCTCGACTTCATGAGCAGGGCCGTTCAGGACAAGCTCGTCGAGTTCGTTTCCAGGGGAGGCAACCTCGTAATCCTGCCCATGCTGCCGCGTTACGATGAGAACATGGAGCCCTACTCCTCGCTGGCTGAGTTTCTCGGCGTTGAGGTTGAGAAGGCCAATGCGAGGCGCAACCCGAGGCTCATTCAGTTCCTCAGCGTTTCTGCGGACGGTATTGATAGAATGCTCGTCAGGAACACCGTGAGAGATGTACGGGGAGGAGAGCCGATAGCATTCATGAACGGAAAGCCGGTAGGGGCGCTCGTCAGGAAGGGCTCAGGGAGCGCCATAGTTCTCGGCTTCAGGCTCCAGTACTACACGAGCCACCACGACCTCCACAGAAAGTTCGTCTGGAAGCTGAAGGAGCTCCAAGGCGTAAACGAGGACTTCTCAGTCACGAACCCGGACATAATAATCCTGCCGATGGAGGGGAATGGATACGCTTATCTCGCGGTCATGAATCCGAGGGGGCACCCTGTGAGGGGGAGGATAAAGTACGGGGAGGTTGAAATGCCGCAGCTCATGGATAGCGTGGAGCTGAAGAGGAGGGGAGTGCTGTTCCTTCCAGTGGGCGTTAAGTACGGGGACGTTGAGGTGGTTTATTCAACTGCAACACTCGTCAAAAGCGAAGGTGACGTTCTTCGTTTCAGGAATCACCTCTCTGGAGTCAGTGAAATTGCAATAAGGGGCGTTAAGTCCCTTAGGGTAAACTGCGGTGAAATCATTGATAAGGTGGAAAACGGAGGGGTGCTCACGGTTCTCGTGGAGCATCCCTGTGAATACTTCGAGATGGAGCTTGGTTGACTCCACTGCCCCCTTCACTTTTCGCCTTTTTATTCCTCCGTTTCCAGGAACCTCTCCACGGCTTTCAGTCCGATCAGTGTCATGTTGAGCTTTATCAGGTTCACCTTCTTTTCGTAGAGCTCCCTGCGAAGCCTGATGAGATTGTAGTAGTTTATCTGGGCGGTGAATTTCATCCTCTCAAGCTTTATACCGAGCCTCGGCGACAGGGAGTAGTTCTTGGGATTGTAGCTGGTCCACCCGTAAACGTTGAGGGAGAGCCGTCCAGCATCGAAAAGCGGTTTCAGACCGGAGACGCTTCTTTCGACTTCTTCCTCCAGTTCTTCAATAACGTCGTCTATCCTTTCGAAGGGAAAGAGCTGCGAGAAGAGGCGGAGGAATCCTTTGCGGTCTATCCTGAAGCCCCGCTCCTCGCATCCGAGTCCGGAAGAGCACCTTTCCCGTAGGTTTTTGAGGCCTATGTAGAGGAGCTCAGACAGTCTCTCCGCGTCGTAAACGTAGAACGCCCTCTCCGATAGGATTACCCTGTCAACGTCTCCCACGGCGCTCCCCCTTGAAAGGCCCCGCTCAATGCGGGACATAATCCTCCTGCTCCCCTCGTCCATTCCCCTCAGGAGGTGGTCCGTTAGGAGCTTTAAAGCCGCGTCTTCACCCTCGTCGTAGCTCGTCATGAGGTTCCACAGCTCCGATGAATCCCTCTCCCTCTCCTCCAGCAGGAGCCTCACGTAGTAGTCGAAGGGGTCCCTGATCTCCTGCCCCCTGGTGACGAGGGTGTAGGGGACGCGTCCGCTGGAGGTTGAAGATGAGAGGTCTCTTATTATCTCCATCAGCCTCATGGAGGATGATTTTTCCTCGATGTTGTAGAGGATGTATCCGACGTCGACCCCCTCCAGGTAGAGGTTGTCCACGGCCCTCTCGAGGTCGTGGTACTCTATCGTCTTCGGAGTGGCCATAACTGCCATGTACTTCAGGTCCCTCGGGCTGGATATCCTTATGAGCCTCCCGATCCTCTGGTAGAACCTCAGGGGGCTCTTCGGGGTGTCCCCCATTACCATGAGGCCCGCCTCGGGTATGTCCACCCCCTCCTCCCCGACGAGGGTTGAGGCTATGAAATCCACCTCTCCGTTCCTTGCCCTCTCAAGAAGCTTCAGGCGCTCCGCCTTCGGCAGGTCGCTCGTGAGGACTTCCACGGACGCCCCCGGGAAGACCTCCCCGATGATGTCCCTGAACTCGTAGGCGCTCGCCTTCCTCGAGGTGAAGGCTATGACCGGGATCACGGCATCGTTTTCAGGGAAGTTATAAGCCCTCAGAATCTCCACCAGAGTCCTCGCCTTGTGAGAATGGGCGGATGAGCTGCAGAATGAAGCCAGTTTCTCCAGTGAGAACCTGCCCCGTATCCTCCCGTTCTCAATCGCCCTCCATAGACTCTCGCAGAAGGCGCTCTTTCCGTACTTCACGAAGGTTCTCTCAAGGAAGATTATCGTGTGAGGGTCGCCCCATACGAAGCCCCGGTAGAGCAGGTCATATACATCGTTTTCCTCCCCTTCGAGCTCTGAGTCAAAGAGATCGACTATTGCCTTCGGCGGCTTGAAAGTCGGGTCGATTGAACTCAGCTCCTTGAAATCGTAGCTCAGAAGCAGCGGCGGTCCGAGTGAGGTGAGGAGTTCTGGCTGTATCGAGTAGAGCCTGCCCCTCGGGAGCAGTGCGGTGAACCCTATGAGGTTCTCGGGTTTGAGGAGGCCCAGCAGCTCCCCGTACAGCTTATTCCCGAAGGCGTGGTGCACCTCATCGACCACGACGGTGTCGAATAGTCCTTCCATTCTCCGGAGGCACTTAAGGGCGGTCTGGGGGGTTGAGACGACGACATCCCTGCTCAAAAAGCTATCACAGCGCCCCTCGTACTCCTTTCCCGTGTTGAAGAGCCTGAGCCAGAGCTTCTCGTGCATCTGGTCGCAGAGGAAGCGCGTGGGCTCGATTACGAGAACCTTCTTGCCCTCCCGAAGGGATAGGAAGGCGGAGAAGAGCTCGAGGATGGTTTTCCCGCTCCCGGTGGGCATTGACACGACGGTGA
>JAADEC010000003.1 GCA_013153595.1 Thermococci archaeon | reverse complement strand
GTCTTCTCGTCGTCGCCGAGGTAGTCCATGAAGTCGCTCTCGTCGAGGTCGGCCATGTTGCCGAGGCTGATGAACTTGCTCATTCCTATCTTCTCCCTCGCGGCCCAGTCGAGGATCGCCGCTCCGAAGGCACCGCTCTGGCTCATGAAGGCGACCTTTCCGAAGGGCGGCCTGGCCTGCCTCTCCGGCGGGTTGAAGTTGCAGTCGAAACCGTTCTCGAGGTTGGTGACACCGAGGCAGTTGGGTCCGACGACGCGGATTCCCCACTTCCTGGCGCGCTTCACGAGCTCCTCCTCGAGCTCGGTTCTTCCGGCCTCCTTGAAGCATGCGGAGATGACTATAGCACCCTTGACGCCCTTCTCACCGCACTCGTCTATAACGTCCGGCACGAACTTAGCGGGAACCGCTATGACAGCAACATCGATCTCGTCAGGGATCTCCTTGATGCTCTTGTAAACCTTGAACTTCTTCCCGTTGACCTCTATCTCACCGCCCTTTACGTTGACGGCGTAAACCTTTCCGTTGAAGCGGAGCGTCATGGAGCGCATTATCGCGTTTCCGACCTTCCCGGGCACGTGAGACGCTCCCACAACCGCGACGCTCTTGGGGTAAAACAGAAAGTCCAGGTTGATACCGTTCATGTCATCGCCCCCATCGGGCATCGAGGGGCAGATATTTAAACTTTCCTGGGGAAAACGTTATATTGAGGAAACGCTAAAAATCCGATAGGAACGTTAAGATGTAGAAACGTTAAGATGAGGTGGTAAGATGGCAAAGGTTAAGGTCATAAACGACCCCGAGATCATAAAACTCATACTCGAGGACACGCGGCGAAGGATACTCCATCTGCTCAGGGAGAAGGAGATGACCATATCACAGCTCAGCGAGATCCTCGGAAAGACGCCTCAGACGATATACCATCACATAGAGAAGCTGAAGGAAGCGGGCCTGGTTGAGGTCAAGAGGACGGAGATGAAGGGCAACCTCATCGAGAAGTACTACGGAAGAACGGCCGACGCGTTCTACATCAACCTCTACCTCGGCGACGAGGAGCTCAGATACTTCGCAAGGTCCAGGCTCAAAACCAAACTCGACATCCTGAGGGCCATCGGGTACAACGTCAACAACGACCTTCTGGACCTCATGGACAGGATACTCGAAAAGGAACACGTATACAAAACGGAGATAAGCAAGAAGATCGAAGAGAACGAGGACAAGCTCAGGGGGTTCTCCAACGAGGACATAATACACACGATAGAGTGGCTCACACTGGCGAAGCTTGGAAGCGATCCGGAGTACGTTGAGCTCGTTAAGAAGTTCGGCAGGGCCCTTGAGGCAGGTTTAAGGTGAAAGAGTATGGCAAGGGGCATAAGACTTCTGGTTCTTGACGTGTTGAAGCCCCACCAGCCCATAGTAACAGAGCTCGCCCTGGGGCTGAGCGAGGTTAAAGGGGTTGAGGGGGTCAACATAACCCTCGTTGAGATAGACAAGGAAACGGAGAACGTTAAGATAACGATAATGGGGGATGATCTCGACTACGATGAGATAGCGCGGACGATAGAGGAGTTTGGAGGCGTCGTGCACAGCATAGACATGGTAGCTGCAGGAAGGCGCATAATAGAGGAAGAGGAAACTCCACAGGACAAGCTTGAAGAATGAACCCGATGGTGAACAGGCGTGGTGGTCAAAGACGTCGTTATAGTCACGGATCCGGAGAAGGTCAAGATCCTGACCGAAAGAACCCGCTTCGAGATCCTCCAGGCGCTGAGAAACGGGCCAAAGACGGTGAACGACATCATGCTCATGATAGGGAGGAACAGGACGACCGTGTACAGACACCTGAAGACGCTTGAGAGGGCCGGCTTCGTTGAGGTTGTGGGGTGTGAGGGGAACGAGAAGCTCTACGGAAGAACCGCGAGGCTGTTCCTGATAAGGGTTGAGCCTGACGAGAGCATAGAACGGTTCAGGAAGGAGTACATGAGCATAGAGGCCAAGAAACTCGTTGACATCCTTAAGAAGGCCGGCTTCTCCGTGAAGGATGAAGAGGAACTAAAGCGTCTCTTGGAAAGTGTGCTGGACGAGATAGAGATAAACGCACAGCCGTTTATAAGGAGGGTCTCGAACGTCGAGATGACTGAGGTGGAGCTGTTTCACCTCCTGAACGTGCTCGTCTTCCTGCAGAGCTGTGAGTTCTGTGAGAAAGCCAAAAAAATGAAGGAGCTGATTGAGTTCTGAGTTTCAGGGCTGCTAAAACCCAATCACCCATTTAAGGGCCTCTGGAACCTTTTTTACCACTTCAAAGGCCGTGAAGTTCTCACCGAGCTCATCCCTGACCAGATCACCGGCTAAGCCGTTCAGGAAGGCCCCCACAGAGGCGGCCCTCATCGATCCGTTACCGAGGGCAAGCAGGGAACCCACGAGACCGGCAAGAACGTCACCGGTTCCACCCGTCGTCATGCCCCTGTTCCCGGTCCTGTTGTACTTCCAGGCCTCTCCATCGCTTATGACGTCGTAGGCGCCCTTGAGCAGGACGACTCCCCCGGCCTTCTTGGCGCTCTCTCGGATGGTCTCCGCCCTCTCCTCGAGCGAACCCTCGGGTTTCACACCGAAGAGCAGCTTGAACTCACCCGCGTGGGGAGTCAGGACGAAGGTTTTCCCCCTGAGAACGCTCAAATCCTCGGCCACAGCTTTGAGGCCATCGGCGTCGATCACCATCGGCTTCTCGCAGCGTTTAACGAACTCCCTGACGAGCTCCTTCGTCTCATCCGCCAGACCGATCCCCGGCCCCACGACGACCGCGTCGACCTTTTCGGCGAGCGCAAGGAGACCGTCGAGGTGCTCCATGGAGAAGTTCTCGCCCTCAAACGGGCGGAGGATTAAGTCCGGGTCGCTTATCCTCAACGCAGGCCCTGACGGCATCGCGAGGTAGACGAGGTCAACGACGTAGCTCGCGGCCTTAGAAGCGAGGTAGGGAGCACCGTAGTAGTTCCCGCTCCCACCTATGACGAGCAGCTTACCATTCTGGCCCTTGTGCTCTCCCTTCTTCCGCAGGGCAAACCTGGCATCGCCCGGCCCGACGAGGTGGTGGAGCTCCCTGGGGTAGCCTATCCTAACGATCACGCGCTCGAAGCCCTTGAACTCCTCCTTGTCCCACTGAAAGGTCACGGCGAAGTCGGCATTAACGCGAACTCCGCTCGGATAACCGCTCGGAAGATCGATGCTGACGATCTTCACTCTTCCAGCGTGCTCGTTGATCTTCTCAACCGCCGAGCGAATAGGCTCCCTCGGTTCGCCCCTCGTCCCGGCACCGAGGAGGGCATCGACTACCACGTCGTAGCCGCTGAGGTCGAGGGACTTCACGTAGGCTGAATCCTTGAGGATCTTGATTTTCACGAAGTCGAGGCGCTTCAGGATATTCCAGTTGTGCCTCGCCTCCTCGCTTCTTATCTTTGCCTCGTCACCAACCAGAAAAATCGTGACGTCGTTCTCGAAGCTCAGGTGTCTCGCGGCAACGAAGCCGTCCCCGCCGTTGTTCCCGGTTCCGGAGAAGACCGCGATCTTAAGGCCCCTCCCAAAGCGCTCCTCGATCGTTCTCGCGACGCCGGCCCCAGCGTTCTCCATGAGCTGGTAAGGAGTTATGCCGAGCCATCTCGCGTTCGTGTCCCAGATGTA
This sequence comes from Thermococci archaeon, assembly GCA_013153595.1. Taxonomy (GTDB): domain Archaea; phylum Methanobacteriota_B; class Thermococci; order Thermococcales; family Thermococcaceae; genus Thermococcus. Next base: position 44,964 of record JAADEC010000003.1, on the reverse strand, counting down.
AACGTCTTCGATCTTCATGGACATCACCAAAGAGAACTATGGAAACGAGATTAAGGGTTTTTCTCTAGACTCTCTAGACTTTTAACTGAAGCCAGCGCGATTTTAACCGTCGCCTCCCTCAAATCAAAAGGGAGTGGGTGCTGGACCTCATGGCCGCTCAGGAGTATGCAACCCGCTTTAACTCCCCTATGCCGGGCAACGGCAAATATAGCCGAGGTCTCCATATCGACGGCGAGTACTCCCTTCTTCCTGTAGCGTTCCATTGCGGAGGGAGTTTCACGCAGGGGAGCGTCCGTCGACCAAATGGGGCCCATTTCAACGGGAATTCCAAGTTCTTTAGCGGACATCGAAAGGGATTCAACAACGTCTTCCGAGGCGTTAACGATCTCACCGGGCGGGAGGTAGTGGTAAGACGTCCCTTCGTCTCGTATGGCCTTCGTGGGGATCACAACGTGCATGCCGTCAAGTGAAACGTTTCCCGCGGTCCCAACCCCTATGAAAACCCTTCCACCCATCGCTATGAGGTGCTCCATAACGTAGGCAGCAAGAGGCGCCCCCGGAGCCGCCCAGATTATGTTCACTGGAACCCCATCAACGTAGCCTTCGTACAGCGGGCGCATTCTGTAGATCCACGGAATTTGCCTTGCGCTGGTTTCCTCGAGTAACCTCTGAAGCATTGAAACGTTCAAAGCCAGAATCACGGTCTCATGGAAGCGCTCCTCTTCCAGCGTTATCCCGTTCCTCTCGGCGGCTTCGTATATTTCACGCCTTATACCCTCAATCGGTATCTTTTCATCGTGATCATGCTCGAGTAGGGGAATCATACCGGCATCCCACCAGACGAAAACAACAGGCGTATCATGATCTCAACGCCTTGAGCGCCCTCTCGTAGTCTCCCTCTGAGTACAGCACCAGATAAACCTTCTCCACACTCCTTGCTTCACGCGAGAACCCCTCAACGATCTCCTTGAAGGTCCTCACGACCTCCTCGAGCGGACAGCCGTAGATTCCGGCGCTTATAGCGGGGAAGGCCACGGTTCTGACCCCAAGCTCCTCAGCCTTTCTAAGGGCACCTAAGATAGCCCTCCTGAGCTTCTCCTTCTTATCCCCGTCCCAGCGGCCGCCGCAGTACGGCCCGACAGTGTGGATGACGTACCAGATTCCGTGACGCTCAAGCCTCATCGCGGGGGTGACGACGACCTCTCCGTGCTCGATCGAGGTCTTTCCGAGCTGCTCCCTCATGGCCTCCTTACTTATCCTTACGTACTCGCGGGCGTCTCCTGCTGCAGCTTTCGCTATCGCGTAGGCCACACCGCCGCCGTGCTCGAGGTAGCGGTTGGCGGCGTTGACTATGGCCTCGGCGGGGAAGCGGGTTAAGTCGCCTTTAACGACCTCCAGCATGCCCATCTGAACCACCCCTCAGCTTGGACACGACACCCTCAGCCCCATCCAAGATGCGCTCCTCGTCGAGCGTGAGAACCTCGCGGTCGAGCATGAGGATCTTTCCGTCAACTATCGTCGTCTCAACGTCGTTGCCGTTTGCTGAATAAACGAGGTGGCTTATGACGTCGTTGATCGGCCTGAGGTGGGGCCTGTTGAAGTCGATTACGACCACGTCGGCGAGGTAGCCAGGCTTTACAACGCCCGCCTTCAGGCGAAGGGCCTTCGCACCGTTGAGAGTCGCCATTCTGAAGACGGTCTTAGCATCGGCCACAGTGGGATCGAGGTTGTGAGCCTTGTGGAGCAGGGCCGCGAGCTTCATCTCCTCCAGCATGTCGAGGTTGTTGTTGCTCGCCGAGCCGTCGGTTCCGAGGCCGACGTTTACACCAGCGTTAAGCAGCTTCTGGAGGGGCATGACGCCGCTCGCGAGCTTCATGTTGCTGGCGGGGTTGTGAACCACGGTGACCCCGCTCCTCGCAAGGGTCTGGACGTCCCTGCTGTCGAGCCAGACGCCGTGCGCCGCTATGACGTCGCTCCCGAGGAAGCCGATGTCGTCGAGCAGAAGCACGGGGCTCTTGCCGTAGCGCGCCTGAATCTTTCCAAGCTCGGCCATCGTCTCCGCGACGTGTATGGTTATGAGCTTTCCGTGTTCGTCAGCCAGCCTGCGGACCTCCTTCAGAAGGGCTATGGAGCACGTGTACGGTGCGTGCGGTCCGAAGACGAACTGAACCCTATCCGAGCCCATGCGCTCCATCGCCTTCATCTCGCGCAGGGATTCCTTTACCTCCTTCTCCGTCTTTTCAGGATCACCGAGATCGACCATTCCATAGCTCAGGTAGCCCCTAAGGCCGCTCTCAAGAACTGCCTCGGCGACGGCGTCCATGTGAAAGTACATGTCGAGGAAAGCCGTTGTCCCTGTTTTGATCATCTCGAGGGCACCGAGGTAGGCACCGGCCTTTATGTGTTCGCGCGTGAGCTTTGCCTCCATGGGCCATACGTGCTTCTCGAGCCAGTCCATCAGGGGCAGGTCGTCGGCAAGGCCGCGGAGGAGGCCCATGGGCGAGTGGGTGTGCAGGTTTATGAAGCCCGGAGAAACGATCTTACCCGTGGCATCTATGACGGTGTCGGCCGGCTCCTTCATCCCCCTCTCAACCTTCACTATCGTATTACCCTCTATAAGAACGTCAGCCCGAACGACTTCAAGGCTTTCACCGTAGACCACGTAACCGTTCCTGATGAGAATGCTCATGGGCATCACCTTTTAAATTGGTGTGTTTTCGGGGGAAGTTAAAAAGGTTTCAGTTGAATTTCGATTGCCATCCTCAGGGACGGCGCTCCTCGGAGGAACCGGATCACCAAGCTTAACGACCTTCACGGCGAAGCCCTTCCTCCTCGCCTCGGAGTAGAGGTCGTCAATGGTTCTTAACAGCTCCTCCCCTTAACTTTCTCATCGACGTCGAGCCTCTCGATTTCGGCCTTCAGCTTTCCCCATGCCTCGGCGTTCTTCCGCTTGGTTTTCTCGTTGCCCCTCCAGGTTAGGAACGCGGCCAGCACTCCAGCGCCAACGAGCAGAAAGAGGTCCCTGTGGACTTCGGGGAGCATTGAAGCGTAGAGCGCGAAGATGAGTATCGCAACGATTTCAGGGAGGTCTCCACCCGAAACGAACCTCATGGTAACCACCTTTTTCTTACAAAAAGTCAATAATCCTTCAGACACGGACAGGGCTCTTTGATGATTCTCCACCTACGTTTTCTAAGTGGAAGCTTCTGAACGTACTTAATATGTTCTAGAACTTTTTTAAGCTCATTTCTTTTTTTAGAACGTTGTTGTTCTAACTTAGCCAAGTCTTCAGCTATCTGTTTCACAGAGTTACTATTAACCAAACTCTTGATAATCGAGGACAGTAGTACGTTAACGGGACCTGCCCAATTTTCGGCGGATGTGCCCTTTGGTGCAGATTCTTTATAAATGTTAAATGTATTGAATTTAACTTCCAAATATCCCGAACTAATATTCGCCTCAAAAGACCCCTCAAAATCTCGTTGCCAATCCCACGTGTTTAATCTATGCAAATTTGAGCTAAGGAAGCTGTATATTGCCTTTTCAATTGCAAGTTCAAAACTGTGATCCACAGTGCAGGGTTGAAATTTATTAGAATTTGGGAAAGTCTTCAATGCATTCGAAATCTTTTCTTTAACGAGGGGTTTAAGAAGCTCTTTAGTGTCGTTCAATTTCCGGCAGAGATCTAGATATTCGTCTAAAACAGAAAGTTCAGGGAAATGATACGTTTTAACATTTCCAAACAAAGGAGAAGGAACGACATCTTCCAAGCTTATAGTCACCCCAAGTTCTTCTAGTTCCAGCATATTCAACATATTCAACAGGGGTGTAACAATCTCTTTTTTAATCTGATTCAGATGCTCTTTTTTTGCGTCAATGTCTTCATGCCTCCTAAGCTGGTACCAAGCTACTAACCAAGACACTCCACCTGAAACCAAAATAGTCCCAAGCCACTGGAACAGGCTCATATGAATCCTCCCCAAAATATTGAAAAACAAAATCACACGAACATGCTCTTAACGACCTCGGCGCAGCCGCACTTCCTCTCCTCAGGAATCCTCGGAATTCCCTTCCTGAGCAGCTCCTGAACCTTCTGGTTGTTCTCGGCCATGACCCTCAGCACCTCCTGCGCGTCCACGGGCTTCTCGGCCCAGACGTCGTAGTCAGTAACAGTGGCTATGTTCACGTAGCACATGCCGAGCTCCCGCGCGAGGTTGACCTCCGGAACGAGCGTCATTCCGATTATGTGGGCGTACTGCCTGAACATGAAGCTCTCGGCCCTCGTAGAAAAGCGCGGCCCCTCGATGCACACGTAGGTTCCCCCCTCGTGAACAGGAAAACCGAGCTCCTTTGCAGTCTCGTAGAATATCTCCCGCATCTCCGGGCAGAACGGATCGGCCATGCTCACGTGGGCAACTTTCGGACCGTCGTAGAACGTGTAATCGCGCTTCTTCGTGAAGTCTATGAACTGATCCGTCAGAACTATGTCGCCCGGCCTGTACTCCTCGCGGAGCGAGCCTACAGCCGCGATCCCTATCACGCGCTCCACACCGAGCTCCTTCAGCGCCCAGATGTTGGCGCGGTATGGAACCTCGTGCGGCGGGAACTCGTGGTGCTTGCCGTGCCTCGGTATAAAGGCTATCTCAACACCGTTTACCTCGCCTATTTCCACTGGAGCTGAGGGCCTGCCGTAGGGCGTGTGCACCTTCACCGTCTCCTTGGGCTCGAAAACGCCGTAAACCCCGGAACCGCCGATTATCCCTATCCTTGGCATGTGATCACCATTCATTTAACGGCGTGAGGCAATATAAGGGTTCCCACTCACCTTGTACTGTACAGAGCCACGTGTAGGGAGAACGACACGGGAGGGGGAGAACGCCCACCGCACCATGAGCAAAACTTAATTAGACTTCACCTTAGAGGCACACGGTGGGAAGATGACGGATAGAAAACCAGTTGATATAGTTCTGCCTGAGGTTGAGAACCCCGTTTTCATAGAAGGCTACCCTGGCATAGGCCTCGTCGGCCACATAGCGGGCAACTTCCTGGCCAAGGAACTCGGGATGGAGATGATAGGCTACGTCGAGAGCCCGTTCATCCCGCCCATGGCACTCATACTGGAGGGAAAACCCAACCCTCCGCTCCGCTTCTACGGAAAGGACAACCTAATCGTGGCGGTGGCGGATGTCTACGTGCCCCCAACCCTCGTCAACGAGATAGTGAGGGAGCTCGTTGGCTACCTGAAGAGGACGAACGCTCAGAAGGTAGTGTCGATGGGAGGGATCGGAATAGGCTTCAGAAAGGAGAAGATGGAAGTCTGGGGCGTGGGGAGCAGGAAAGAGCTGAACGAGGGGCTGAAAGAGTTCGGCGTGAAGATACTCCAGTACGGTTCGATAATGGGCATGAGCGGAAGGCTGCTGTGGGAGGCAGGCCGTGAGGGCCTCAGCGCCTACGTCCTCCTCGGCGAGACGTTCGGGGACAGGCCGGACCCGCTGGCGGCGGCCAACGTCATAGAGGTACTGAAGAAGCTCTTAGGAATTGAGCTGTCGACGGAGCCGCTGGTGGAGGAGGCGAGGGCAATCGAGGAGCAGCTCAGGAAGATGCACGAGGAGATGGAGAAGGCCAGAAGAACCGCCGAAAAACAGTACGAGAGCATATACCTCTGATGAGGTGGGGGTAATAACATGGACATAGAAGCCATCATGCTGTCCGGCATCGCCCGGAGGGTTCTGGACGAGCTGCTTCACAATCCGTACAGAACGATAGAGGTGAGAAGCGCGCGTAACGTTGAAGCACTGGAGAGGGCCGAAGCAGGGGGAAAGCTGTTCCTCACCTACGACTCAGCGGAGGACATACACGTGGGAACGGAGGGGCTCGTGGTGGAGCTCCTCAGGGTGGAGGAGATGGAGACCAGGATACCCTGGGAAGAGAGCGACGAGCGGGAGGTAACGGTCTGCAGGGCACAGGTCAGGCTGGTAGGCCTTGGAAGGATCATGGAGATCCGGAGAGAGGGAAACGTGACGAAGGTTCGGATCAGAGAGCTCATGCCGCACGAGATGAGCATGGGCTAAAAGAGCCTGAGCTGTCTTCCCCGGGACTTCTTACCTCTTTTTGGAGGTTCAAGCCTCCTGAACTCGAGGCCCTCCTTTTCGAGGAGCTTTTTAGCACCCGACGTCAGGGAGGGGGCAACGAGTATACCCCTAACGTTCTCGTGCTCCTCTCGGAGGGTCTCCACGTAGCGCTTCAGCTGGCTGACCGCGTGCAGTTCCGCCCTCCGCCGCTTGAGCTCAAGAACGACGACGTTTCCGTCCTTATCCACCCCGAGAACGTCCACTATCCCGTGCTTGATGGGCTTCTCACGGTGGAGGGGCCTAAAACCGGGCTCTATAACCCCAGGGTTCTCGAATATCAGCTCGGCCATCTCGGCCTCACTCCCTGTCAGGGCCAGCTCCTCGGAGTCCTCGGCATGGAAAACCGTTACGAGGTACACCTCGTCAAGCTCGACCTCCAGCGTCTCCCGCGGCTTCCGTCTGACGGAGATCAGAACCGGCTTCTCCCTGATCTCAAGTCTGACGACACTTCCGGGAGGCTGCCAGTTGACAGGCTCCCGCTTCTCCCCCTTGTGGATCAGCAGCGAGCCGTCCGGCTTGACCATTATTATCCTATCCCCCGAACCAAGCTCGCTTTTGGCCCGCCCATCGTAGTGAACCCTGCAGCGGGCGAAGATGGTTAGGATACCCTCGGACGAGACCGCCGAATCAACGAAGAGCTTTACTTCCTCTGGAGACGGGTTTTCCCTGAACTCGACTTTGGGCATGGAGAAAGGTTAGCGGGGGAGTTAAAAAGGTTAATCCTCAACCCCCTTCTCAGTTATCCTGAACACGGCCTCTCCCTCTGGGAGGTGCGGGCTGTCTATGAGCCTGGCAACGCGCTTTCCGGCCTTGCCCTTCCTCAGGTAGACCCTGAGGGTTGCCGAGTGCGCCAGTATGTGCCCTCCGACGGGCCTCGTTGGATCGCCGAAGAAAGCGTCGGGCTTGGCCTGAACCTGGTTGGTCACGAAGACGACTATGTCGTAGAGATCAGCTAACCTGTGGAGATCCGCGAGGTGCTTGGCCAGCTTCTGCTGCCTCTCCGCCAGGCTTCCCCTGCCGACGTACTCACTCCTGAAGTGGGACATGAGGGAGTCTATTATCAGGAGCTTAACCGGTTTATCACTCTCCGCCTTTTCCTTTATTATCTCCTCCGCCTTCTCGACGAGAAGCATCTGATGGTTGCTGTTGAAGGCCCTGGCGACGTAGATGTTCTTGAGGACCTCCTCAGGATCGAGGTTTCTGTTCTCGGCTATCTGCCTTATCCTCTCGGGTCTGAACGTGTTCTCCGTGTCTATCCATATTACGGAACCGCCGAGTCCCCCCTCCTCTGGCGGCAGCTGGGCCATGACTGCGAGGGTGTGAGCGAGCTGGGTCTTTCCTGACCCGAACTCTCCGAACACCTCCGTTATGGCCTGCGTTTCCAGTCCACCGCCAAGGAGTTTGTCGAGGCTCTTGCTTCCGGTGGACACCCTGCCTATGCCCCGCCTCCTTTCGTAGTACTCATCCGCCCGCATAAACGTCCCGATGTTGGCGGACTCCCTGGCGGCCTGGATTATCTTCAGCGCGGCTCCCTCGCTTATGCCTGCTATCTCCTTGAGTTCCAGTGGAGCGGCAACGGCTATCGCCTCGATCGTGTCGTAACCGGCCTCTCTTAGCTTCTCGGCCGTGGCCGGGCCGACACCAGGTAAGTCCTCAATGCTGGATGCCTGTTTTTTCACCTTCTTTCTCTTGGACTTTCCGGTCTTGTTATCAGAGGTGACCTCAAGCTCCTCAAACTCGTCGAGTTCTTTAACGTCATCGTTAGAGCTTACCATACGCTTCAACCCCTAACTGACTAATGCGAAACACCGTTAAATATTTTTTCGTCAGAGAACCCAATCCGATCCACCCCGCATACGCAGAATTAGGTGTTACTATCGCCTCAAAAATAAATTAAAGCCATCAGAGGATATTTCCTTCGATGCATTCGACATCCAGCATAACACTCATATTCCTATCGAAGCAACCCCCCAGAGTTATGTTTCCAGTGGAACGCGGTTTTGGATATGGACGGAATGTGTGGCGTTTTGCGATATTCAAGAAGCCCATAATCGGTTTTTACGTAAGTTAATTCACGACTTTTAAGGAAATCACGTCAATAATTAGATATATGTTCATCAATATTCCAGTAAATTCTCAAAGTTATGATCAATGTTCACCGAATAGATTAAATATCGATCAGCACATAGAAAATGGGAGATTTTCGAAGGCATGACATGGGAAGTAACGTGGGTTTTCCCAACTCCGTCTCCAGTGGAAACACAACTCCCTGGGGGTTTTCTATGCTTAATTTTGTTCTTCAATGTAAACACATTCGCTTTCTCAAATGTTCATTCTTGTACTTCAGTGTGCTGGATTTTAATGTTCACTCATGATCATTCTCCTTCCAAAGGAAGGGGGAGCTTCGTTTCCACTGGAGGTTTCCTATGTAAAGCTTGATGTACATGAGTGATCATCAATATGGATCGTTTCCTCTGAATTTTTAGGCAAGCAGATGATCAACAAACGCTATAAACTCCGCCTCCTATGTTTCCAGTGCTTCCTATGTCCCCCCTGCAGACTTGATGATATAATGACGATATCGATGGTTAAAGACAGTGTATCTGTCTGTTAATAACTGTCCGTATGAGATCAATGTGGACAACTATACGGAATGTTTGAATGTTATACGATGGCTCCTGTATTTCCAGTGGAACGGTGAGGGGTATGGTGAACGATCTGGATTCGCTGTTCGAGCGGTACTTAAAGGCGAGGAAGATATTCAGAAACAAGGAGGTGCTGAGGCACAGCTACACCCCCCGAGAGCTCCCCCACAGGAAGGGGCAGATAGAGGAACTGGCCCACATACTCGTGCCGGTTCTGCGGGGTGAGCCGCCATCCAACGTCTTCGTTTACGGAAAAACTGGCACCGGAAAGACGGTCACGATAAAGTTCGTTACGGATGAGCTGAAGAAGGCCTCCCTAAAGTACAACGTACCCGTTGACGTCATATACATAAACTGCGAGATAGTGGATACCCAGTACCGCGTTCTGGCCAACGTCGTTAATTACTTCAAGGATAGAAGCGGCGTTGAGGTTCCTCTCGTTGGCTGGCCGACGGATGAGGTATACTCAAAGCTGAAGCACGTCTTAGAATCGTGCGGAAGCTTCGTGATAATAGTGCTGGATGAGATAGACAAGCTCGTGAAGAAGAGTGGGGACGATGTCCTGTACTCTCTCACCAGGATAAACTCGGAGCTATCGAGAACGAAGGTCAGCATAATCGGGATATCCAACGATCTCCGATTTAAGGATTATCTCGATCCAAGGGTGCTCTCGAGTCTGAGTGAGGAGGAAGTTGTCTTCCCTCCATACGATGCGAATCAGCTGAGGGACATCCTTCTCCAGCGTGCTAAGGATGCCTTCTACGAGGGAGTCCTGGATGATGGCGTGGTGCCCCTGTGTGCCGCACTGGCGGCCAGGGAACACGGTGACGCGAGAAGGGCCCTCGATCTGCTCCGGGTGGCGGGGGAGATAGCTGAGCGTGAGGGGGCCAGTAAGGTCACCGAGAGGCACGTCATAAAGGCGCAGGAGAAGATAGAGCAGGACACCATGGAGGAGGTCATAAAGACACTGCCCCTTCACTCCAAGGTGCTTCTGTACGCTATAGTCCTGCTGGATGAGAACGGCGATCTGCCTGCAAACACAGGTGACGTTTACTCAGTCTACACCGACGTGTGCGATCATATAGACCTGACGCCCCTGACCCAGAGAAGGATAAGCGATCTGATAAACGAACTCGACATGCTCGGTATAGTGAACGCCAAGGTGGTCAGTAAAGGCAGGTACGGCAGGACGAAGGAGATACGCCTTAGCATAACCCCCTATCGGATAAAAAACATCTACAGACGTGACCCTCAGGTTCGCTCTCTGCTGACCCTCGGTATATCGCGTCAGGGGAGGCTGATATGAATGGGGCTTGTTGAGGATTTGCTGACCAACCTATACCTGATAACTCCGGCCGCTTACTATCTCCTCTCGGGTCCGTACGAAAACGGAGAGTTCACACTCGTTGATCTGATAAAATTCGCCAAGTCAAGGGGGACTTTCGTGGTAACGCTCGACGTGGCCGAAGAGTTCCTGAGGCTGGTGACAGGATCGGGGGAGGGGATGCAGACCTCAAGCGGGGCCCCAACCGGGACCTCACATGAGCCGAGTAACTCGCTCCCTGAACCTGAAAACATGCCTGACGCCTCGACGACGCCCGAACCCGCGGAGATGAACGGGATACACGCGGAACCTTCAACTGCCGTCGAGCAACCCGTCGAACCTGAAATTGAACCCGAACCTGCTGTGGACGCGGAGCACGATGAGTTCTCGGGAGAGGATGAAGGTGCGGTCTCTGAGGAGCTCTATTCCCTTAGTGATGCGGAGGCCGAAGAAGAGCCCGCCATGGAGCCGGATGCCGATGCTGAGAGCGGTGTGTCCCAGCTGATGAGCTATGGGGAGGACGTCGTTGAGTGGAACGGAAACGGCGGAACCTATACAACGTACGAGGATCTCGTGATAACCCGGAACCCCAACTTCCATTTTAAAGCGGCGGAGATTGAGGACAGGTACTCCATAAAATTCGATGTGCGGAACTTCAAGCTCTCACCGCCCAAACCCAAAAACGGAAACGGTAAGGAGGGGGAAATACTCGTTGAGGCGTACAGATCGTACTTTCGATCGAGGCTTCGGAAGATGCGCGGCATACTGCGGGAGAACCCCGAGGTGGGGGGCGTTATAAACATAGGCAAGCTCAGCTACGTAAACCCCAGCGGAGAGGTAACCGTGGTGGGCATGGTAACCGAGAAGCACGAGAGCCGCAAGGGGTACGTTCTGGAGCTTGAGGACGAGACAGGAAGGGTTAAGGTGTTCATAGGGAGGGACCGGGAGGACTACCGAAAGGTTATGGAGATACCGAAAGACGCCGTGGTGGCCGTAAAGGGCAGGTACTCCAGAAGGATGATGTTCGCGGAGAGGATATACATCCCCGATGTTCCAAAGTTCAGGCGGACCAAAGAACCCCTCGGTGAGAAGGTGTACGCCGTCCTACTCAGCGATCTGCACGTTGGTTCCAAGAAATTCTGTGAAACCGCCTTTGAGAAGTTCCTTGAGTGGCTTAACGGTAACGTCGAGGACGATTCTCAGGCCGAGCTCGTCAGCAGGATCAAGTACATGATAATCGACGGTGATGCCGTTGACGGCGTCGGTATCTACCCGGGTCAGTACAGCGAGCTCGCCATTCCCGACATATTCGATCAGTACGAGGCCTTGGCCAACCTGCTGAGTAACGTTCCCGACCACATAACCATATTCATAGGGCCCGGGAACCACGACGCGGCCAGGACCGCCCTGCCTCAACCGGGATTTTACGAGGACTACGCCCGTCCCATCATGCGGCTTAAGAACGTCGTTATCATAAGCAACCCCGCGGTTATAGACCTTCACGGCAGGGAGTTCCTCATATATCACGGCAGGGGAATAGAGGACGTTGTGAACGAGATCCCGAACCGGAGCCACCACAGACCGGCCGAGACCACAGTTGACCTCCTGAGGCTGAGGCACCTCGCTCCCACCTTCGGGGAGAAGGTGCCGATAGCTCCCGATCCCGAGGATCTGCTTGTCATAGAGAGCGTTCCTGATCTGTTTCAGACGGGTCACGTTCACGTCATGGAGCACAGGACATACAACGGCGTTTTCGTCATCAACAGCGGAACCTGGCAGGCTCAGACCGAGTTCCAGAAGATGGTTAACATCGTTCCAACACCAGCACAGGTCCCGATAATAGACGTTGAGACCGCTAAGCTGAGGGCCGTTGTGAGATTTGACCAGTTCTGTGAGGGGGTTTGAATGGAGGAACCTTACTCACCCGAGATGAAGGCTTACTTCGAGTCCCTTCAGAGGGAGATAGACAGAGCCTACGAGATCGCGAAAGAGGCGCGGGCCCAGGGAAGGGATCCCACCGTGGAGGTGGAGGTTCCTCAGGCAACCGACATGGCGGGTCGTGTTGAGAGCCTCGTCGGTCCGAAGGGCGTCGCCGAGAGGATACGCGTTCTCGTCAAGGAGTACGGGAAGGAATTAGCGGCCCTCAAGGTCGTTGATGAGATCATCGAGGGTAAGTTCGGCGACCTCGGGAGCAAGGAGAAGTACGCTGAGCAGGCCGTCAGAACCGCCCTCGCGATACTCACGGAGGGAATCGTCTCAGCCCCGCTCGAGGGAATCGCTGACGTTAAAATCAAGCGCAACACATGGGCCGACAACAGCGAGTACTTAGCGCTCTACTACGCGGGCCCGATAAGGAGTTCCGGTGGAACGGCGCAGGCCCTGAGCGTCCTCGTCGGCGACTACGTGAGGAAAAAGCTCGGCCTCGACCGCTTTAAACCAAACGAGAAGCACATTGAGAGGATGGTCGAGGAGATAGACCTCTACCACCGCGCCGTTACGAGGCTGCAGTACCATCCCGAGGCCGATGAGGTCAGGCTCGCCATGAGGAACATCCCGATAGAGATAACGGGTGAAGAGACCGATAAAGTCGAGGTCTCCCACAGGGACGTCCCTGGAGTGGAGACCAACCACCTGCGCGGCGGTGCGATTCTCGTCCTCGCAGAGGGCGTTCTCCAGAAGGCGAAGAAGCTCGTCAAGTACATCGACAAGATGGGCGTCGAGGGCTGGGACTGGATAAAGGAGTTCGTCGAGGCCAAAGAGAGGGGCAAGAGTGCGGAAGCCGTTGAGGAGGAGAAAGCAGAGGAGTCGGAGGTTACAGATGAATCGGCCGAGGACGTCGAGAAGGGTTTCTACTACGGGCTCTACGAGAAGTTTAGGGCCAACATAGCTCCAAACAAGAAGTACACAAAGGAGATAATCGGCGGCAGGCCGCTCTTCGCCGAGCCATCAACCAACGGCGGCTTCCGCCTGCGCTACGGCCGTTCACGCGTCAGCGGCTTTGCAACGTGGAGCGTTAACCCGGCCACGATGCTCATCCTTGATGAGTTCATAGCGATTGGAACCCAGATGAAGACCGAGAGGCCAGGGAAAGGCTGTATCGTTACCCCTGCGACCACCGTGGAGGGGCCGATAGTCAAGCTCAGGGATGGAAGCGTCATACGGGTTGACGACTACGAGACTGCACTCAGGGTGCGGGACAGGATAAGCGAGGTTCTGTACGTTGGAGACGCGCTGGTGAACTTTGGAGACTTCGTGGAGAACAATCAAACGCTCCTGCCCGCCAACTACGCCGAGGAATGGTGGATTCAGGAGCTTACCGAGGCGATAAAGGACCTCTACGAGGTTGAGCTCAGGCCGTTCTCCGACAACCCTCGCGAAGCGGTTGAGGAGGCCGCGGATTACCTCGAGGTTGACGCCGATTTCCTTGAGGCTCTCCTTAAGGATCCCCTGCGTGTTAAGCCAAGCGTTGAGGTTGCTGTTCACCTCTCGAAGGTCTTAGATATTCCGTTTCATCCCTACTACACGCTCTACTGGAACACCCTCAGGCCGGAGGAAGCTGAGGAGCTTCAGCGGGCTCTGCTCAACGCTCAAATCGAGTGGGACGAATTCAGGAAGTCCAAGTTCGCGAGAAGGGTGATCCTCGAAAACGACCCCAAGATAAAGCGTTACCTTGAGCTGCTCGGCCTGCCGCACAGGCTCGAGAGGACCGAGGACAGGAGTAAGGTCATAGCCGTCGACTATCCATGGAGCGCCGCCCTCATGACGCCCCTCGGCAACCTAACGTGGGAGTTCAAAGCTAAACCTTTCTTCACCGTCGTTGACATCATCAACGAGAACAACAGAATAAAGCTCCGCGACAGGGGAATAAGCTGGATCGGAGCGAGGATGGGCAGGCCCGAGAAGGCCAAGGAGAGGAAGATGAAGCCGCCCGTTCAGGTCCTGTTCCCGATAGGCCTCGCAGGTGGATCGAGCAGGGACATAAAGAAGGCCGCTGAGGAAGGTAAAAAATCGAAGGTTGAGATAGCATGGTTCAGATGCCCGAAGTGTGGCCACGAGGGTCCGGAACACCTCTGTCCGGTATGCGGGACGAGGAAGGAGCTGCTGTGGAACTGCCCGAAGTGCGGCTCCAGCTACACGCAGGATGAGGCGGAGGGCTTTGGGTTCCGCTGTCCCAGATGCGATGTTGAGCTCAGGCCGTACGCCCAGAGGGAGATAGACCCGCAGGATCTCCTGAGAGCCTCGATGGAGCGGGTTGGTGTCTACAGCGTTGACAGGTTAAAGGGCGTCAAGGGTATGACGTCGGGCTATAAGATGGCCGAACCGCTCGAAAAGGGCCTCCTGAGGGTCAAGAACGACGTCTACGTCTTCAAAGATGGCACTATTCGCTTCGACGCGACGGATGCCCCGATAACGCACTTCAAGCCGAAGGAGATAGGGGTTAGCGTCGAGAAGCTCCGTGAGCTCGGCTACACCCACGATTTCGAGGGCAAGCCCCTCGAGCGGGATGATCAGGTGGTTGAGCTGAAGGTTCAGGACATAATCCTCTCCTACGAGGCGGGGAGGTACCTCCTCAAGGTTGCGCGCTTCGTAGACGACCTCCTCGAGAAGTTCTACGGCCTGCCGAGGTTCTACAACGCCGAAAAGATGGAGGACCTCATCGGCCATCTCGTCATCGGCCTCGCCCCCCACACCTCGGCCGGGATCATCGGCAGGATAATCGGCTTCTCCGACGTCCTCGTGGGCTACGCGCACCCGTACTACCATGCGGCGAAGAGAAGAAATTGTGACGGGGATGAAGACGCTGTCATGCTCCTTCTCGACGCCCTCCTCAACTTCAGCAAGTACTACCTGCCTGAGAAGCGCGGTGGGAAGATGGACGCGCCCTTAGTCGTCACCACGAGGCTCGACCCGCGCGAGGTCGACAGCGAGGTCCACAACATGGACGTCGTCCGCTACTATCCTCTGGAATTCTACAGCGCCACCTACGAACTCAAATCGCCGAAGGAGATTAAGTTCATCGAGCGCGTCGAGGACAGGCTCGGCAGGCCCGAGATGTACGAGGGCATGAGGTTCACGCACGACACCGATGACATCAGCCTCGGGCCCAAGATGAGCCGCTACAAACAGCTTGGGGATATGAGTGAGAAGGTTGAAAGGCAGCTTGCTTTGGCCGAGCGCATCCGCGCGGTCGACGAGCATCACGTTGCCGAAACCATACTGAACAGCCATATAATTCCCGATCTGAGGGGAAACCTCAGGAGCTTCACGAGACAGGAGTTTCGCTGTGTCAAGTGTAACGCCAAGTACAGGCGGCCCCCGCTGACGGGCAAGTGCCCGCGCTGCGGCGGAAAGATCGTTCTGACGGTCAGCAAAGGAGCCGTCGAGAAGTACCTCGAGACAGCCAAGATGCTCGTTACCAAGTACCGGGTTAAGGAGTACACGAGGCAGAGGATCTGTCTGACCGAGAAGGACATAAAGACCCTCTTTGAGACGGTTCTTCCCGAGAGGCAGAAGACGCTCTTGGGCTTCTCCGCCGACGTCTGCGACAGGATGATAAAGGAAAGAACTGGGCGGATCAAACGGCAAAAGGGGATCCTTGAAACTGTGAGCGGAGGGGGTAACGGGAAGAAGGTTGGAAACGTGAAGAGGGTTAAGACCCTCGATCTGCCCAAGACCGAAAAGGGACGGGAGCGAGAGAGGGAGAAGGAGGGACGGAGCAGCGGGCCCAGAAGGGGGAGGGGGAAGGGAAAGAAGAAGGACGCCGGCCTGGATAAGTTTTTTAAGTGAATCAGTCATCTCCGGAGCTCTCTCCGCCCCTTGATTTCAGATTTCAGGGGTCTCCCAAAAGTGTCTATGAGTCCGGCCCGTATAAGAGTCGAACTTATCCTCGGCCCGATGTAGCTCTTCACGAGCGGGATCTTGATTATATCGAGCTTTCGAAGTCCCCTTTCCTCCCTTGCCCGATTTACTATCAGCGCTCCCTTAAACGTCTCCTCGCTTACCACTATTGCTTCGAGGCTTTTTATCCTGTCGGCGAACCCTATGGCCGTGTGTATCTTCATTATCCTGTAGTCCCTGTAACCGTTGACGTCGAGGAACTTCAGGAGATCCATGAGCCTAACACCGTACGGGAGTATCCTCTCAGAGTACGGTTTGTTCCGCACCATTTCGTCGGAGGTGAGGCCGATGTACACCTTTCTGCCAACTTCAAACGCCTTTCTCAGAAGGGCCTTGTGTCCGAGGTGGAGTCTGTCGAAGGTTCCCCCGACCACCACCTTCCCGTACCTCTTCACTCCCACGTCACCTCAACCTCGTCGGTTCTGAACTTCTGCTTCACCACAGTGTCCTCCAGCGAGAACCTGACGCCCCCCATGTACATCCTGAGCCCTGTGTACGCTATCATGGCCCCGTTGTCCCTGCAGAGGTCGTAAGGTGGAACAAAGAAGCGAACCCCCCTGTCCTCAGCCATGATGCCAACCATCTCGCGGAGGCGGTTGTTTGCGGCGACCCCTCCAACGAGAACTACCTCCTCTTTGCCCGTGTGGGCAAGCGCACGCTCGGTGACCTCCACAAGGGCAGCAAAGGCCGTCTCCTGAAACGAGTAGGCTAAATCCTCCACCCTGTACCTTCCGGTGCGGTACTTCCTAACGGCCTCGGTCAGTATCCCTGAAAAGCTCAGATCCATCCCTTTGACTGTGTACGGCAGCTCCACGTAGCGCTCTCCTCTTCTGGCGAGCTCCTCTATCTTCGGCCCTCCCGGGAACCCTATTCCCAGCTCTCTCGCGAAGGTGTCTATGGCGTTCCCGATTCCTATGTCAAGGGTCTCGCCGAAAACGCGGTACCTCCTCCCCTCAAGGGCTATGACCTGGGTGTTCCCCCCGCTCACGTACAGGCCAACCGGATCCCTGATTCCGAACATCTTGGTTATCTCGACGTGGGCTATGCAGTGGTTCACACCCACTATCGGCTTTCCGTGCCGTATGGAGAGCGCCCTCGCGGCTGTGGCCACGACCCTGAGGGCGGGTCCAAGTCCTGGCCCCTGAGAGAACGCGATAACGTCGACGTCATCGATCGTGATTCCGGCGGTTTGAAGGGCCTTCCTGAGAAGGGGTTTGAGAAGGCGTGCGTGGTGTTCCGCCGCTTCCTTCGGGTGGATCCCTCCTCTCTCCGTAGTGAGAGTGTCGAATACGTTGGAGAGGACATTTTCCTCGGTTACTATGCCTACACCCAGCGTGTGGGCGGTTCCCTCTATCCCGAGCGCTATCATCAGGTTGGGATGGCGCGTGCACAATAAAAATGTTACCTTCTCCCATCCGTCCGCACGTTCGGTCTGTACGTTCTGCCCGCAAACGTCACGAACTCGCTCCTGTACGTGTGGGCGAGGAAGCCCGCTGATGGGTCTGGCCTGCCTCCCCTGAACGCCTCTTCCCTGTACGAATAGGAGACCACCTCACCGACGAACCACGTGTGATCGCCGTACGTTCTGTCATCCACGACCCTGCACTCGAGGTTGGCGAGGGCCCCTTTCAGGCTCGGGGTTTCGATGGCCCGTGAGGGCAGGAACTCTATGGAGGTCTTTCTGATCTTTTCCGGACCGTGCTCCGCCCCTGCGATCCAGACGTCGTCTATCATGTCCAGACCTGGAACCGCTATAACGAACTCTCCGTACTTCCTTATCAGGCCCCACGTGACCCTCTTCGGAGATACCGCAAGCCCCACGAGGGTGGGTCTGTGGGACACGACCGTAACCCAATCCGCGGCCATGACGTTGGTTTCTTCGCCCCTGCCCGAGACCACGAGGTACGTTCGCATCGGGTAGAGGAGCCTGTAGGCTTCCATGGAATCACCAAAATGAAATGAAGTTCAAATTTAAAAAGTTTGACGCCCGCTCAGCCACATCAGGGCTCTCGCCGCCCTCTCGGGGGTGGGGAAGTTCTTTATTCCGTGCCTCTCAAGCAGCTCAACGCCGTCCCTGACGAGTTCACCCGCCATGAAGTTGACCACTACGGGCTTGTCGCACTTGGCCTCCACCACCGCCCTCGCCACCTCTTCGCTTGGAACGAATATGGGCGGTACGCAGATAACTAAGAGGGAGTCAACGTTACCGTCCCTGCAGACGATCTCGATCGTTCTCCTGTACCTCTCGTAGTCGGCGTCTGCTATCAGATCGATCGGGTTCCTGACCGAACACTGTGGTGGGAGGAATGACCGCAGCTCTTCAACGGTCTCTTCGCTCAGCTTCGCGATCTCAAGGCCGAGTCTCTCGAGCTTGTCGGTCGCCAGAACTCCCGGCCCGCCCGAGTTGGTGATGACCGCAACGCGTTTTCCGGCCAGGGGGTACATCTCAAAGGCCTTGGCCGCGTCGAACAGCTCCTCCATCTCCTCCACTTCAATGGCCCCGGCCTGTTTGAACGCCGCCCTGTAGATTTCGTAGCTTCCGGCGAGCGAGCCTGTGTGCGAAGCCGCGGCTCTGGCACCGCTCGCGCTCTTTCCGGCCTTGAGGATCACGACGGGTTTCCGTTCAGCGGCGTATCTCAGCGCCCTGAGGAACCTTCTCCCATCCTTCACGCCCTCGATGTAGAGGGCTATGACCCTCGTGTTCTCGTCCTCTGCGAAGTACTCAAGAAAGTCGCTTTCGTTCAGATCGGAGGCGTTTCCATACGAGACGAAGGCTGAGAACCCTATCCTTTCGTCGTTGCCCATCGCAAGAGCCGCACCCCCGAAGGCCCCGCTCTGACTTATCAGAGCCAGCCCCCCAGGCCTGACGCGAACCTCGAACGAACCAAAGAACCTTCCGTGGACGCCGAATACGCCCGCACAGTTGGGTCCGATGACGCGGACACCGTGTTTTTTGGCCTTCTCAACGAGTTCGCGTTCGAGGGCAGCGTTTCCGACCTCCGAGAAGCCGGCGCTTATGACCACGGCCCCGCGGATGAGGCTGCCGATTTCGTCGATAAGCCCGGGCACCACACCCGCCGGAACCGCTATCACCGCCACGTCGACGGGCTCTTCCAGGCGGGTGCGAACTCTGAACCTCCTCCCGGCCACTTCAACCGTCCCGCCCTTTGGATTGACGGGGATCACCCTTCCATTAAAACCTCCCTCCACGATGTTCCTGAGGATCTCCCTGGCTATGGCGCCCCGTCTGAATGAGCCGAAGATCGCGACGCTTGAAGGGTAGAAAAACGCATCGAGGCTGGAGTCCTCCACGGTGTCACCTCCCTTCTTTCTTTTTCTTTCCCTTCTCATTTCCATCCACATCTACGTTCCTTCCGCTTCGCCGCTTCAGCATGATGATCAGGACACAGGCCACCGCACAGGAGGCCACCACAGCACCGATCAGCTTCGCGTTTCTCCCCTCTCCTTTTTTTCCGCTGACCCCAGTGGAGCTGGAATTAACCGATGTTGCTGTTTCTCTAAAGCTGTAGGGAATGCTGGCGTTTCTGCTCATTGTGCCGCTGATGGTTAGCACTGTCCCGTTTTCCCCGAGACTCCAGCTCACGTTGCGGGCTCCGGAGCTCCTGAGCCTTTCGAGTATATTCCCTATCGTTGAGTTCGTGAAGTTGCCCCTGAACGTTGCTCTGAACGTTTTAATCCCATCCCTGTACGCGATGCTGATCTTCTCGGGGGTGAAACCAGGAACGCTCGCCTCTATCAGGGGGATGAAGTCCCCGTTCCTCCATATGAAGACGTTGGCCTTTCTCTCGTTCGGTTGCGGAAACACGAAGACGCCGGTCATGTTGCTCGGAAGTATCAGGGTGAACCTGTCCCACGTGTACCCGAAGACGCGGTTCGCGTAAACGAAGTTGAGGGTTCCCGAGTATGGGCACCTCACCTTTCCGTCCGACCTCTTCAGGAAGTCGGGTACGTAGACCACGAGGCTGGCGCTCCAGTTGGGGAGAACCGCAAGCTCCCGCAGTTCCGCCTCCCCACCCCGCGCCTTTATGTCCATCGCGAGGTTTTCGTAGACCAGCTGAAGGACCATCTCACTGAACTCCTTCCTTCCATTCGTATCGTTTGAGAACTCCTTTATGTAGTTCCTGTCCGCGAGCTTTGCGGAGATGCTGATGGAGGCGGAGAGATCACCGTAAACGGTCACGGTGAAGTTGATGAGGAATATGCCCTGCGGCGGCTTCCCTGTTTCCCCCGCAACCTCTGGCACTGCCAGCAGGGCCGCAACCATAAGACAGACAACAGGAACAGCCACAATAACCTTTTTCTCCACTTCGTGTCACCCGCTGGGTGGTTCTTCGACTTTCGACTTGGGCGATGTTAAGCTCCTTGATCATTTAAGGGTTTTCGTTCGTTGGATGCTTCTGAGCTGCGGGCCGCGGGCCGTGAGCCATTAGCCGTTTAAAACCTCTCTTTCAGCTTTATCGGGTACTTCGGATAGAACTCCTTTGAAAACCTGACGAACTTCGTCCTCCGCGGTGATTTGACTATCTCTATCTCCGTGCTGGGATCGAGGGTGGTGTAGAACTGCCCGTCTATGGCAAGGATCAGCTTCCTCTTACAGGTCTCGTTGCGCACGAGGATCTTGGAGAACGCGGGGACTATCATGGGCCTTGAGTTCAGCCGTATGGGAGCGAGGGGGGCTATTACGAGCGCATCTATGCGCGGATCCACGAAGGGACCTCCCGCGGACATGGCGTATCCGGTCGAGCCCGTTGGGGTGGCGACTATGAGGCCGTCCGCCCTGATGTCGTCGGCGAGTCCGTCGTCCACGTAGTACTTGAGGTGCACTATCTTCCCAGGTATGCCCGTCAGGATGGCGTCCTCGTTCAGGGCATCCGGGACCGTGTTCTCTCCGTTCAGGTAAGTCCTGAGTTTTATGCGCTCGTCGATGAAGTAATCCCCATCGAGCAGCTTGCTTAGAGCAAAGAACGTTTCATGGGGTTCAACTTCGGTTAGAAAGCCCAAACTTCCCATGTTTATGCTGAGTATGGGTATCTCGCGTTTCGTCTTGTGTTCTATACGCAGTATGGTTCCGTCCCCGCCGATGGCTATTATGAAATCAACGTCGAATTCCTCAAGCGGCACCCTGTCCCTCTCATCAAACGGATGGGATCTCGACCTGTCGTACGTTTCGCAGTCCACGACGACGTCGTACCCGCTGACCTTCAGGAAGTCATAGACCTTATAGGCAAGCTTTATTGCCTCCTCCTTGTCCCTCCTGGAGACTATTCCGAACTTAGGACTTCTTTTCATGCTCTACCGTTCGCGGTAATTTTTTAAAAATTTTCCTTTTGAGTTGTCTTTGCTCATCCGCTTTAGCTTGCCCGCAGTTCTCAGCCGTCCGCCTTCTTTCCGGCCCCGGAACTGAACCGAAAAGTCAGCGCCGATCCTATGAACGTTGGGATCCAGAACGAGATGAGCCTGTCCACTATGGAGGCCGTAACTGCGAGGCTCTTGTGTATGCCGAACAGCATGTAAACGCCCGACATGGTCGCGGCCGTCAGTCCCGCTCCTCCGGGTATTATGCTGATCAGACCGACGGCCGTCCCGACCATCTGAACCACCATGACGGCCACGGCGCTTATGCTCATGCCCATGCTCAGGAATATGAAGTAGACGCGGAGTATCACGAACGTCCAGGATAGGAAGGAGAAGAAGAGAGCCAGTGCGAACGTTTTCTTGTCCCTGAGAAGGAGCTTCATCCCCCTGCTGAACTGGGGAACCTGCTCCTCCACCCCCCTCAGGAATCTCTCCTCGTACTTCTGCATCCGGGATGGGAGTATCCTTGAAACGGCTTTGAAGAGCCACACGAGTATCTTCTGCATCCACACGTCGTTCAGCATAACCGCCGTCCCGAAGGCAACACCCGCGAATATCCCGATGTTTATTATGAGGAGTATGAGCGTGAGGGCCCTCTGTCCCATGTCGTAGACGCACACCATGGATATGACCATCATGACCGCTATGGGTATGAAGTCAAGTATCCTGTCTCCCATGACGGTCGCAAATACGGGTCCGTAGCCGTGCTCGGCCTTCTTTGATACGTAGTACATCCTGACCGGCTCACCGCCCCCCCTGGCCCCGGGGGTCATGTTGTTCACGAATATGCCTATCAGAAGGGCCACGAGGGTGTGCCTGAACTTTATGTCTATCCCGAGCCCCCTCATCAGGACGTGCCACCTGAGCCCCCACGCTAAGGTTCCGAAGACATACATCAGAACGGCCAGGGAGAGGTAGATGGGATTGACCATCTGGAGTATTCTCCATACCCCCTCTGCACCCGCCCAGATTATTAGAGCGATCAGCATCCCCACGCCCGTCGCTAAAGGGACCCATTTCTTCCACTCCATTCTATCACCGCTTTCAGGTTCTGAAAACCCCGAACTTCCTGCACACCGGGATGAACCTTAAGAGACTGCTCTCCAGCTCTTCAGGTGTTTTGAAGTCTGATTCCATCTGAACGACATCCTCTCCGCTGGTTCTGATCTTCACGAGCACCGAATCGAGGTCCTCCTCTAACCCCGCCGATGGCTCGTAGAAGTCCCTGAGGAAGTTCACGGCCCCGTATATGAACTGCTCCCCCGGCAGCGAGAGGAAGCTCTCCACGAGTTCTCTTTTGAGCCTCTCAACAGGAACCGCAACGACGAAGTAGTAGCCCTGAAGGGTGGCCCCCACCTCCATCCCGGGGCTGACCTCGAAACCCGGGAACGGGTACTTCATCATCCTCCACCTGCCCCCGAGCTTTACGTATCCGTTGAACATGGGCTCAACGTCCCCTACCCTGAATCCCTCCCCTTCAAGTTCCCTGCGCAGTCTGGAGTTAAGTCTGAAGACCCCGTCCCATATTGAGTTCCACAGTTCATGAACCCTGAGCAGGAAGTCATCCTCCGTTATTCTCACCGAGGTTCTTATCGGACATCGGTTATAAAAAGTTGCGGATGCACTTTCTATGGATTGCCGGGACACATCGTACTACTGGGGCTTTTTCATGTTCATCGCTGTCCATAGAGGCCGCTAAAAGGGGGTACGGCCGATTACCGAAACATAAATAAATGAACTGCTCCAACATTCACCGAAAAACCATTGAGGAGGCAGAAAGATGATAGAGGTACGTTTTCACGGTCGGGGTGGACAGGGTGCAGTTACTGCCGCCAACATACTGGCGTCATCGGCTTTCAAAGAGGGAAAGTACGTCCAGGCTTTTCCGTTCTTTGGGGTTGAAAGACGTGGAGCTCCCGTTACGGCGTTCACAAGGATAGACGAGAGGCCGATAAGGATAAAGACCCAGATATACGAGCCCGATATCGTGGTGGTCCTTGACCCGTCTCTCCTGGACACTGTGGACGTCACGGCAGGCCTGAAGGACGGGGGAACGGTGATAGTGAACACCGAGAAGAGCAAGGAGGAGATACTCAGCAAGCTCAAGAAGAAGCCTGCGAAGCTTGCCCTCGTTGATGCAACCACCATAGCCCTTGAGGTTCTCGGCCTGCCCATAACGAACACCTCGATACTTGGGGCTGTGGCCAAGGCCACGGGACTCGTTAAACTTGAGAGCGTTCAGGACGCCATAAAGGAGGTGTTCTCGGGATCTCTGGGAGAAAAGAACGCAAGGGCTGCCGAGGAAGCCTACAATAAGACTCAGGTATACGAGCTCTGATTCTTTAACGCTTTAATAAGTTCAGGAACTTTCGTGAGGTGATGACATTGGAAACTCTGTTTGAGCAGAAGAACTCGGCCAGGAAGATCTCACTGAAATCAGTGGATGAGTATCCAGAAGCTCCAGTGAGTCTCGGAACCACCTTGAGCAACTTCACGGGCGACTGGCGCACCTTCATTCCCGTTATAGATGATGGTAAGTGCGTTAAGTGCTACATATGCTGGAAGTTCTGCCCGGAGCCCGCCATCTACATCCGCGAGGACGGCTACGTGGGCATAGACTACGACTACTGTAAGGGCTGCGGGATCTGCGCCAACGAGTGCCCGACAAAAGCGATAACAATGGAGAAGGAGGAGAAGTGACATGAGCGGGTACGAACCAATAAGAAAGGTCATCAGCGGTAACTACGCGGCGGCCTACGCTGCAAGGGATGCCCGGGTTCAGGTCGTTGCCGCCTACCCGATAACCCCCCAGACCAGCATCATAGAGAAGATCGCCGAGTTCATAGCCAACGGTGAGGCGGATATCCAGTACGTCCCCGTTGAGAGCGAACACTCGGCCATGGCCGCCTGTATAGGTGCGAGCGCAACGGGAGCAAGGGCGTTTACCGCCACATCCGCCCAGGGGCTTGCTTTGATGCACGAGATGCTCCACTGGGCGAGCGGTGCGAGGCTCCCCATAGTGATGGTTGACGTCAACAGGGCCATGGCTCCCCCGTGGAGCGTCTGGGACGACCAGACAGACAGCCTGGCCCAGCGCGATACCGGATGGATGCAGTTCTACGCCGAGAACAACCAGGAGGTTTACGACGGCGTGCTCATGGCGTTTAAGGTGGCCGAGCAGGTGAACCTTCCCGCCATGGTCGTTGAAAGTGCCTTCATACTCAGCCACACTTACGATGTGGTTGAGATGATCCCTCAGAAGCTTGTGGATGAGTTTCTACCGCCAAGAGAGCCGCTCTATGATCTTGCCGACTTCAGCAGACCTTTCTCGGTGGGCGCGCTTGGAACCCCTGACGATTACTACGAGTTCCGCTACAAGATAGCCCGGGCCATGGAGGACGCCGTTAAGGTCATCAGGGACGTGGGGAAGGAGTTCGGAGAACGCTTTGGAAGGGACTACGGCAGCATGATAGAGCTCTACCGCACAGAGGATGCAGACTTCGTCTTCCTCGGACTCGGTTCCCTCATGGGAACTGTCAAACAGGCGGTTGATGTGCTCAGAGAGGAAGGCTACAGGGTTGGGGCGGCCAAGGTTCGCTGGTTCAGGCCGTTCCCCAAGCGGGAGCTTTACGAGCTGGCGAAGACCGTCGACGGTATAGCCGTTCTTGACAGGAACTACTCGTTCGGCATGGAGGGGATACTATTCACCGAGACGAAGGCGGCTCTGTACGGAACCGACGCTCATCCCCTCGTGAGGAACTACATAGTGGGACTGGGCGGGAGAGACTTCACGGTGAAGGACATCAGGAACGTAGCCAGCGACATGATGAAGGCGATGGAAGGCGGGGAGACGAGTGAAGAGATCCTGTGGTACCATCTGAAGAGGGGGTGATCCTGTGGAGGTTCCAGATGAGATCAAGAAGAGGCTGACACTTCCTTTCGAGGAGCATTTCTATGCAGGCCACACTGCCTGTCAGGGCTGCGGAGCATCGCTGGGGCTTAGGTACGTCCTGAAAGCCTACGGGAGAAAGACGATAGTTGTCATTCCTGCCTGCTGCTCCACGATAATAGCCGGGGCGTGGCCCTACTCAACCCTTGACGCTAACCTATTCCACACGGCTTTTGAGACAACGGGAGCCGTTATAAGCGGTGTTGAGGCGGCCCTGAAGGCGAGGGGCATCAAGGTCAAGGGTGAGGACGGTGTAATGGTGGTCGGCTGGGCCGGAGACGGCGGCACCGCCGACATAGGACTTCAGGCCCTGAGCGGCTTTATAGAGCGCGGCCACGATGCGGTTTACATAATGTACGACAACGAGGCTTACATGAACACGGGGATTCAGCGCTCAAGCTCCACCCCCTACGGAGCTTGGACGACGAACACTCCCGGTGGAAAGAGGCACTTCCTCGAGCGGAGGCATAAGAAGAAGGTCATAGACATTGTGATAGCCCACAGGATACCCTACGCGGCAACTGCCAGCGACGCCTACCCCGAGGACTTCCTGCGGAAACTGAAGAAAGCCCAGAAGACTCCCGGACCGAGCTTCATTCAGCTATTTGCCCCGTGCCCGACCGGCTGGCGCTCGCCGACCGACAAGAGCATTGAACTGGCCAGGCTTGCCGTTCAGACGGCTTACTTCCCGCTGTTTGAGTACGAGAACGGCAGGTACAGGATAAACATGCCCTCGACGAAGAAGGATCCGAAGCCGATAGAGGAGTTCCTGAAGCTTCAGGGGCGCTTTAAGTACATGACCAAGGAGGATGTGGAGACCCTCCAGAGCTGGGTGCTGGCCGAGTGGGAGCGCCTCAAGAAGCTCGCGGAGGTGTTTGGTTGATATTTCGTTTGGTTAAGCTGATTACCGATGTTGATTTACAGATGTGAGGTGGTCGTATGGCGGAAAGTCCGTTTAAAGAAGATATTGAGCGTGTTCAGAAGGAATACAGCGAAAAAATGACCCTCGGTGCCGTGGCAGTTATACCCGGAAGCAGCGTGGTCAACAAGACTGGCTCCTGGAGAGTCTTCATGCCAGAGTTCAACAAGGACAAGTGCGTCCGTTGCTTCCTCTGCTACATCTACTGTCCGGAGCCTGCCATATACCTTGACGAGGAGAACTACCCCGTGTTTGACTACGACTACTGTAAGGGCTGCGGGATATGCGCGAACGAATGCCCGACCAAGGCCATAGTCATGGTTAGGGAGACGAAGTGAGGTGGTGAAGATGCCGATTAGAACCGTTATGAAAGCCAACGAGGCCGCCGCCTGGGCGGCGAAGCTCGCCAAGCCGAAGGTCATAGCGGCGTTCCCAATTACGCCTTCGACGCTCGTTCCGGAGAAGATAAGTGAGTTCGTGGCCAACGGCGAACTCGATGCCGAGTTCATAAAGGTCGAGAGCGAGCACTCTGCCATCTCTGCCTGCGTTGGTGCATCGGCGGCAGGTGTCAGAACCTTCACGGCAACGGCGTCCCAGGGTCTGGCACTCATGCACGAGGTCCTCTTCATCGCCGCAGGGATGCGCCTTCCCATCGTCGTTGCCATTGGAAATCGCTCTCTGAGTGCTCCGATAAACATCTGGAACGACTGGCAGGACACCATAAGCGAGCGCGACACGGGATGGCTCCAATTCTACGCCGAGAACAACCAGGAGGCCCTCGACCTGATCCTCATAGCCTATAAGGTCGCCGAGAACGAGAAGGTTCTCCTGCCCGCCATGGTCGGCTTCGACGCCTTCATACTGACCCACACCGTTGAACCCGTTGAGATCCCCGATCAGGAGCTCGTCGATGAGTTCCTCGGTGAGTACGAGCCGAAGCACGCCTTCATAGACCCGCACAACCCGATAACACAGGGCACCTTAGCCTTCCCGGCCCACTACATGGAGACCCGCTACCTACTCTGGAAGGCAAACGAGGCCGCTAAAAAGGTCATAGACGAGGCCTTTGCCGAGTTCGAGAAGCGCTTTGGAAGGAAGTACCAGAAGGTTGAGGAGTACAGAACCGACGACGCCGATATAATCCTCGTCACCATGGGCTCCCTCGCAGGAACTGTCAAGGACTACGTCGACCGCGCGAGGGAGAAGGGCATCAAGGTCGGAGCCGCCAAGATGACGGTTTACAGGCCGTTCCCGGTTGAAGAGGTTCGCGAGCTGGCCAAGAAGGCCAAGGTCATCGCCCTCCTTGAGAAGAACATCACGTTCAGCGTTGGAGGTGCCCTCTTCCAGGACTTCAGCAGGGCACTCGTTAACGAGGATGAGAAGCCGAAGCTCGTTGACTTCATACTCGGACTCGGCGGCAGGGACGTTACGTTCCAGAACCTTGACGAGGCCCTCAGCATAGCCGAGAAGGCCCTGAGGGGAGAGAAGGTTGATGAGGTCAACTGGATAGGACTGAGGAAGGAGATACTGTGAGGTGATTCGTATGGCCGTGAGGAAACCTCCCATAACTACTCGCGAGTACTGGGCACCGGGTCACGCCGCTTGTGCGGGCTGCGGGTGTGCCACGGGTATGAGGCTCGTTACCAAAGCCTTCAGCGAGGCCATGGAGGAGAAGTACGGAGACCCCGATGCCTTCGCCATAGCCCATGCAACGGGATGTATGGAGGTCGTTTCGGCGGTCTTCCCGTACACCGCTTGGAAGGCTCCATGGATACACGTCGCCTTCGAGAACGCTGCGGCAGTTGCCGCGGGAATAGACGCCGCGTGGAAGAAGAAGGGCATAAAGGGCAAGATCCTCGCCTTTGGAGGAGACGGCGGCACCGCCGACATAGGACTTCAGGCGCTCTCTGGAATGCTCGAGAGGAGGCACAACGTCGTCTACGTGATGTACGACAACGAGGCCTACATGAACACGGGGATTCAGCGCTCAAGCTCCACTCCCTACGGAGCCTGGACAACCACCAGCCCGCCCGGCAAGTACTCCGTTGGTGAGGACAAGCCGAAGAAGTGGGTCGCGCTCATAGCGGCTGCCCACCAAGTTCCGTACGTCGCAACCGCGAGCATAGGCAACCCGTTTGACCTCGTGAAGAAAGTGAAGAAAGCGGCGAAGGTTGACGGTCCGGCCTTCATACAGATGCACTGTACGTGTCCGACGGGCTGGAAGAGCCCGATTGAGAAGAGCGTGGAGCTGGCGAAGCTCGCCATAGAGACAGGGGTGTGGCCGCTCTTCGAAATCGAGAACGGTGACTTCAACCACATAAAGATCCAGAGCCCTGGAGGAGGGGCCAAGGTCAAGCGCGAGGGCGGAAAGGTCGTCGCCATAGAGTTCAAGAAGCCAATAGAGGAGTACCTGAAGATGCAGGGACGCTTCAAGCACCTGTTCAAGAGACCAGAGGCAATGGAGGAGCTCAGAAATCAAATAAAAGAGATGTGGAAGGTTCTGGGAGTCGAGGTCACGCTTCCGAAGGCGGAGGAGTGACCGTCGGCCGTCGGTTTTCCTCTTTTTCGTTACCTTCCTTCTCGTTGCTCATTCAAGCTCCTCTATCTTCTTCCTCCAGTTCCCCTTCAGCCTGAAGTCCTTCTCGGTGTAGAGGCCCTCCTTCTTTAGTATCCCGCGGGCGGCGAGTATGCCCGTGGCGGCGGCGTTGACTATATCCCTGCTCAGTCCCGCCCCGTCTCCCGCCGCGAATATGTTCTCTATGCTCGTTTCGAGGTCCTCCTTGACCTCGACCCTCATGGAGTAGTACTTTATCTCAGGTGCGTAGAGGAGCGTGTGGTCGCTCGCCACACCCGGAAGAACCCTGTCAAGCTTCTCAAGTCCCTCGAGGAGGTTCGTGACCACCCTGTGGGGAAGCGCCATGGCTATGTCCCCCGGTGTGACGTGCTTCAGGGTCGGTTCGACACTGCTCTTCCTTATCCTTGCCCAGGTGCTTCTCCGCCCCCTCCTGAGGTCCCCGAGCCTCTGTATTATCGGCTTTCCGCCACCTATGGTTGTGGCCAGCTGGGCTATGCTCTTTCCGTACGCTGTCGTGTCTTCAACAGGCTCCGTAAGCTCTATCCTGCTCAGGAATGCGAAGTTGGTGTTGTTGCTCTTCCTGTCCCTCATGGAGTGGCCGTTTACACCGACGTAGCCGTCGTAGCGCTCCTCGACCACGAAGCCGTTCGGGTTGGTGCAGAACGTCCTCACGAAGTCGTCGTAGGTGTCGGTGTAGATGTGGAACTTGGGGTCATGGTTTATGTTCGTTATAGGCTCCATGACTATCGCGGGAACCTCGACGCGAACGCCGACGTCAATCGGTCCGTGCCTCGCCTTAAGCCCTATCCTCTTAGCGATCTCGTGGAACCAGTCGGCTCCACCCCTTCCAGGGGCCACTATTATGTACCTGGCCCTTATCTCGAACGTCTTGCTTCCCCTCTTGGCCCTCACCAGGCCCCTGTTGAAGTCTATGACCTTCGTCCAGAGAAGGAACCTGACGCCCCGATCCTCAAGGTGCTTCTTGATGCTCGATATAACCTCCGGCGTGTGGTCCGAACCGATGTGCCGCTGGATTATCGGTATGAACCTTACCCCTGCCTGGGCGGCCTTCCTCTCCCATCTCCTTATCTCGTCAGGGTCTCCCCTGTATATGTTCTCGGGAGCACCGTGTCTCAGGAATATCCTGTCCACTTCCCAGACCAGCTGCCACGCATAGTTCTCGTCTCCGGTGAGCTCCCTGAGGTCTCCGCCTATGTCGGGTCTGAGGTTTATGGTTCCGTCGCTCAGCCCTCCCGCACCTCCGACACCGCTCATTATGTGGCATGGCTTGCAGCCGATACAGTAGCCGAGCTCGAACATGGGGCACGTTCTGTCCTTAACGTCCCCTCCTTCGTCCACCACGAGAACCCTCAGCTTCGACCTTTCCGTGAGCTCGTAGGCGGCAAAAAGACCCGCCGGTCCTGCTCCTATTATGACGACGTCGAATTCAGAATCCTTGACCATATTTCCCTTGCTCAGGTCTATCCCGAACCCTTTAAAAACCCTACGTTCGCCCTTAGTGTGGCGATGAGGAGATGATAGAGAGGGTTAAGGGGACGAGGGATCTGACCCCCGCCGATATGTTCAGGAGGAGATGGGTCTTCGATCGGCTGAGGGACGTCTTTGAGCGGTACTCCTTCAGTGAGATCCTCACACCGACTTTTGAGTACACGGATCTCTTCAGGCTGAGGAGCGGTGAGGACGTCGTCAATCAGCTCTACGCTTTCAAGGACAAAGGCGGCAGGGACGTATCGCTTCGCCCGGACATGACTTCGAGCGTTGCCAGACTGTTCGTGAACAGGTACCAGAACGCCCCCAAGCCGGTTAAGTGGTACTACATAGCCAACATGTTCAGATACGAGGAGCCCCAGAGCGGCCGCTTCAGGGAGTTCTGGCAGGCCGGGGTGGAGCTAATAGGCAGTGCGGGTGTTGAGGGCGATGCCGAGGTGATAAACCTTTTCGTGGAGAGCTATCTGGCAACCGGTTTGAAGGATTTCAGCGTGGAGGTCGGGGACAGGACGCTGCTCGACGAGTTCGCCCTCATGATAGGAGTCAGGGACACCGTGGGCCTCATGAGGCTGATAGACAAACGGGACAAGATGGATCACGAGGAGTTCGTTAAAGCCCTGAAAGATTTTGGACTGAGTGACGGATGTGTTGAAAAGGTCGTACAGCTCACAGAGATCCGGGGCAGACCCGACGATGTTCTTCCCATTGCGGAGGATCTTTTCCAGAGCGAGAGAGCTTCGTCTGAGATATCAAGGCTCTACGAGCTGATGGAGCTTGTTGAGTCCGCGGGTACGGCCGAGTGGGTGAGGATAAACCTCGGAATCGCGAGGGGCTTTGACTACTACACCGGCGTGGTCTTTGAGGCGGTTGCCCCGAACGATCTGGGTATAGGCTCCATCGGAGGGGGCGGAAGGTACGACAACCTGATAAGTCTCTTCGGGGGGAAGCCCACGCCCGCCACGGGGTTTGCCATAGGCGTTGAGAGGCTGATACCCATACTTGAATCGAGGAACCTCCTGCCTGAGTTCGATCCAGCCCCCGCGGTTTACGTCGTGCCCGTTGGAGATGAATGGGAGGTTAAAAAGGCCGCCTTTAAGGTCGTTTCATCCCTCAGGAGGAAAGGAATAAAGGCCGACGTTGAACTGCTCGGACGGAAGCTGAGGAAGGCACTTGACCATGCGGGCAGAATGGGAATCCCGTACGTCGTTATAGTGGGTCGGAGGGACCTCCCGCAGGGGAAGGTAACGGTGAGGGACATGGAGAGCGGTGAGCAGTTTAAGGTAGGGCTTGAAGAGGTGGCGGGATTCATCGGGGGGCGGCTGAATTCGAACTCATGACTGGTTGGGTCCACAAGGTCTCAGTCCCCTGACGGGTCCTCGTACCCGTCTTCATCGCAGTACCCCAGCTCCCGCCTCTGCAGTTCCAGCAGTCCAGGAGTCAGGAGCAGCTCACCGTTTACCCTCGGCACGGCGTAGTGGAACGTTATCTCGCTGAACTCGTCCAGCTTTATCGTTGGATTTTCCTCGTAGTCTATGTCGGAGACCCCTGCGCCCTCGGCTATGAGCTTGGCCACTATGGCGGCTCCATCTATTGAGTACTGGGGCCTGCCTATGTTCCTTACCCTGACGCCCTTCATCCTGGAAGTTATGAACTTCTTCGTTCTTCCCCGCGGCACGGCGTCCCCGAGTATGCCGCCCACCACTATCAGGGTTCTGTCTCCTATCTCCTCGGGTCTGAGCTCTTCCTCAGCTTGGGGGTCGAGGACTATCATCTCTGACCTGTCGAACGGGAAGTCAACGACGCTGTCCTTCAGAACACTCCCAAGCTCCGCGAGCCTTTTTCTGTCCTCCTCCGGAACGTTGGTGAACACCAACCTGTCCCCCCACCATTCGGCGACGTGTCTGTACTCGAGCAGAAGCCAGTCGCTGATCTCTTCGAGGTGTTCGATTAAGAGGTACGGCATTCAACCACCTCCATTCACATAACGCAGCATTCTTTAAACAGCTTAATCTCCTTCCCAAGCTCCTCCTGGGCCCGCCTAACCACGCTCTTAGGTGGGTTGGTTATTCTGTCTATCCCCATCTCCACAGCTCTTGAATCGAACTCTCTCCTCCATGGACCGCGGGGCCTCATGCATCCAACGCTCAGCTCTCCCCCGAACGTGTCCCTCGCGTACCTCACCACATCGAGGCTCTCATCGAGGGAGGGCTCCCGTACTCCAGCCCTCCACATGACGGTTCCTTTCGTGGGTATCAGAAAGTCAAGCACGACTATCTTCACGTCGGGCTCATAGGAGCTCAGAATCTCCAGGGCCGGCTTCTCCCACCATATCCTTCCAAAGTCCAGACCCACCGTGACGTGCGGGGCCACCCGGATGTTCTCGGATATGAGGAGATCCATGATGTCCAGGTAGTCCCTCACGGTTTTCTCAATTCCGTAGACCCTTCTTATGACCCCATCATCTCCCACGAAGTCAAGGGACACGACGTCAACGTACCTGAGCCACTCCAGATCTGACTCATCCACGAAGCCCACGTGGGCGTTTATCTTCAAGCCCTCCCTTTTGAGCTCCATGAGTTCGTCCCTGTACCTGTCCACCGGGACCTTCAGCCGTCCATCCAGACCGCCGCTTATCAGGCAGCCGTTCACACCGGGTTTCAGGCATGCCTCCTTAAGCGAGCGTCTTGCGTCCACCATGCCTCGCAGGTAGTGTCTGCCGCAGTGTGCACAGTTCAGGTGGCACGAACGGCCCGTAACAGATACGGACGGAAAGTTGCGCCCTGGAACGTAGACCTTGAGCAGGTTCACCATGACCACCGACGGGGCTCATTTAACCTCGCTTCATCATCGATGATGTCAGAAAGGAGAACGCCAATCATGGCCCCTTCTCAAGCCCTTACGGGCTCATGGATCCTCCTTCACGGTGACGAAGGATACCATCGTAACGGTCTGGCCTATACCCTTTATGTCCCTGAGCCTGTCGACCACTATCTTTCCAACGTCCTCTGCGGTTGCCGCCCTGACCTTTATGAGCAGGTCCCACTCACCCGCTATTATGTGGACCTCGTACACACCGTCGAGGGCGGCCACACGCTGGGCCACCTCCCTCTGCCCAACACCAGACTCAGGATCGTAGCGTGCGAGGATGAACGCCGTTGTGCCGAGGTTCAGCTTCTTGTAGTCGGGTTTTATCGTGAACTTCTCGATGACCCCCTCGTCTATGAGCTTCCTTATCCTGTAGTGGACGGTCGTCCTTGGTATGCCGAGTTTTTTGCTGAGGGACGCTATGTTCTCACGTGAGTTCCTGCTCAGCTCCTCCAGCAGTCTAACGTCTATTGAGTCCAAATAACTTCCCACCTCTACCACCGTCTTCGTCTTATGTTCAATTTAAACACAGTTTTGTGCTAATTCTGATTATTCAAATTATTTAAGGTTTTCCTTTAACCACCTGCAGAACAGTCTCAGGGCCGCCCCTCTGTGGGATACTCTGTTCTTTTCTTCAACCGACATCTCTGCAAACGTTTTTGAGAAACCTTCGGGTTTGAAGATCGGATCAAAGCCGAACCCTCCTGACCCCCTGAGTTCCCGGGTTATCTCGCCCCTGACCTCACCTTTGAAGACGTGTGGCTCGCCGTCCCAGTAAGCTATAACGCTTCTGAAGCTGGCCCTCCTGTCGTCTGAGTCCTCCATCAGCTTGAGCACGCCCTTCAGCCCCACGGTCCTGTAAACGTAGGCCGAGTAAACTCCGGGAAAACCGCTGAGGGCGTTTATGAAGAGACCTGAGTCCTCGATGAAGAAGTTCCCGTCGATCCTCCTGCTCAGCCATTCCACCCCGTACCTCGCGACCTCCTCCAGTGTGTCGGCCTGTATCTCGGGGTATGGGACGTGCCGCTGAACCACCCTCACACCGAGCGGTTCTAAGTAATTAGCGGCCTCCCGCACCTTTCCGGCGTTTGAGGTTATGAACGTGATTTCCATGTATGAGCTTTCTGGCATCTCAATCAACTCTGTACCCTATCTCCTTGACGGTTTCCCTGCGTTTTGCCCTTTCCTCTTCGTTTTCGATCTTCGTGGCCGCCTTTCCATCCACCACTCCAAGGACGCTCCTGCCGAGTTCAGTCTCAGCCACTATGACCTGAAACGGGTTTTCGCTGGCTCCGTAGACCATCGTCACCGCGGGGTGCATCTTGACGGCGTTCAGGACGTTTATTGGAAACGCGTTTTTCATCACGATGACGAAAACATGCCCGGCTCCTATCCTGAGGGCGTTCTTCGCCGCTATCTCTTCAAGTTCTCTGTCGTTTCCTGTGTACCTTGTGAGCTGGGGCTTTGCTTCGTTCATTCCGATTCCGAATTTGATTCCCGGGACGGTCGTCAGCAGGGTCTTCGCCAGGTCATCGACCGTGAATATCGAGAAGTTACCCTGACCCACGATGACCTCCGCTCCGGCGGGTTTCTCTATGTCTATGACCTCTATCTTCACCATGATCCCACCACCGGAAAATGTTTAATACAAGGTGTGATTTAACTTTTTCGTGTCAGAAATGGCCGAAGAGGATATGGAGAGTATAAAACTGCTCACCGAGATTCTTGAGCGGCATCCAATTGAGAGCCTTTCAAGGATAGCAGAGCTTGAGAACATAAGCTATTCAAAGCTCAGAAAGATCTACATGGCCCATTACGGCAGGGACGTTCTTGTGAGTGCCGAGTACAACATAGTCAAGATAGGGCTGGACAGCTACGTCGCGTTCCTCGGCATCAGCGGTGAGGATATGGTACGGGCAATTGCCGAGCTGGAGAGGAACCCTTTCGTTGTTTACATGAATTCCGTGTTCGGAGGTATAAACGGTTTGTCACTCGTCATACACGTTCCCGTTGAGCAGAGAAAATACGTGGAGGAGCTGCTGTCAAGATACACCGGTAGGTACGAGTTCCACCCTGTGCGGTCAATAAAGAGCAAGGAAGAACCGAAGTTCGGGCGGTGGGACCTGAGCTATGACTACGCGAGGCTCATGGACATGCTGAAAATCGACGCCAGAACACCCATATCGAAGATAGCCGCCACCCTCAACAAGACGAGACCCACGGTCAACTACATGATATCCAGACTGATTGAGAGGGGCATCATAGTGGGCTTTTCGGCCACCATAGATGTGGACGTCTACGAGAGCGCCATAGTCGGGATATCCCGGCACTTCCCGGACAGAGTTCTGGAGACCTACTCCAGCTACGAGACCATAGTTGGCAGACTGCCCGGCGTTGGCTACATAACCTGGGTGTTCCTGACGGGCAGGGACAACGCAGGGTACAAGATGATAGAGTTGGGTCAGTACTTCGACAGGATAATGCTGGAGCACTTCAAACCCTTCAGGGATATAAATGATAGAAAGCTCGGCAACAGGTTCTCCACAATGGTGAAGCCCGATGGAAGTGGGTACAGATCCATCTTAGAGTTCATATGAATCCTGCGCCTTGAGGATCTCCCTACCGCAGTACTCAACACCGAACACGTCCCCGGTTATCTGGTAGTTGATCGCCCTGCAGTCGTGGCAGAGTCCCATGAGCGGGCAGTTTGAGCACTCATCTATCTCGTTTAATATTTTCCAGAATGCCCTCAGCCTGCGCTTTCTGATCACCTTGGTGAGACTTTCCTTCCTCAGATCTCCCACCACGTACCCCCTTATCAAAGGACACGGGACCACGTATCCATCCCCTGTAACGGCTATCATACCCGACATGCAAGGATGACGACCCCTGTGACTGACGGGTAGCATCTTAAACGACAGGAAAGATTCATCAAGAAGTTTTACGTTTGGGGGGTACAGGATATCCACGAGCACTTCGCCGCTGAAGTCAACGTTTTCCATGGAGATCTTTGAGTAGCTCTGGACATCACTCACTATGAGCACCCCGTAAACCTCCCCCTCGAGGGATTCCAGCCTCCGCATGTTCTCCTCCGAGTACGGCATCTCCACTATCACGTTAACACCATTGAGCCCGGATTTTGGTATCCTGTCAAAGTCCTCCAAGAGAACGACCGCGTAGACGTTGACTATTCCCACGTCCTTTGCGTATCTGGCGGCATGAAGAACGTCCCTCAGGTCATCGTAGTTGGTTATCCAGACCTCTCTTCCACCCGCACTTTCAAACTCGTCGAGTATCCTCTCAACCTCCTCCATGGTCAGGGGGGACCTTCTCAACAGAAAACGGTTGTTTCCTATACAGCCCATGGATCTGGGTATGCCGCTGAGCTCGGAGAAGTATCCCCTTCCCGCACCCAGCTGCAGTATGAGCCTCTCGAGCTTACCGGTCCTCTTGAACTCGGTCCAGGGGGGCCTTCCCACAACGACGTTTAAACGGTGCTTGGGGGGCACGCTCTTGGCCTTGTAATCTGCCCTAACAACCCTCTCCACACCTTCCACCTCGTTACGTACTGTATGCCTCGTGGTATATATACTTTTTCTATTCATATTTGTTTTACTTTAATTGGGAGTCACAAAAAAGTGAAGAGTCCCAATGTGGACATTTGAAGGACGAAAATGAACATAACGGATCATTGAGGTATGCTCGCTTCGTCCAATCGGCCGATGCTATCCTGTGGGTACCCTACGATCCCCCTCAACCCAGAAGGTTCCATCCGTCGTTACCTCTCTCTTCCATATGGGGACCGTCCTCTTGACCTCGTTCACTATCCACTCACACGCATCAAACGCCTCTCTTCTGTGCGCTCCAGCTGCTATGACGAGCATCGTAGCTCCCCCCACGGGCACCTCTCCTTTTCTGTGCCAGATCAGAACATCGACCACCGGAAACTTCTTGAGGGCTTCCTCCCGTATCCTCCTCATTTCCCTGAGTGCCATCTCATCGTAGCTCTCGTATATGAGCTTCAGAACCCTCCGGTTATCCCCATCATCCCGGACTTTTCCCAGGAAAATGACGTACCCTCCCGCGTTTCTTGAGCTGACGAGTTTAACCGCTTCCTCCAAGTCGAACTCCTCCGTGAGTATCATGATCCTCTCCATTCCCACGCCCCCGTAACATCGTCTGATCCCGATAACGTTATAATACAATATTAGAGTTTTCACTAACGTGGCGAATCATGAGGATGAAGAGAGCTCCCACAATCGTGATCGTGATCGTGCTGGTGGTCGCGGTCGTCACCGCGGGCTGTATAGGGGGATCCTCCGGATCCGGCTCCCATGGAACTCTGACCAGTTCCGGATCCAGCTCGACATCAGCCTTGTACGGAAGCTCGTCCTCGCCCGGCCCCTCAACGTCCGAGTCCTCCTCGGTTTTCTCTTCTGCCACCTCACGGTCGGGCTCTACATCGATCTCCTCGGTTCATTCGCGCTCCATGAGGCGTTTCCTCTCGTTCCTCTCTTCCATCACAGCGTACGAGATGCAGGACAACACCACCATAAGCTTTGAGATCATCCAGAGCAATGGAACAACCAACGTTTGCAAGCTTAGGATAAACGCTTCCAACGATTACTACTTCAACCTGCCCGCGAGAATCGTGTATCAGAACTCCACGTACGTTACGGTCTCGTGTTCGGGTGGTAAAACCGTGAGAAGCATCAGGGCGAAGATGGTTAACGGGACGGTGTACGTGGAGAGGAACGGCGAATGGATCAACACTGAGACCAGCAGCATGAGCCCGCTTCTGCTTTACAACCCTGTCTCCCTCGGTATAGAGCTTATCAAGAGCGGGAACTCTGAGTGCGAAATGCGGGAAGGCGGAAACGTGCTGGACTGCAGACTGGATGAGGGGATCCTGCGCTCGCTCGTCTCATACTACCTGGGGCTTCCCGGGAACGTTAATGTCAAGTGGATGACCGGAAGCCTTGTTCTCAGGCGTTCAAAAGCCGGTCTGAGCGGCGACCTGACCTATAAGTTCGATGTGAGCTACACGCTTGGTTCAGGAGTGAACGTGGAGCAGAAGGGAACGGGAATGGAGGAATTCCTCATAATCGTCCGGTAACACTTTTAAGTAACCCTTTTCAGAGAGCCTTCCAGGTGGTAACATGTTCAGCTTGGGGGGTTTCTCAAGGAGTGCCCAGGAGAAGTACACGAAGGACGTGTGGGACACCATAATAGTGGGAGCAGGGCCCGCGGGCTTCACGGCCGCAATATACGCGGCGAGGTTTGGTCTCAGAACCATAATCATAAGCAAAGACATAGGGGGTAACATGGCAATAACCGACCTGATAGAGAACTACCCGGGGTTCCCCGAAGGCGTCAGTGGATCCAAGCTCGCTTCCCTGATGCACGAGCAGGTCAGGAAGCTCAACGTTGATATAATATTCGATGAGGTTACACGTGTCGAGCCCGCGGAGTGCGCCTACTACGAGGGGCCGTGCAAGTTCATAGTTAAAACACGCAACGGCGGAGAGTACAAGAGCAAGACTGTGATTCTGACCGTTGGAGCAGCTCCGAGGAAGCTTCACGTTCCGGGAGAGGAGGAGCTCACGGGCAGGGGCGTGAGCTACTGTGCCACATGTGACGGTCCGCTCTTCAAAGGAAAGAACGTTATAGTCGTGGGAGGGGGCAACACCGCCCTTCAGGAGGCAATCTACCTGAAGAGCATAGGGGTAAACGTCACGCTGGTTCACAGAAGGGACACCTTCAGGGCCGATAAGATACTCCAGGAGAGGTTCGCCAAGGCGGGCATTCCCACGATCCTCAACACCGTCGTCACTGAGATCAAGGGCAGCAGCAAGGTGGAGGCTGTTAAGCTGAAAAACAGGGTAACCGGAGAGGAAACTGAACTCAAGGTGGACGGGGTGTTCATATTCATAGGCTACGAACCCAAGACCGATTTCGTCAAACACCTCGGAATAACCGATGAGTACGGGTACATACCCGTGGACATGCACATGAGGACGAGGGTCAGGGGGATATTCGCCGCCGGAGACATAACCAACGTCTTTAAGCAGATAGCCGTGGCGGTTGGACAGGGAGCCGTGGCGGCCAAATCCGCAAAAGAACTCATAGAGGAATGGTGGTCCAAGAACGGGGAGTCCTAAGGGGTAAGGTGGGAAATCACAGCATCTACTTCTTCCTCTTTTTGACCTTAACGGCCACTCCCCTTCTGGCCCTCAGCATCTCCCTTCCGCTGAGGACTGCCCTTCCGACCCCTATGACCTCACCGTCCCGGATTATCCCCACGATGTCCCCGGGTCTTATCCTCTCATCTGCCCCGTTAACACCTACGGCGAAGACGTCTCCCCTGAGGTCGAAGTCCACCTCCACCCAGTAGGACTTCGTGGCGTCGTAGACCCTCTGCATCCCGAACGGTGTCAGGCTTATGGCCGCATCCTTGATGGTTCCGGTCTGCTGTCCGTCCACCGTTATGGTGAGGATCTTTGATCCCCTCACCCTGATTCTGGTCATCCCTCTGGCCATTCTCCTGTTCATCATTCTGTTTCTGTTCCCCTCCGGCAGGACGGCGGTGCCCGCACCTTTGCCGAGGTAGTAGTCGAAGATCTTCCGTATCCAGTCGATGCTTCTGTACCTTCTGTCCATCCTCGTTACCTCCAGATCGTCCTTGAAAGATGAGAGCACCTCCTTTAAGGAGTTCAGGCTTTCTCTGCTCGTTGTGCTTCCCTCAACATTCGTGAACACTACGTCCCGTCCGCTCATCTCCGCGGCTTCCTTGGCTATGTCAACGTACGGACCGTCCAAGTGTGCGACTACGGGGATGTCCTTGGGGTACTTCTCCAGGGTCTTTGCGAGGAGCTCCGCAGACGACTCCACTTCCTCCCTGCTCCAGTGTCCGGTGACCACTATATCGTACTTGGCCAGCCGCTCCCACTCCCTTGGAACGACGCCCAGAGGAGAAGTGAGGATGAGGTCATGTATGACGTGTATTCCATTGCCCACGGCCTCCCTGACGACCTTCCTGTAGAGCACGTGGCTCCTCGATAGGGAGTACGGCTTCTTGGCTGAGCACGGCAGGAGGAGAACGAGTTTGGTGTTTTTTGGCGGTTCAAAGCGTTCCAGCACCCTTCTCTGCCATCTCCCCACTTCGGGCCTTCTCATGGAGTCGTTGCTTATGAAATAGATGGTTCTCGGTGTTGTTGGCGTGTATTCCTCAAGGTAATCTCCATACTCAACGTCGGCTATCCTCAGTATTCCCTCGTGGCTCGCCGTGTGGAGGAAGTTCTCAACGATCTGCCTGAGTCTGTCCTCCTCCATGGCCCTGCGCACGATTTCTATCATGGATCTCGAGAACTCCTCTGAGTTCGCTCCCTCGCTCCACACGAACGGACTGTAGGGGGTGAATGCCCTGCCTTCAAA
Organism: Thermococci archaeon; assembly: GCA_013153595.1. Lineage (GTDB taxonomy): Archaea > Methanobacteriota_B > Thermococci > Thermococcales > Thermococcaceae > Thermococcus. Next base: position 4,339 of record JAADEC010000003.1, on the reverse strand, counting down.
GTCGTAGAGCTTTAAAGAGCGGGTGTCGAAGGCATCGACTCCAAGGTAAACGGCGAGAGGATAAAAGAACGGCTCCACGTCCATAACTATGAGGGTGTTGGGGAGCCTCTCCCTCAAGCACTTCAGCGTCTCGACGAACTCCCTGTAGTTCTTGGTCAGCTGTCTTGAATTTCCAACGTAGACGGCCTCAAATTCGTTTCCGCTGTCCTCCAGTATCCTCAGAAACCCATCCAGCATCTTCGTATTCTTCAAAGCGGGGAGGTAAAACGTGTTGTAATCTCCGTAGTCGATTTCTCCGATCTTCTCAAGGACCTTCGCCACGACCTCCTCCGGAGAGTAAAAGCCGAGCGGTAAGGACGGTGCTAACGTGAGATCGTACTCCTCCAAAGAACTGGCGGGCTGGGGGTTAAAAAGCGAGTTGAAAGGTGACACGGACAAATCAACGGTGGGGGTCTCAATTCTCCTCTCGTGGGGTCTTCTGATTCTCGCAATTCCCAGTCTACCCGGCCCTTCGTGCTTCAGGGTTTCAACCGTCATTTGTACGGCCCTCATACCAGGTTGTAGCGCTGGAGGAGCAGCAGTTCGTCGAGTGTGAGCTTCTCACCGCGTTTGAACTTTTCGAGCGCGTCGACGGCCTTCTCAAAGCTGCTGTCCTGCCTCGCGTGCATCCTGGCGACGAGTCTGTAGGCGATCAGCTCCTTGTGTTTCTCATCGTACTCCATTATCTTCCTCTCTATCTCCCTCAGCTCCCTGCGGACCTCTCTTACCTTATCCCTGAGCTCGATCACCTTGGCGTGGTACTCGTCGGCCTCCTTCTTGACCTCGTCCGCCTGGTTGAACGCCTTTATCATCTGCTCGTGGAACTGCTGGCTCTGGTTGGCGAGCTTCTGTATCTCAAGGTTTATTCCCCTTCTGGCCTTCTTGAGCTGATCCACCTTCTTCCGGGTCTCTAAGAGCCTCCTGTGGAACCTGTCCGCCTGCTGTATTATCTCAAGTTCGGTCGCGAGCACCTGTATCTGATCGACGATCTGCTTTTCCCTCTCGGGTGTTATGTTCGGGTTGGTCTGGAGCTCCCACTCCAGCTTGTCTATCCTCTCCTGTATCTTGTCGGGAGGCATCTTCATGCGTCTAAGCTGGTTGTACTCGTCCCTCTTAGTTCTGTACTCGACTATCTCCTGATACAGGAGGTCGAGCTTTGAGTTTATCTCCTCGCGGTTCTTCTTAAGCTCCTTTATCTGCCTGTTTATCTCGTCCCTCTTCTCCTTGTACTCCCTGGCTTTTTGACGGAGCTGTTTGACCTCGTTGTTCTTCTCATCCCTTTTCTGCACCCAGCTCTGGAGCTCCCTCTCGAGCTCGTCGAGCTTGGCCCTTATCTCATTCCTCTCTTTCTCAAGGGCCTCTATCTCCTTCTTGATTCTTTTAATTTCCTCTGGATCCACTTTGATCATTGGCATCGCTCTTACCCCTCTTTCCTTTTAGAACAGGCACGTCACTTCTGGTAGTGAAAGGAGGCAAACAATTAAAAACTTTTTGGCCCGGCCGGGCCTCACTTCCTCTCCTGAGCCGTTGGATATGGCATGAACTCAACGGTGCCGCGCTGCTTGAAGGGCTGTTTGTAGAGATCCATGAGGGCGTAGACCTCTTCGGGTACGTCCGTGGTAACGTGCAGCCCGAGTTCCTTCGCGTGCTCGTAGGTTATCGGGTAGTCGTGGGTCCATCTGCCTTCTGTCAGGATCTTGGCCAGCTCCTCGGCCTTTTCCTCGCCGTACCTGTCCTTGAGTATGTCCTTTATGAAGCTCCTGACCTGCTTTATGGCCTTCTCGGCTACGTCCGCCAGGATGAGTGTCTGGTCGTCAACCTTCTCAACGCCCTTCTTCTCGACGGCCCTGACTATGCTCGGTCCGGGGTACTGGCCGAGCTGCGGATCGACGGGACCGAGGACGGCGTGCGGATCCATAACTATCTTGTCAGCCGCGAGAGCTATCAGCGTTCCGCCGCTCATGGCGTAGTGGGGCACTATGACGCGCGTCTCGGCGGGATGGTCGTGCAGGGCTTTGGCTATCTGCGTGGCCGCGAGCACGAGACCTCCCGGGGTGTGGATTATGAGGTCTATCGGCTTGTCCTTCGGTGCCATCCTTATAGCCCTCAGTATCTCCTCGCTGTCCTCTATGTTTATGAACTTGTAGAACGGGATTCCAAAGAACCCTATGCTCTCCTGCCTGTGTATCATGGTTATCACGGTCGAGTTCCTCTTCTGGGCGAGTCTCTGCATTATGTGAAGCCTGGCAAGTTTGAGCTGCTTGTACTGGAGCTGGGGCCACAGCATCATGAACATGAAGTACAAAAGAAAGAACCACCATATCAGCGAACCGAGTCCGTAAGTTACTGCCATTTCATCACCTCCGGTGTCTACGGTGGAGGTATAAAAAAGTTTACCGTGCAACCACCTGCGTTCCGGTCTTTCCTTCGAGTGCGTCTGCGCCCCTGTCGAGGGCGGCTATGATGGCCCTCTCTCCTCCCCACTCGACGAACCTCATGGCCGCCAGGACCTTCGGTCCCATGCTGCCCCTCTTGAAGTGGCCCTCCTCATAGTACCTCCTCATCTCCTCCAGGGTGACCCTGCCGAGCCACCTCTCGTTCGGCTTTCCGTAGTTTATGGCGGCGCCGTTGACGTCCGTGAGTATCATGAAGACCTCCGCCTTAACCGTCTCCGCCAGCCTCTCCCCAGCCAGATCCTTGTCTATCACGGCCTCCCTGCCTTCGAGCCTCCCGTTGACGTTCACGACTGGTATACCTCCCCCACCGCTCGCTATGACTATGAACCCGTTCTCAACGAGGTTCTGTATGGCCTCCGCCTCTACAAGGGCCTTTGGATCCGGTGAGGGTACCACGCGCCTCCATCCCCTTCCAGCGTCCTCCACCACGACCCAGCCCTTCTCCTTCGCGAGCTTTTTGGCGGTCTCTTCATCGTAGAAAGGACCGACGGGCTTGCTGGGGTTCTGGAACGCTGGGTCGTCGGCCGATACGAGAGTCTGGGTCACGACGGTTACCACGTTTCTCTTAATCCCCCTTGCATCAAGTTCGTTCTTCAGGGCCTGCTGTATCATGTATCCTATCTGCCCCTGCGTCATCGCTCCCGCCACGTCCATAGGCTGGGCTGGAATTCCGTAAAGCTGCTGGCCCGCGTCCATCTGAAGGAGCAGTGCCCCGACCTGCGGTCCGTTTCCGTGCGTTATAACGACCTCGTAGCCCCTCTCTATTATCTCCGCTATCTGCCTCGCGGTCTCCATGACGTTCTTCATCTGCTCCTCATAGGTTCCCTTCTGCCCGCGCTGAAGTATGGCGTTTCCACCGAGGGCTATGACGACTCTCTTAGCTCTTCCGCTGGTTCTTTTGTTCGTCATCATCCTCATTCACCCCGGACTCAATGCGTTCATTGGAATAAAAACGTTCGTTAGGCTTCAAGACTGTTCATCGGAATAAGGTTCGGACGTCGTGGGTTTAACTTGGCAAAAGTAAAATGTCCCTCAGAGCTGCCAGCCGCGGAATTCGGCCACGCCCATCTTCTCCAGAACCCTCATGACGCCTAAGGCTATGCCCTCAACTTCTATGCCGCCCGGCGGCCTGAAGGCATCACCGACGACGTAGACGCCGCTTATCGGAAAGTCCTCAACGGCCTGACCGCTCGCAACCCTGTTCACGGGGTTCCCGTCGAGGTAGGTCTGGACGAGCAGAATCTCCCCCTCCCTGTCGAGCTCCGGGAAGATGCGATAGACGTCCTCAATGCCCTTCCTTCGCTCGGCCTTGACGTTCCTGCTCTGCAAAGCGTGGTGGAGCATAATCAGCGTGTAGCCCTCTTTAGCGAGCTCCGGGGAAAGGCTCGACGGCTCGTTGTAGCCGTTTATCCTCTCGGTGTCGAGGGTGAAGACGACGGTGTTGCCTACCCTCGGCTTCCCCTTCAGGGCCACGTTGTACTTTATCCCCTCGCTCGGCCTTAGGGAATCGACCCTCTTCACGTAATCGCGGTCGAAGCTGTCCCTTCCAATCAGCTCGACCGTCTCCTTCATCCCCACGTTTGAGACGAGGACGTCGTAGGGGAACTCCTCCCCGTCAGCGGTGATTGCTTTCTTCCCCTCCACATCGACTTCCACAGCTTCCTTTCTCGTGAGGATCCTGCCCCCGTTCCGCTCCACGATCCTCGCGAGCTCATCCGTGACCGCACTGCAACCGCCTTTAATCAGCCCGGGCCCGCCCCACTTCAGCGCCGCGCGGATTTCCCTCGCCAGCTCTCCCGCGGGGACGTCTAAGACGCTGTCCGCCCAGCCGAGGAAGCTCTGGA
>JAADEC010000011.1 GCA_013153595.1 Thermococci archaeon | reverse complement strand
TTCCCGCTTTAAGAAGCTTCACCGACCCATTCGGAAGAGGATAAAAGATAGCATAATGCCCAGAACCCTGAAACTTGTAAACACTGTACCCAAAAAGCTTTACGGATGTGTTCTTGCTAAGCACCCAATTATCAACTGTCACAACCAAGACGCTGCCAATCAAAACCAAGACAACAACCAGACTAACCGCCTTTTTGATTCTCGACACCAATGCCACCAGTTGACACAACGTCGTTACCATATATAAAATTTACTTCAAGCCGGGCATTTACCACGTCCTCCCGCACATAAAAAAAGTAAACATTTAAACGAGTTACACCAACAGACTGATCGGTGGTACCATGCTGGCGGAGATTATAACGATAGGGGACGAGATACTGACCGGGAACATCGTGGACAGCAACTCCGCGTTCATAGCGGGCAGACTCACTGAGAGAGGCTACTGGGTGAGGCGGATAACGACCGTGGGGGACGACGTCGGGGAGGTAGAGAAGGCCGTCAGGGAGGCCCTCCAGAGAAAACCCGGTGTCATAGTTACGTCGGGAGGTCTTGGACCCACCCACGACGACGTCACCATGCTGGGGGTGGCCAGGGCCTTAGGGGTGGAATTAAAGCTCTGTGAGGAGTGCCTTGAACGTATAAAAGAATTTTATAGGCTTCTTCACAGCAAAGGGCTGATAGACGACCCCGAGCTTAACGAAGCCCGGAGAAAGATGGCGTATCTGCCTGAAGGTGCAACTCCACTGGAGAACCGTGAAGGAGCCGCCCCTGGAGCGTTCATAGAACACGACGGAACGAAGGTGTTCGTCCTGCCGGGAATGCCTCGTGAGATGAAGTCCATGCTCGTGAGGGAAGTTCTTCCAAGGCTGGGAACCAAGACCTTCGTCCAGAGAAAGCTCTTAGCTGAAATGACCGATGAATCAAAGCTCGCCCCCATACTCCGGGCCACGCTTGAGAGGTTCAGGGTGAGGATACACTCGTCTCCCAAGGGATTTGGGAAGTACATAGGGATAATCATATTCGGGGAGAGTGAGGAGGAGGTCGAGAGGGCCAGGGCCTTCATGGAGTCCATGGGCGTGCGGTTCACGGAGAGGTAATAACGGAGGTGTATCAGCAGGGAAGGTGATCCCATGCTCCCTCCTGCGGTCGTTGCAATTATCAGGGAGATGGAAGCCGAACGGATAAGAGGAGCCAGCTGGCTTGCCAAAAAGGGTGCGGAAGCATACATAGCCCTATCGGAGAGCATGAGCGGAAGAGAGCTAATCGGGGCCATAAAGGAACTTGGAGAACGGATAAGGGCTGTTAACAGCACCATGGCCTCCCTGTACAACCTGACGAGGTACGTCCCCGTAACGGCGGATCCCAGCACCCTGAGGGCGAGGGCCGAGGAGTTCATAAAGCTGTGCGACGAGGCGAAGAGGGAGATCGGAAACATAGGAAGCGAACTGATAGATGAGAACGAGGTTGTGATAACGCACTCATTCTCATCAACCGTCCTTGAGATCCTAAAAACGGCGAGAGATAAGGGGAAGGAGTTCAGGGTCGTAATAACGGAGAGCTCCCCCGACTGTGAAGGCTTGGCCCTGGCTGGAGAGCTGGATAGGCTCGGCGTTCATTTTGACATCATAACCGACGCCCAGCTGGGCTTGTTTGCGGGGAAAGCAACGCTTGCACTCGTCGGTGCCGATAACGTTACGAGGGACGGATACGTCTTCAACAAGGCAGGCACCTACCTCCTCTCGCTGGCATGCCATGATGGAGGTGTGCCGTTCTACGTCGCCGCGGAGAGCTTCAAGCTGCATCCGGAACTAACGGCCGAGGAAGTGGATATCGTGGAGAGACCGTACGCTAAAAGGGGATACAAGATAAGAAACTTCCTCTTCGATGTAACCCCCTGGAGGTACATACGAGGAGTGATAACCGAACTCGGAATACTCGTGCCGCCAAAAGATCTTTAGGGGAGAGATATGACCCCGAGCTCCCGAAGAAAAAACGGGCAATCTTAATATACCATCGAGCCCTATTTCATCTTAGGTGAACCCCTTGGAGGATAAGCTGGATGGGGATGATGTAAGGAGTTCTTTCCCAAAGGCCCTGCTCAGGCATCTGGAGCCAAACGAGCGCGTTTTGTTCTCCATAAAACGGAGGGCCAGCCTTGAGAAACCGAAGTGGCTGATAGTAACGGACAGGCGGGTCATATACTTCGACGAGAAGGTTCTGGGCAGGTACGAGATGAAGGCCATCCCGTACCAGAAGCTCGAGCAGGTCACCGTCAGGGTTGGTATAATGTCATCCGAGTTCGTGATAGAGGGTGAGGAGAGCATAACCCTGAAGCTGGGCTGGATGAAGAAGGAACAGGCTAAGGAGGCCATAGAGGCCATAAAGGATGCACTCAACGCAATAGCCGTTGAGCCCGTGACCATAGACGTCAACAAGGGCCTGACGAACGAGACGTGGGTGCTTAAAAAACCGAAAGAGCTCGTCTCGAGAACCATGTACGTCGGACAGAACCCCCAGACCTCCGCACCCCAAGCGCAGGCGGAGGAGGATCCAATTGAGAAGCTCAAAAAACTTAAGGAACTCTTGGACGCGGGTATAATAACCGAGGAGGAATACGAGGAGAAAAGGGAAAAACTCCTGAAGCAGATCTGATCAGCTCCTGCCCCTGGACTTCAGGTGGGACAGTTCCTCGATCCTCTTTTTTCTCACGCGGAACCTTGCCCTGTTCCTCTCCTCCGTCTTGCGCCGCAGCAGCTCAAGGGCCTCGTCCCATATCAGCTCGGCCAGTTTCCTTTTATCCATCCTGGGAACCTCACGGATGAAGTCCTCTGAGACCATGACGACGCTGCTCTTATCAGCACCGAAAGCTTCGCTCGTGTTGACGACGACGAGATCGCTGCCTGCCTCGTGCATCTGCTCCCTCGCCCTATCGACCATGCCCTCCCTCTCAGTCTCGGCTTTAAAGCCTATGAGGAATATGCGGGGCTGAAGCTCTTTGACCCGTTTTATTATCTTCGGTGTTGGTTCGAGCTCAAGGACCAGCTCCCTGCCGCTCCGTATCTTCTCACCTGCCGTTGATTTCGTCCTGAAGTCGTTGACGGCCGCCGCGAGGACTGCCACGTCGTAGTGTCTGTTCTTCAGCTCCCATTCCACTGCCTCGAGCATCTCCTCCGGCGTTTCAACCTCTATCTGATTGTCGACGAAGCTCTTCACGCTTCCTTTTGTTCTTATAAGGGTTACCTCGGCCCCCCTGAGGTCGGCCTCCTCGGCCAGAGCAACCCCCATCTTCCCAGAGCTGCCGCTGGTTATGAACCGTATGGGATCTATGTACTCCCTCGTTGCTCCGGCGGTTACGAGAACCCTCTTTCCCTTCATATCCTTCTTGTGGAGGGCTTTTATGACCCTGTAGGTCGTGTAGTATATGTCCGGGGCCTTGGCCTTTCCCTCCTCAAGGATGGGATCTATGAAGTCCACGCCGAACTTCTTAAGCTTCTCGATGTTCTCCTTCACTATGGGGTGCTCGTACATGCTTGAGTGCATGGCGGGGGCTATCAGGACGGGCATCCTTGTGAACGCCGTGGTCGCGACGGTGGTGACGGGGGTGTCGTCTATCCCGCAGGCTATCTTGCTTATCGTGTTGGCTGTGGCGGGGGAGATGAGGAGCAGGTCAGCGGTCTCGGCGAAC
>JAADEC010000050.1 GCA_013153595.1 Thermococci archaeon | reverse complement strand
GAATCAACAACCCCTGACCGGCCTCAACAACATCACCAACCCTCACCAAAACCCTCAACACCTTACCAGGCATAGGAGCAACAACGACGTTTCCGTCAGCCCCGGGGGATGCCGTGCCCGCGGGCCTGGCCCCCTGCCGGGCTTCGGGTTCACCTGCACCGGGTCCGGAGGCCTTGACGGTCGAACGACCAGACCCGCCCGCTCTGGGAGCCGTCATGGCGCGGGCCGCGTGGTTCGGGCTCTGGGAGCTCAGGTAGTTCAAACTCCTCAGATCAACCCCCTCGACGGCAACGTCGAATTCCATCCCGTTCACGTAGACCCTGAACCGGGAGGCCTTCGGGGGTATCCTGGGACTGACCGCCCTGCCCCGCGTTCTGAAGAACTCAACGGCGACCTTCGGGAACAGGCAGTACGTCAGCAGGTCCTCCTCGCTTCCCGCGTATCCGAGGGATTCAAGCTCCCGCCTGCACCTCTCAAGCAGGGGCTCCAGCAGCTCCGCGGGTCTCACGTCGATCGGCTCCTCATCACCGAGCACCTTCCTCCTCAGCTCTTCGTTCACGGGAGCAGGAGGCCGCCCGTACATACCCCGGAGATACTCCTTCACCTCGCGTATGACCTGTCTGTACCTTCCGAACAGGACGTTCATGACCGCCTGGGTTCCAACTATCTGGCTCATGGGCGTTACCAGCGGGGGCCATCCCAGGTCCTTCCGAACCCGCGGAATCTCCTCGAGAACCTCGTCGAGCCTGTCAGATGCGTTGAGTTCTTCAAGCTGCTTCAAAAGGTTCGAGAACATTCCCCCGGGCACCTGATAGAGCAGGACGTTCGGGTTCACCATGAGGGTCTCCTTCCTCAGCAGACCCCAGTACTTCCTCTCAAGGAGCCTCCGCAGGTAGACGGATATCTCGTGTATCAGCTTCCGGTCTATGTGTGCAACGGCCGCCTCGGGGAGCCCGTGCCAGATGGTTTGAACGGCGGGCTGAGCCGTTCCAAACGCCAGAGGGCTTATGGATGTGTCTATGTAGTCCGCCCCCGCCTCCACCGCCTTTAAGTAAGTTCCAACCGCCATACCCGTTGTTGAGTGGGTGTGAACGTTAACCTCAACCCCGTACCTCTCCTTTATCTCGCTCACGAGTTCGTAAGCCTTCCACGGCGTCAGCAACGCCGCCATGTCCTTTATCGTTATGACATCAACGTCGAGATCGAGAAGCTCCTCGACCTTCTTCATGTAGTACTCGAGCGTGAAGACGGGACCTGTGGTGTACACAACAGCACCCTGAACGATGGCCCCGACCTCCTTGGCCTTTTTTATCGCCACCTTCATGTTCCTGACGTCGTTGAGGGCGTCGAAGACCCTGAAGATGTCTATGCCGTTCTTGTGGGCCAGCTCCACAAACCTCTCAACGACATCGTCGGGATAATGCCTGTACCCAACGAGGTTCTGACCCCTGAGCAGCATCTGCAGTTTGGTTCTCTTTATGTGCTCCCTGAGGAGCCTGAGCCTCTCCCACGGATCCTCCCTGAGGTAACGGATGCAGACGTCGAAGGTGGCCCCGCCCCATACCTCCATCGAGTAGAATCCAACCCTGTCCATCTTCTCGGCTATCGGGAGCATGTCCTCAGTCCTCATGCGGGTGGCTATGAGGGACTGATGAGCGTCCCTGAAAGTCGTGTCTATTATTCCGACCATCTCGCTACCCCCGATTGACGTTCCTCGGGAGGTTTATATCCTTATCGCCGTATGACGATACACATTAAGACAAAAGCTTAAATCAGTTCATCGATGACCCGATGTGTGCTCTTTTTCCCGGGTCAGGACCGTTCAGAATCTGAGTTTATGCCCGCTCGTCGGTCCTCACCACGAAGAGCCTGTAGGTGGCCAGCCCGATCAGGACGAAGAACCCAACGATGGCGTAGTTTATCGCTTTCGCGGAGATGACCCCCACGTTGTAGAGGAGCACCGTGAGGAACATCAGCATGAGGGCACCGCTCGTGATGACGTTGAACTCACACCAGCTCCTCCTGCCGGGTGGGCGGTTGCTCACCCTCGCGAGGAAGTCCGGATCTCTGGCGAACAGCGTGAGACCAAACGGGATGAGCCAGATAAGAGCAGGAATTCCCACGAGTCCCCAGAACCTGTCAGCGTAGCCGTTCGGTCGTCCGCTCGTGCTGAAGTGGATCGCCACCCTTCCAGGAAGTCTGTTCCAGAACAGGGCAACGAGCAGGAGGTAGTGTCGAAGCCGTGTTAAGCAATGGGCTGCACCGAGATCCGAGGCCCATCGGCAGACTCAACTGCGAAGGATTTATAACAGAGCCGAAGAACCGAGGACTGTGAACCTGCCGAGTGGTATGGGTTCAACAGAGCATGGGGGATCTGCATGAACGTCATGGTGTTCCTGATCGCAGGAGTCGCCGTGGGTTACTGTCTGAGGAAGAGGAGAAGGCTCAGCTTGGACGGACCCATAAGCCTCGCGTTAGTTCTGATGATATTCCTCCTCGGCGTTAAGACTGGAGAGGTGAGGATAAGCGGGGCCTGGCTCCTCGGGACGTCCGTTCTATTTGCGGTCATCACGACGGCGGGGAGTCTGCTGATGGCCGTTGTGGTGAGGCGATTGCTATGAGGCTTCTGTACCTGATACTGACCTCCCTGCTCCTCGGAATCGCCGTCGGCAGGTTTGCGTCCCCGAACTTCGGGAACTCCTTCGAGGTGATGCTCTACATCCTGATATTCCTCATAGGCGTGGAGCTCGGTATGAACTTCGAGAAGGATGAACTCAAGGGGGTCAGCCGCGGGGCGCTCCTGCTGCCTGTCCTAACGCTCTCGGGCTCGATCCTTGGAGGACTTCTGAGCTCGGTGCTTTCAGGCATCCCGCTGAAGTGGGGGGCTGTTATAGGCGCTGGATGCGGCTGGTACTCGATAACGGGGCCGTTGATAGCCCAGTACTCGGTCACCTACGGGGCCGTCGGTTTCCTTGGCAACCTCGTCAGAGAGATCCTGACGATAACCCTCTACCCCTTTATCTCCAAGCGGCTCAATCCCGTCACGGCCGTCTCCATGGGCGGGGCCACGACGATGGACACGACGTTCGCCATAATAACGAGGTTCGGGGGGAGGGAAACCGCGGTTGTGGGGTTCGTCCACGGTTTTCTGCTCACCCTCATAATACCGTTCCTGCTTCCGCTGCTCATGGAGCTGTGAGTGCAGCTCCTGTAACCCTTCAGCAAACGGAGGCGTTTAACAGAAAATGAGCATCGCAACCTCTAAGTAGTTTGATGTTTACCAACAGAATGATCGCTCTCGGGGGGTCTTTCTGAAGACCGTATGGAGAAACTCACCGGCCGGAACTAGGGGTGATGTCATGTCTGGCCATTTAATCCTGCCCTTCAACGAGCCGATGCAGGCTTTGAGCAACGCCCCTCACCGTGGAGGCTTAACCAGGGCGAACGGCTTCTTCTTCATGAAGGTTCCTGAGAATTACTCCGGCGACTACAGGGCAGATTGCCTCGCTTTCGAGCGGGAGAACGGCCTGGAGAACTTCGTCGGCTTCATGACGGCCGCAGACATCGGCAAAGTGCTCGCGATTTCGAGTAGCGGGAGCGTTACGGCCTACGTTACGGCGGGAATCACGAATCCGGCGATAGCCGGCGAAGAGCCGCCGCCCTGGGAGCCGGGGACGATAAACATCGCCCTCGTCATCGAGGATGGCCTTACGGTCGGTGCGATGGCGAACGCGATAATGACGGCAACGGAGGCAAAAACCTACACCCTCCTGAG
>JAADEC010000035.1 GCA_013153595.1 Thermococci archaeon | reverse complement strand
CTATGTAGACCGCTGCTCCTTTCGGTTTGGTTATGACTCTAAGGTATCCCGCCAAAAGTAAGTACTGTTTGATGTTCGTCGTGCTTCCGGCACTCACGGTTATGAACTTGGTTACAGTAACGTAACCGGGCTTCTTTATGGTTATCTCATGGAACCCAATGGGTATCGAATAGTTCTGTATCGGCGTATCACCAATAAACTGACCATCAACGTACACTGCCGCTCCCTCAGGAACGCTGGTGACTTCTATGTATCCTCCTGGGAGAAGGACCGCCTTCTTCTGCACCATCTGATCGGCGGACACGGTTACGTTCTCGTTGACCTCTGCGTAGTTCAGCTTGGTTATAATGAGCTTGTGGGTACCGCTTTTAACGTAGTAGTACACGGGGGTCCTTCCAGCGAACTGACCGTCAACGTGAACGGCTGCGTCGGACGGAGAGGTTTCAACGTTCAGCAGACCGTACGTCTTCTGGTCCCAGACGCTGCTGTAGCTCGCCGTCATCTTCTTCGGGTTTATGCTGGTGTTCACCAGGGTGTAGCTACCGTTGACCAGCTTCATGGCGGTGCTTGCCGTTGAGACGTTGAGCACGCTTGAGTTAACGCTAACGTTCAGACTTGAGCCCGTACCTGCGATCGAGAACTCAACGTAGGCCCCGTCCTTGCCAAAGCCCGCTACCAGAACACCGTTGCCAACGGCACCGGCGGCAGTTGCGGTAAAGCCAAGGGAGTAAACGGTGGCGTTTCCTCCCGACGGTACGATCAGCTCAACTGCCTTGCCGTCCATGGATCCAACGAGAACCATGCTGCCTGTTGACAGGAACGTCGCCGCTGACAATTCAATGCCCGTGTACTCCTTGCCCCACAGGAACTTTCCGGATGGTGAAAGGCAGACGATCCACGATCCCTTCGGGGTTGTGCCCATAACGAGCACGTTGCCGTTCGGGGTTACGTAGACCTTTGAGACGAGGGAGTTGTTCAGGTTGAGGGTCTCCTGCCAGACGATGTTTCCGTTGGAGTCAATTGCGGCAACCCACGGCTTTATGCTTCCCGTGGCGCCGTTGACCCACATGCCGGAGGTTTCATATCCTCCAACAACGTACGCTCCTGAGGCGGGAACCTTTGCAACCGCGGACACGCCGTAGTTCTCCTTACCCGATCCAACCTTTTGCCATACGATCTGTCCCGTTGAGTTGAGAACAACAAACCACGGTTCACCTGTGGCGGTCCCAGCGACGAACACGTTGCTGCCGTCAGACGCAACGCCTGCGGGCATTCCAACGTTGGGCCCCAGAGCCTCCTGCCATTTGACGCTTCCGTTGGAGGCCAGCTTAACCACCCACGTGTTGACGGCGGGGGAAGCACCGTTGACCCACTCGTGTGTCTTTCCGACAGCCACGTACCCGTCACCTGTCTTTACAACGCCGGTTAACAGGGCATCGCTGAAACTGTGGCCCCAGACCACGTTGCCGTGGCCTGTCAGTCCCATCACCCATGAGTATGGCTTACCGTAAGGCGCGCCGTTAACCATCTTTGGATAGGCGGTTCCAACGAGAACAGCCATCTGCGGACTAACGACGACGTCACTTGGATGAGCGCCAGTGCCAGCTAAGTACTCGTTAAGCCACGCAGGGAAGAGAAACTTCTGGGTGCTTGCTTGAGACCCGTTCTGGGCTCCAACAATGCTACCAAACCCTGTAACACCGCCGAGTACGAGGAGCACTAGGAGTATTGCCTTGATGGACCTTACATTACCGATCCTTTCGATGGATTTCACAGTTCTTCACCTCCCATTATGGGAACTCGTTATTTAATGCGCATTTCTTTTTATAACTCTATTGGCCGCTGTTCAGCATGAACAACAGCGTAAAAACTAAAACCCCAAACTTAATAAAATTAACGTTGGACGCTTGTGTGTCACTCAACCTCGTTCACCTGTTTGAGGGGATGAAAATGGAGATAGGAGTCGTTGGAAAACCAAACGTTGGTAAATCAACCTTCTTCTCCGCCGCAACTCTCGTCGATGTTGACGTTGCCAACTACCCGTTCACGACCATAGAGGCAAACGTGGGGGTAAGCCACGCCATAGCGGAGCATCCGTGCAGGGAGCTGGGTTGCACCCCGAACCCGCAGAACTACGAATCCAGGAACGGCCTCGCCTTCATACCGATAAAGATGATTGATGTTGCAGGTCTCGTTCCAGGGGCCCACGAGGGGCGCGGACTGGGGAACAAGTTTCTCGACGACCTCAGGATGGCATCATCGCTCATACACGTGGTTGACGCCACGGGAAAGACGGACGCCGAGGGGAACCCGACAGAGCACCACGACCCGCTTGAGGACGTGGACTTCCTTGAGAGGGAGATAGACTTCTGGATATACGGCATACTGAAGAAGGGCTGGGAGAAGTTCGCCAAGAGGATAAAGCTCCAGCACCTGAAGCTCGCCCAGGCGATAGCCGACCACCTCAGCGGCATAGGGGTGAGCGAGGAGGACGTGTTTGAGGTTCTTCACAGGCTCGGGCTCGACGAGGATCCGACCAAGTGGAGCGATGAGGACCTGCTCTCCTTCGTGAGGGAACTGAGGAAGGTCAACAAGCCGATAATAATAGCGGCCAACAAGGCGGACGCCGCCTCCGATGCCCAGATAAAGAGGCTTCAGAGGAAAGGCAAAAGCAGGGGCTACACAGTCATTCCTACCTCGGCGGTCGCTGAGCTCACGCTCAGGAAGGCGGCGAAAGCAGGCTACATTGACTACATACCGGGCTCCTCGGATTTTAAGGTCATCAAGCCGATGAGCGGAAAGCAGGAGAAGGCGCTTGAGCTTATAAGGGAGCGAGTCCTTGAGAGGTTCGGCTCAACGGGGGTTCAGGAGGTTATAAACAAAGCTGTCTTTGAGCTCCTCAACCTCATTCCTGTCTATCCCGTGCTCGACGAGAACAAGCTCACCGATCAGTTCGGCAACGTCCTCCCCCACGTCCACCTGATGAAGAAGGGTTCGACGCCCCGCGATCTCGCCTACATGGTGCACACGGACATAGGTAAGACCTTCCTCTACGCCGTCAACGCGAGAACAAAGAGAAGGGTCGGAGAGGACTATGAGCTGAAGTTCAACGACATAATAAAGATAGTGGCGACGGCGCGTTAGAGGTTCATCTTCGCTCCAACCTGCTCCGCCAGATCGCTGAAGACCGGGAACCTGTAGTACTCGCCCTGATACGCCTTGACCATGCCCACTATCCACGCCACAGCCGTCAGAACCCAGACTATCCTGCTGAGGACCCAGCCGATGAAAGGTATTATGGCGACGAACCAGCCGACGATCCAGAGCGTCAGGAACATGACGAAGGACTGCATCGCATGGAACCTGACGTAGTCGCTTTTCTTTTCCACCAGCAGCAGGACAAGCCCTGAAATCCACTGGAGAAGGTATGCAAGCAGTGCCTCAACGTTCTCATCCAGTCCGAGATCGGTCTTCGTTCCGTTCCCCTCCATGTTCCTCTACACCTCACCCTCCCTGTGCCCGTCCCCTATTTATACCTTGCCGTGGAGGAGGACGGAGTTCGAACCCGGGAGGTTTCTTAGGATGACCAAAAGTTTTTAAATCTACTGAAGTACCTCATAATAATTAGGGAAGCCTAACGGTGATGAACATGATTGTACCATTAAGCTCACTCAGGCCTGGCGAGAGGGGTGTTGTCGTGAGCATAACCGGAGGAGCGAGGGCCAGAAGCAGGCTCATGGCCATGGGGCTGATGCCCGGGGCTGTCGTTCAGGTGGTGGAGGCCTACGGCAGGGGACCGATAATATTCACAGTCGGAAGCACGAGGCTGGCCATGGGCAGGGGGTTGGCGGCGAGGGTTCTCGTGAGGAAGCTGTAAGGTGCGGGGTGATGGAATGGGCAGGACGAGGGTGGTGGCGCTCGCTGGAAACCCGAACGTTGGGAAGACGACGCTCTTCAACGCCCTGACCGGGATGAGGCAGCACGTGGGCAACTGGCCGGGCGTCACCGTAGAGAAGAAGGAGGGAAAGTTCACCTACAACGGAGAGACCTTCCTCGTGGTTGACCTCCCTGGAACCTACTCCCTGACGGCCCATTCCATAGACGAGATCATAACGAGGAACTTCCTCCTCAACTCGAAGCCCGACGTGGTCGTCAACGTCGTCGACGTCACCGCCCTGATGCGCAACCTCTACCTCACGTTCGAGATACTCGAGATGGGACTGAAGAACGTCGTTATAGCCCTCAACAAGTTCGATCTGGCTGAGAAGAAGGGAATAAAGGTGGACCCGAGGAGGATGGCGGAGGTCCTCGGGGTTCCCGTGGTCCCCATATCGGCGAAGAGCGGTGAGGGGCTTGAGGAGCTGAAGGAGACCATAGCCAGAATGGCGAGGGGGGAACTGAAGTGCGAGCCCGTACTCCCGACCTACGACAGGGCCGTTGAGAGGGAGATTGAGCACATAAGCAGAGTATTGGAGGGAACGGATCTCGCGAAGAGGTACAGCGTGCGCTGGCTCGCGGTCAAGCTCCTTCAGAGGGACGACGATGTCATGAAGCTCGTTCTGAGACAGCTCGGCAAGGAAAAGCTCGACGAGATAATGAGGCACATAGGGGAGGTGGAAGAGCGGTACGGGCGCTCCATAGACCTCGTCATGGCGAGCAGCAGGTACGAGTTCATAGACTCCCTCCTCCACAGGTTCGTTGAGTACGAGAACGTTGTGGTCACGAGCTTCACGGACCAGCTCGACAGGGTTCTGACCCATCCGGTCTACGGCCTCATAGCTTTGGCCATAGTCTTCTACTTCGTCTTCAAGTTCGTCTTCGCCCTCGGCATGCCCCTCCAGTCCCTTCTGGCCAAGGCTTTCTCCGACCTCGGGAGCTGGCTCGCTCCCCATATAACCAGCAGCCTCCTCCGCGGCCTTGTAGTTCAGGGCATCATAGGCGGTGTTGGAACAGTTCTGAGCTTCTTCCCCCTCGTCTTCCTCATGTTCTTCGCCCTTGCCGTCCTTGAGGACACCGGCTACATGGCCAGAGCGGCACTCGTTCTCGAGGACATAATGAGGAAGTTCGGGCTCTCCGGGAAGAGCTTCATCCCCCTGATCCTCGGCTTCGGCTGCAACGTTCCAGCGATAATGGCGACGAGGAGCATAGACGACGAGAAGGCGAGGCTGGTCACGGTTCTCATAAACTCGTTCATACCGTGCAGCGCTCGCCTGAGCGTGATAAGCTTCATAACCGCCGTCTTCTTCAGCTCCCACAGGGCGCTCGTGGCCCTCAGCATATACGCCATAGCGGTGGGCGTCGCCTTCCTGATGGCGTGGCTCCTCAGCAGGTTCGTCGTCAGGGGCGAGAGGGCTCCTTTCGTGATGGAGCTGCCTGAGTATGCGGTTCCGCCTTGGAAGACCGTTCTACTGCACTCCTGGGAGAGGAGCAAGGAGTTCATCAAGAAGGCTGGAACGGTGATACTCGGCGGGGCCATATTCATGTGGTTCCTGAGCAACTACCCAGAGCCCGTCGGGACCGGGAAGAGCTACGCCGAGGCGATAGGCCACTTCCTCGCGCCCTACGTCTCCCTGATGGGCCTCGACTGGAAAGCTGCCGTCAGCCTTCTCTTCGGGGTAATAGCCAAGGAGAACGTCATAGCGACATACGGTGTCCTCTACGGGAGTAAGACGGCCATAGCGGGTGCCATGGGGCAGCTTCAGGCCTACGTTCTGGCCGTGGTCACGACGCTCTACGTCCCGTGCATAGCCACGATGGCGGCTATAAAAGGTGAGGCTGGCTGGAAGTGGATGTTCTTCACGGTTGCCTACATGATAGCCGTCGCTTCGCTGGTCGGGATACTCATATGGCACGTGGGGACGTGGTTGTGATGAGCCTCTTAGATGACGTTCTAAGGCTCGTGAGGGAGGGGCACCACACCGTGGCCGAGATAGCCGCCGAGCTGGGCGTCAGCAGGGAAGAGGTCGAGGGGGCTGTAAAGCTGCTTGAGAGCATGGGGTACATAGAGGTAAGGAGGCTCGGGAAGGAGGACAACCCGTGCTCCTCGTGTCCGTTGAGGAAGGTGTGCGGGTTCTCGAAGGGATGATCAAGCTTCCAACTCATGCCCTAAAAGAATGAGTGCGTTATGGTGAAACGTAGTTTATACCTTGAATAGTTATCAATATAGAGATTTGTACCAAAAGATTTAAATTATCTTATTGATAAGGGTAAACTGCCCCCACCACTGCGTGGGGGGGGGCGATGTTGGATGAAGGGGAAATCAGATACATCATTCTGCCTCGGAGCGAAATTGGAGGTGTTATACCTTTTAACAGGTCCACTATGAAAGGAGGTATCTGAATGAACCGGAAGAGGAAGGCTTACCTTATTTCCTCCCTGTTTTTCTTTTTCGTGGCTTTTATTGTAGTCTCATACCCAATAGCAAACTTTTACGTCACAAAGTACATGAACTCAAGTCATAATGTCTCAACGGGTGAGTTCACATACTTTGGAACGTTTCCATCTTTCCATCACGGCATGTATGCATTTGTCCTCACGTTTAAGGGGCTTGGGAACGGTTGTTTTGAACTGAACGCAAGCCTCTATGATATTACACATGGAAAGGGAGTGACATTTGGATGGAAACATGGCCATCTGTTGTCTAAGAATGATCTTCCTTTTTATTATAAAAGTGGGATTACTCGGGTGGATTCTACACATATGATTTTAAATTCAACTGATCCAATCGTCAGATTGTTTTTCCCTAAGATCTCTAATCCGTACATAAAACTGGAGGTTATGCCTCATTATGTTAAACATGAAAAGACTAATATCAATGGAACATTTATACTTAACCGGACTTTCAGGATCGTACCCGCGGTTCCTCCAACTTGGCGGGTCATCTGGCGTCCTATGTCTTGGGGTTTTCCCCGTCTTTACACTCCTAACGTTACATTAAATGAATTTCCCAATATTTTGCAGATTTTCGCTCCTCTGGAATATATGAAAGGAAGTGACAGATATTTCATAAGGAAAATCGAGATGTGTTCAAACGTTTCGTCAGGGGTGTCTCCCCAAGAACTGGGACTTACTAGAATGTTCAAGAGGGACAAGGATATTATAGAAGGCATGGACGTCTACACTAAGAACGGTCTAACCTTTTCAATATACTTAGCTAAAGCTACGGTAATTCCTACTTCACAGGACTGGGCTTGGGCCTTCAAGTACAGCTTCAGGAACTACGCCGCTCCAGTTGATTACGTTCTCATCCTCATTGGCCTGATACTGTTAGTACTTGCCGGGAGGGCAAAGGAATGACCTACGGAATGGAGGTGTCTGAATGAACCGGAAGAGGAAGGCTTACCTTATTTCCTCTCTGTTTTTCTTTTTCGTGGCTTTTATTGTGATCTCATACCCAATAGCAAACTTCTACCTCACGAAATACATCGGCTCAAGTCACAAGGTCTCAAGGGGGGAGTTCGTGTACGTGGGATGGATTCCAGCGTTTTATTCGGGTCAATTCCTCTACGTCTACCGGTTCAGGGGTTTGGGGAACGGTAAGTTTGACCTCAACGCCACCCTTTACAGATATGTTCCTTTCGTCACCCCCAGGAAGACCACATTTGTAACCAAATTCCATCCCGGCCCTCCAGCGACAGCCAAAAACGGCATCCCGTACTCGTACTACAAACACGGAAAGGTAACCAGGGTGTATTCCGCCCATCTGGTTTTGAACTCCAGCGATCCCATTATCAGACTGTTCTTTCCTAAGGTTTCCGATCCTTATATCAGAATGACCGTTGAATTATTCAAATTAAATGGAACGAACGCGCTGGACAGTGGAGTGATAATGCCTAACAAGACTTTCAGGATCGTCACACCGTCCTATGAGTTTGACTTCAAAGACAGATGGTTACCTCAGTTCTTGGGATTCCCCAGGGTTTACATGCCTAACTTCACTTTAAACGAGTTTCCAAAGATGACGGCCTCGTTTTCGCCTATTGATTACTTCAAGGGCAGCGACAGGTACTTTGTAAGAAGCGTTCTGCTATCTCCAGAATTAGTGGCGGGGATTCCCCCTTACGAGATCGGCTTCGCGCGCGTTTTCAATTTCAGTGATGTCAATAAAATCATGTATGGGTTTGACGCCTATGGTCAGATGTCGTTTCCAATGACCCTCGTGAGAACCAATATAACACCCGTGTCTCAGGACTGGGCTTGGGCCTTCAAGTACAGCTTCAGGAACTACGCCGCTCCTGTGGACTACGTTCTCATATTGATCGGGTTGATACTCCTCGTTCTGGCAGGGAGGGCAAAGGGATGAGGGTGCATGCCGAGAACCTTGGGGTCAACTACGGACGCGTCTGGGGGATCAGGGGTCTGAACTTCGACGTCAGGGCCGAGAGATTGGCTGTTGTCGGCCACAACGGGAGCGGTAAAACGACCCTCCTAAGCGTTCTGGCGGGCCTAAGAAAGCCGAGTGAGGGAAAAGCTGAGGTGGACGGAGTGGAACCATACGACAGGAAGGACAAATGGATAGCGGTAAGGTACTCCTTTGAAAAGCCCCAGTTCAGCATACCAGTTAAGGTTAGGGATATAGTGGAGCTCCTCCGCTCCAGCTCTCATTGCCGGAAGGTGGATAACCTTGTGGACGAGCTTGGCATAGGGAGTTTCCTCGACCAGAGACTCGATGGGATATCAAGCGGGCAGGCTCAGCTCTGCAACCTCTTGGTTGCTCTCTCCTGCGACGCCGAGGTTACGATACTCGACGAGCCGACGGCCCACCTTGACTCCTACAGGGCTGGCGTCGTTGACGACATGATATCAAGGAGGAGGGGCGTTATAATAGCGACCCATGAGCCGGAGGAGGCAGAGGCAGTTGCCGACTACTTCATGATCCTCAAGGAGGGCAGGATAGTCTGGCAGGGGGACAGGAATGAGCTCTTCTCGGAGGACGTTTACGAGGTAACGCTGACGGGTTCAAGCCTCCCTGGAGAGGGATTCGAGATCATACACCGCTTTGGAGCGGTTCTCATAGTGAAGGCTGATAGGGAAAGGCTGGACGAGCTCTTCAGCTCCGGCGTTATAGCCGGCTTCAAGAGGGCGGGTCTGAGGTACGTGTACGCGAGCAGTGGCAGTGGAGGAGAGGAGGATGAAAATGAAACTTAAGCGTCTGAGATGGTACCTCAGGGGTCTCTTTCCCACTCCAACTACGGAGGTACTCGTGGCCTTCATGTGGATCGCGGCGTACTTTGCGGTTTCGGATATAAGGAGCGACGGCCAGGGGCAGTTCGTGGCGATAGTTGAGTACATATTCCTTCCCGTCTACGGCATGCTCATGGCGGCTCACGTGTTCAGGGATTCAAGAACGACGGCCTTTGAGCTCTCGCTCTTTGAGGGTCCCGGGGGAGTCTACGTCTGGAGAATCATTGCCCTCACACTCGGGCTTCTGCCCGGCATAGCGGGTGTCGCTGTTATAACTGCTCTCAATGGCTACCCCGGCTTCATCCCCTCGATCGCGGTCAGGTTCATAAACTACGTGGCCATAGCGGCCATCATAATGGCGGTTCTCGACTCTATGGCGGCGGTTATAACCTTCTACGCCGTGACGTCTGCCTTGCCGATGGCATTCAGCGTGCTCCTGCAGCATCCGCCACAGAATGGGGGCTGGGGGCCTCTCATGAGTTCCATAGCCTACTTCCTTTCCCCCATGACCTCATATGAATACCATCCGTTCCTCTGTTACTCCCCGACAGGTGGCCTGATGATCTCCACCGCGATCTCTTTGACAGTTATAGGTGTGGCCTACCTCATCTTTAGTAGGAGGGAGTTCGCGCCCTGATGATTTACACCCACCTAATATTTAATGGTCGTAAAATATATAAGCCCGGCGATTAACTCACAGGCGGTGAAGCTCATGAAGGCGCTCATTCTCGCGGGGGGATTTGGAACCCGTCTCCGGCCGATATCCTCCACGAGACCGAAGCCCATGGTCCCTATCCTCGGTAAACCCAACCTTCAGTACATACTGGAGGCACTTGAGAGGATACGATCTGTGGAGGAGATCATAATCTCGGTCCACTACATGAAGGCCGAGGTGAGGGAGTTCGTGGAAGAGATCATGGCCGAGTACAGAAAGCCCATAAAGTTCTCGGTTCAGCCCATGCCGCTTGAAACCGGGGGAGCCATAAAGAACGCCGAGCCACTTCTGAGGGACGGGGACGACTTCCTCGTTATATACGGTGACGTGTTCACGAACTTCAACTACGAGGAGCTTATAAAGGCTCACTCCGCCAATCCAGGTCTTATAACCGTTGCCGTGACCAAGGTCTACGATCCTGAAAGGTTCGGAGTGGTTCTGACGGATGAAGATGGCAGAATAACGGACTTCGAGGAAAAACCCCGAAAGCCCAAGGGCAACCTTGTGGACGCGGGGATCTACATGGTCAACAGGGAGGTTCTGAAGGCGATACCCGAGAACAAGGAGATATACTTCGAGCGTGAGATCCTGCCTCAATTCGTCGAGTCCGGACAGGCCTACGCCTACAGGATGCCTAAGGAGAACTACTGGGTTGATCTCGGAACTCCCGACGACCTGTTCCATGCCCACCAGATCGCACTTGACGAGATAGCCAAGGAGAACGGTTACTTCGTTGTCAGGGAGGGGGCGGAGATATCAGAGGACGTGGAGGTTCAGGGCCCCGTTTACGTCGATAAGGGGGCCAGGATAGGACGGGGCGTGAAGCTCAAAGCGTACACCTACGTTGGCCCGGGTAGCACCGTTGGGGAGAGGGCCTACCTCAAGAAGGCCATACTGATCGGTCAGAACGTTGTGAAGGAGCGGGCTGAGATAAAGGAGGCCATACTCGGTCAGGGCGTCATGATCGGGAGGGAGGTCATAGTAAAGGAGAACGCCGTGCTCGGTGATTACTCCAGGGTCTACGATGGTCTCGTCATATACGGTGCAAAGGTTCTGCCGTGGAAGAAGGTTGAGGAGTACGAGGCCTACATAAAGATAAAGCTCGATCCCAAGAAGGTGAGGCCGGAACTGACACCGGATCGCTGCCCGCTCGGTCTTCCAGAGTGCATATACAAAAAGTTCCGGGCGATAGCAGGAGAGAAACCTCCCTGCGATGAGTGCATAGAGAACCAGTGGCTGTTCTAAGGGCTGTTCTGAGGCTTGTTCTCTCTGTTATTCTCTGTGGCCTCCTCGAGAATCCTCCTCCAGAGTTCCTCTATCTCCGGAGCCGGCTCGACCTCACGTCCCGAGAGGCTGTCCGTTATGAGGTTCTCCCTGAAGGGCAGGACGACGTCGGGTTTCATCGGAAGCCTGCCCTCCACACCCGGCAGGGACTTGTTGAGAACGAGAACGTGTCCTATCCCGAGACTCCTGCTCAGATCAGCTATCTTCCTGGACAGCTCTATGGACTCAGCCGAGGGCTCCATAACGTCGACTATGACGTCCACGTACCTGTCAACGCCCCTTCCGAAGTGCTCTATGCCCGCCTCGGTGTCAACTATTACGATCTCCCCATCCCTGAGCTTTATCCCGTCGAGGAGCTTCCTCGATAGAAAACCGTACGGGCATGCACAGCCCTCCCCGGCCTCCTCTATCTTTCCGATCGTGAGTATCGCGAGGCTGCCCTTCCTCGCCAGGATCTCCTCTGGGATCCCGTCAAGCGTCCAGTCGAAGAGATTTTCGTCAAGCTCTCCCCTCCCCTCAGCCGCCATGAGGATCTTCGCCCTCTTCTTTCCCCCGAGGTGCTCGGCTAAGGTCTTAACCCGCGGAAGACCGAGCATCCTGTAGAGACCCGGGTTCGACTCGTCTGCGTCCACTATGAGAACGCGGTAGCCTCTGCAGGCCAGGTACTTGCCTAACATAGCGCTTATCGTGCTCTTTCCGCATCCGCCCTTGCCGCTCACGAGAACCTTCATCCGTATCACCTTTCAGGCAAACGGTAGCACGATTTATAAGGCCTTTGGTTCGTACTTCAGAACCACGTATCGGTTCCGGTGCACCTCCGTGAACCCCTTCCTCAGGTAATAGCTGTAAGCCTCGAGCCACGGGAACGTCACGACGTGCGGAACCTTTCCGAGCTCGTCCAGCCGTCTCACGGCAAATCGGAGGAGTTCACCCCCGTATCCTCTTCCCCTCAGGTCGGGTCTGACCATAAGGAACTCTACGAACCCCGCGTTACCACCCCTGACATCATCGGGGATCCACCAGAGCCCCTTTCCCTCCAGGTTGTAAACCAGGGCCACTGTTCCGATTATCTCCCCCTCTCCAATCACGTACAGCTCATCGAACTCCTCCTCCAGCCTGAACCTGAGAAACGGCTCGTACACCTTCCTAAATCCCGCGAAGTCTTCGGGGGATGGCTTCTCCTCGACCCATTCGAGCGCAGGATACCTGCCTCCCGTCCCCCTGTAGACCTGAAAGACGAACTCAAGAAGCCGATCCCTGAGAGATGGAGGGTTCTCAACCCTTTTGATTCTCAATCCACGTCCCTCCCACCTCAGTTAGGCGGACGTAGGGATCCTCAACGAACTCCGGGAACGCCTTACCGCGTCCCTCTTCCATCAGTATCCTCCTCCCATCGTCCGTGAACCTCCCCACCTCTGCTGCACCTATCCCCGCCTTTTCAAACCTGTCGAGCAGCTCTTCGACGTTCTCTGGCGGTGTGATAGCTATGAGCGTTCCGCTGGAGGAGGCCGTTAGCGGATCGACTCCGTAGAGTTCGAGAACCTCCCTGACGACTTCCCTCACGGGGATCCTCTCCCTGAACACGACGAAGCCCAAGTTTGAGCCGTCCGCCACCTCGTGGAGGGCCGTCAGACCCCCTTCCGTCGCGTCGTGCATTCCCCGCACCAGCGCTCTCGCAGTCAGGGCGTCCGGGACTGACGTCTCCTCAACGTAGAGCTCCCTCAGCGTCTTCACGGCCTCACTCCCCAGGGCGTCTTCGAGGCTCTCGTCAAGGTAAGCGGCCGTCACAGCGAACTCGAGGCCGACCTTGTCGGTGACGACTATGGCATCCCCCGGCCTCGCCACCGGAAGCTTCAGATCCTCCCGTTTCACGGTCCCAATGACCGTGGTCGTCACCACTGGCCCTCTGAGGGCTCTGTAAACCCCCGTGTGCCCTCCAATGATTGTTCCACCGTACCTGAGGCACTCCTTGTGAAGTGCGGAGGTTATCGAGCCAAGCAGCTCTTCATCTGAGTCTGGAGGCAGTAGAACGTCAACGACGAGCCAGACGGGGTCGGCACCGAAGACCGCTACGTCACTGGCGGCGAAGTGGTAGGCGAAGAATCCGATGGTCCCCTGCGGGACATCGAGGGTGGGATCAGTCGCGACCACCAGGTAGTCGGATCCGTAATCTACGACGGCGGCGTCAAAGCCTGCCCTGGGCCCCTGAATGACCCTCGCATCCTCCCTGCCCGTGTACGGAAGGATGAGCCTCTCAAGGGCATCGTTTCTCAGCTTGCCCATGGGGAGCCTACCCACCTTCACACCCCGGAGGAGTTCGCGGTAGAGCCTCGGCTCGACGTCCTCCCTTCCGAGGCCGAGCCTCGATGCCGTCTCCCATATGAGCTCCTTGGCCTCGCTCACGTCGTCCCCCATGACCTCTATGTCGAGGAAGCCCCCGAGCCCCTCAACGTCGCTGAGCTCGAAGGTCACCCTCCCGAGCTTGTAAACGAGCCTCCTCTTCCTCACGATCACGTCCTCTTTGTACCCGAGCCTCCTGAGTATCTCAACAGTGTCGTCGAAGTCGCTGACCTCGACCTCTATCTCGTCGAACTCCTCGTTTCTTCCAGGATCCTCTATGAGCTTGTAGGTCAGGAAAGCCTTTCCGAGGTTCTCCACCTTTCTGACCCTCAGGAGGTTCGGCAGGGGCACGTTGAAGTAGACGTCCTCCTGGATCTCTTCCCTCACGAATCCTGCTCCGAGCTCCTCTATTTTCCTCCGCATGGCCTCGAAGTCAACCCTGAACTTGACCTCTATCTCCATCTCCCCACCTCCTGTAGAGTGAGTTGTCAACGCCGAGGACGTCCAGCATCTTACCGACCATGAAGTTGACGAGATCGTCCACGCTCCTCGGCCTGCTGTAGAAGCCGGGTGCCGCGGGCATAACGACCGCCCCCGCCCGCGCCGCCTTCAGCATATTCTCGATGTGGATGACGTTCAGCGGGGTCTCCCTTATCAGGAGAACGAGCTTTCTCCCCTCTTTAAGCGCCACGTCCGCCGTTCTTGTTATCAGGTTGTCGGCGTAACCGTTGGCTATCGCTGAGAGGGTCTTCATGGAGCAGGGGGCCACGACCATGGCGTTGAACCTGAACGAGCCCGAGGCGGGAGGTGCGAAAAGATCGTCCTCGTTGTAGTCCGGTTTGAGCTCCACACCGAGTTCGTACTTTGCTATCCTGATCGCGTTCTTAGTCGCCAGCAGGATGACGTCGTGTCCACGCCGTTTGAGCTCCTCATGAAGCCTGAGACCGTACACCGAACCGCTGGCTCCAGTCAGGGCCACGATAATCCTCATGACACCACCGCTGACACTTCAGTTAGGTTTACTTAAGCTTTCCCGCCGACCGCTACACTTTTATACACCTTTATGTCAACCGGTACCATGGACGGAAGAATACCACCCTACTTTATAACCGCTTCTAAGGTTCTGGTGGAGAAAAGCGGGGCTAAGGCTTACGTTCTTCTGGGAGACGTGGACAGTACCCCAAAGCTGGATGACGTCACGGTCGTCGTGGTGGGCTCGAAGTTCGACGTCTCGAAGCCGAGGGTTAAATCCGTCTCTATACCTGATGAACTCGACCTGAACAGCGCTCTCAACCTGATATCCGCGTTTCTCCTCGAACACGGGATAGTGGAGGAGGGAAAGAACTTCGTCTACGTGACCCCCGAGGTCATGGGGATAAAGACGGTTAAGAAGAACCTGCTCGTTTCCAAGGGCTTCTTCAAGCATCCCCAAACGGTTCTCCAGAGGATCCTCGAGGTCGCCATAGAGCTGAGCGTTGAAGGGAGGGAGGGAATCCCGATAGGGACGCTATTCGTAATAGGAGACGTGAGGAACGTTCTCAAGCACGCGCATCCGCTCATACCGAACCCCTTCAAGGGGCATAAAGTCAACGTCCTCGACCGCTCGAGCAAGGAGATCATAAAGGAGTTCGCCCAGCTCGACGGCGCGTTCATAGTCAGCAGCTCGGGCAGGATAGTGGCGTGCGGTATGTACATTAAGGTCGATCCGCAGAAGGTCAGGGAGGAACTTCCCCCCGGACTTGGCAGCAGGCACCTTGCCGCGGCAGGAATAACGAAAACCACGAAGGCCGTTGCTTTGAGCCTCTCCGAGAGCGGGACAATAAGGATATTCAAGGGGGGAAGCATGCTCCTCGAGTACAACCCCCGCATGCGTTACTGAATCAGCAGACCCTCGGTACCGGATCCCCCGCGGGGGGCTCAAGGAACCTCCTCCCGCCTATCAGCGTGCTCACGAGTACCTTTCCTCTGTACTCTTCTATGACCTCACCTATCATCGCCGCCTCTTTCCCTCTCTCCGTCCGCCTCATGGCCTCGAGGGCGTCCTCGGCGTGCTCCTTCGGGACTACCATGACGACCTTCCCCTCGTTTGCGACGTCGTAGGGGCTTATCCCGAGCATCTCGCTGGCGGCCTTAACCTCCGGCCGTACGGGGATGTCCTCTTCCCTCACGAGTATCCCCACGTTCGCCTTGCTCGCCATCTCGTTTAGCGCGTTGCTCAGGCCTCCCCGCGTCGGATCCTTCATGGCGTGGATGTTCTCCCAGCCTATCTCATCGGCCACAGCTTTAACGACGCTCCATATCGGAGCAACGTCGCTCTTGAGCTCGGTCTCAAAGGATATACCTTCCCTGTGGCTCATGAGGGCCATTCCGTGGTCCCCTACAGTCCCGCTGATTAGTACTGCATCCCCGACCTTTGAGCCGGCATCGCTTACAGGGTGCTCCGCCAGGCCAACGCCAGCGGTTACCACGAACATCCCTATCTTCTCCTCGACCACCTTGGTGTCGCCGGTGACTATCGGAACGGGGACCTCACGTGCCGTTGAGTCCATGGACTTCAGGATCCGGACGAGGATATCGGTCTCAAGCCCCTCACCAATTATCATCGAGTTGGCGAGCGCCAGAGGCTCCGCCCCCATCACAGCCAGGTCGTTCACAGTTCCGCTGACGGCAAGCCTGCCGAGATCCCCGCCGGGGAAGAACATCGGCCTGACGGTGTGTCCGTCTATGGTGAAGACGACGTGCCGGTCCCCCAGCGGTATCGTGGCCCCATCGTCAAGCGCATCAAGCCCTATACCGCCGGCGCTCTTCAGCGTGAGGGTTTTCAGCACGACCTCCCTCAGCAGCTCCTCCATGACCTCCCCGCCGGCACCGTGCTCAAGCCTTATTCTGTCCTCCATACAACCACCGGTCGTCGTTCGTTAGGATGGCTTAAAACTGTAGCTGTAAGCCATGGCCGTAACCTGCAGCCGTCAGCATCCGAGGCGTCCGAGGCGTCCGAGGCAGCAGACCGCCGATCCGAAGCGCTGTGGTTCTTCCTGTCCTGCTCTTCCTGTTCGGCACGTTTCAATCGTGCGGATAGGCGGGGTGTGCGACCCTTGAGTCGGGCGCAAGCCCGCGGACGGGGCCTCCCGGCACGGGGCAAAAAGTTTATAAACGGACCGGGTAGCTATTACTGGTACGGCGGCCAGGGCGGCGGGGCCACACCCGGTCTCGTTTCGACCCCGGAAGTTAAGCCCGCCAGCGTTTCCGGGTGTACTGCCCTCCG
>JAADEC010000061.1 GCA_013153595.1 Thermococci archaeon | reverse complement strand
GTCGTAGTCGTCCCACATGTGGATGTGCCTGACCTTCTTTCCCCTGTCACGGAGAGCGTGCCCCACGATGTAGGCCGTGAAGAACTCGCGGAAGTTGCCTATGTGAACGTAACCGCTCGGTGTGATTCCGCTCTCGACGACGTACTCCTCCCTGTCTCCCCTCTCCTTGATTATTCTATCAGCCATGTGGTCAGCCCAGTGAACCATAACACCACCGCGCTTGACTTGACCGAGGGCTTTTTAAGTGTATCACGCGGCCTCCCAGAGCCTCCTGCCGGCCACGTACGTGGCCTTCACGTCGCCACCAAGTATCATCAGGGACGAGAGAACCTCGGTCGTGTCGTCTGAATCCGAAACCGTCGTCGGTTTAACAACGACGAAATCCGCCTGCTTGCCCCTCTCAAGGCTCCCTATGATGTCATCCATTCCGAGCGCCCTCGCACCGCCCATCGTCAGCATGTAGAAAGCCTCCTCAGGCCTCATGAAGTTGGCGTAGTAAGCGTCCC
Source organism: Thermococci archaeon (assembly GCA_013153595.1). Taxonomy (GTDB): domain Archaea; phylum Methanobacteriota_B; class Thermococci; order Thermococcales; family Thermococcaceae; genus Thermococcus. Next base: position 3,430 of record JAADEC010000061.1, on the reverse strand, counting down.
TCAGGACGTCAAGCATCGAGGTGAAGGGGCCCGCGGCGACGTCGGAGCCAAGGGCAACGTTGAGCCCGAAACTGAGGTGCCTCCTGAGGTTCATGACCCCGCTGTGGAGGAAGAAGTTCGAGGATGGGCAGTGGGCGATGCTCGAACCTCTACGCTTAAGAAGCCGTCTCTCGCGATCGCTGAGGTGTATGGCGTGAGCCACCAACGTCCTCGGCCCGAGCAAACCCGCACGGTCGTAGACCTCGGTGTAGGTTGGCACGTCAGGGAACAGCCTCCTGACTGTCTCAACCTCCTCAACCTGTTCAGACAGATGAGTCTGAACGTAGAGGCCCATCTCACGCGCGAGCGCTCCGGCTGTCTTCATGAGCTCCATGCTGCAACTCACCGCGAACCTCGGCGTAACGGCGTAGTAGAGCCTTCCGCCGTAGCCGTGCCACCTTTCGGCCAGCCGTCTTATCGAGGGGCCCGCTTCCTCAGGCGTCGTCAGGAGTTCCTCCGGCCCGTTCCTGTCCATGAGAACCTGACCGATCACGGCCCTCAGACCGGTCTCCGCCGCCACGCGAAGCGCCACGTCGGTGGCCTCTTCATGTGAGGAGGAGAAAACAACGGCCGTCGTGGTTCCCTTGCTCACGAGCTCTGCGAAGAACTCCCTCGATACCTTCTCGGCGTAGTCAGGATCAGAAAAACGCATCTCGGCCGGGAATATGTACCTCTCAAGCCACTCAAGGAGGGAGTCGCTTATCCTCGCCCTCTCATGGAGCTGAGGGAGATGAACGTGCGTGTCTATGAAACCGGGCAGGATCACATGATCGGAGTAATCGACGAGATCTCCTGACGGCCTGTCGTTGGAGATCTCAACTATCCTGCCGCCCTCCACGGTCATGTACCTGGCCTCTCTGACCCTCAAACTCCCCGATGCATCGCCTTCGAATGTGATGATCCTTCCGCAGTACGTCACGCGATCGGTCAATTCGGTCACCATCAATACCACGAGACCCTCGTATTTAAGACCGCTGATTATAATTGCAAGAAATCGAAATATTTATAAGTATTAAAAGTAATAGCATCATGATCAAAGGTGATAATATGGAGGTCGACGTGGAGAGGATGCAGGTGTTCTTTCCCGCCTCCCTGGAGATACAGGAAGAACTGCTGAAGGCGGGTTTCAAGGTTCCGTACGATAAGGAAAGCGGCAGGAAGGCGCCGATACCTGTCGTGGCATCGTACAGCGGGGGCAGGACCATAAGAAGGGAGAGGTTACTCAGGGCAGAAAAGTACGATGACGACGGACGGTACGTGCGGATAGGGAGGGAGAGGACAATACTCAAAGTGGACATAAACGACAGGGGTTTCGTGACGTTCACGGTCAAGCCGGTCTCATATCACTTGGAGGACGTTGGCTTCACGACAGTACCTCCAAGACTGTGGGGAACGTGGGTGAGCCTGTCATTAAGGCCTGAGAACATGTGGAGGATCTACGACTCGCTCCCGTCCTGTAACATGGAGAACCGCGATACAGACGGCCAAACTCGGGAGGGCGAATTCCGGGTGAGATGCGGGGGCGACGGCGGAAACGAGATCGAGATATACGCGTACAAAGGGAGAAACTGGAAGTCCCTTGGAATTCCGGTATTCGCATACGGCTTCGGCCTCAAAGGCCTCCCTATGGCCATGGAGTACCTCGAGGAGGTGGCGGGGTACGGTAACGTTGACGTGAGAAGGCTCCACTACATGAAACTCGGCCTCAAAAAGCTCAAAGAAACAAAGGCGGGGTTGAAAGTAGGAATCGGCTGGAGTGAAGGCGAGTTAAAAAGGTTCAGCCTCAAGCTTTCGACCGCCGCTCCCAGGATCCAGATAAATGGTTTGTACGGGGAGCTAACAGGGAAATCCCGGGGTGGACTCGCTGAGGTTAAGGAGTGGCACTTCACCGTCCACGGAAGCGACCTCAAAAACGCCACGGACGCGCTGATAAGGACCGTGGGTTTGAGACACTGAGGGGTTAACGATTTAACCTTCCCCTTTGATATTCCACCGGTGGAAGCATGATAGCATGGCTACCCTACTTCTTCATCGCCCTCATATCCATACTGGCCGCCATAGCCCTGACAAGGAGGCTCGGAGAGGGGTGGGCATGGATAAACAGGAAGATAATACACCTGAGCATAGTTCCCTCAATGGTGTTCTTCTACTACTCCCTGCTGCCCAGGTACGTCTTCAGCCTCTCGGCCCTTACCATAGGGCTGTTCCAGTTGGCCGCACACCTGAGAAGGAGGGAACTGTCGTGGTATCAGATAGAGCACAACTACGGTGAGGTCTTCTTTGCCCTTTCAGTGGCCCCTGTATCGTACTTCCTGCCGAGAACATACGCCACGGCTCTGATGCTGGCCATGGCCATCAGCGACGGCGTGACGGGGATAATCAGACACTTCTACTTCAAAAGACACGGCTTCAACGTAAGGCTCAAGAAGCACTGGACCGGCAGCGTGGCGTACCTCCTGACCGCGATGGCCATAGCACTCTACCTCTTAGACGGAAACCTGATCAAAAAGACGCTATGGGCGGCCGCGCTCATGATCGCCGAGTATCAGCCCTGGCTCGACGACAACTTAGCAGTGCCTTTGGTCGGAAGCCTGCTGTTCCTCCTCTACTGAGCCCACCGGACCTTCAGGCTGTCCTTCTTCACCTTTTCAAACTCCTCGACGAGGGTCCTCCCCGTCCGCTCCATGAAATCCTCAACGTCGGTGATACCGAGCTCCCTCAGTCCAACGGCATCAACACCCTCCGGGATCCCCTTCGCCTCCACGTTTATCCCTATGTGGACCTTGACGCTGACCGGTGAGACCGTGGCTATCGAGATGCTGAGCTTCCTCCCGTTCACGTAGATGTCGTCGCCCTTTCTCGTGGTCTTCACGCCGTAATCGCCGAGAACCTCACAGAGCTTGGCTATGAAGAGCTTCTGGAGCGTTGAGGCGAAGAGAGTGTTCACAAGGTCAAAGACCTCGACTATGTAGTGAACCATGTTATCGCTCCTTATTTCCTTGCTCGCCCTCAAATCCTCGATGTCGATCATCTCCCCGACCTTGACGTCACATCTCCCGCGGAAGACGACGAGAGAGTTTCCGAGGATTCCGAAGTTCCTGTAGGCCCAGTGGCTTCTGATGGCGGAGCCGTCGTAGTCCATGCGCCTATCCTTAACTACCAGCAGTTCCATGGTATCACCTCACACCATGACACGGACACGGAACACGAGAAGAGAGCAGAGAATAGCGATCCGAGGACCGCGCACAGGATCAGCCTCTCAGATGCCCAGTCCCCTTTCGGGGGTAGATACCTCGGGCTGTTGGGAGCGGCAGACTAAACGGGTCGGTTTCCCTTCCCGCTTACATCCCCGCCCCATCAAACGGGTCTTCTTCCCGAGCCCTCGTCCCAG
>JAADEC010000060.1 GCA_013153595.1 Thermococci archaeon | reverse complement strand
TGAGATGAAGAGCTTCCGCTTGAGCCACGCGGCCGCCTTGGTCTCGGCGAAGTTGCTCACGAAACCGCCGTAGAGGTAAACGATTGTCGAGGCCGTGTAGAGGAGGACGATTATCCCGATGTAGCCGAGAATCTCCCGGGTGCTCAGCCTCTGGAGGTTCGCGAGGAGGTCCCTTAGATAGAAAGGCACCATCGCCGAGAGGAGAGTTGAGAGCGCCCCGAGGACTATCAGGAGAACAGTGTAGCGCCTGTGCGCAAGCCCGATTTGGAGAACCCTGCAGACGTTCTCGTTCACACGGGACACCCCCGCACGTTAGGTACAGATTTTTATAGTACAATTTTCTGTACACAAATTGCAGTGAAAGTATATAAAAACCTATCGGAGTCCGCGGGGTGAGGGGGATTGTTTTGGCATCCCCGCGTCAAACCCGAGAGTCAAACGTTATAAAACCCTCCCTCTAAAGACCTCAGGTGATGTCCATGGAGAATCCGTTTGAGATTACGGACGTGTACGCGAGGGAGATACTCGACAGCAGGGGAAACCCAACAGTTGAGGTCGAGGTCTACACCCCGGTGGCGATTGGAAGGGCGAAGGTTCCGAGCGGTGCCTCAACAGGAACCCACGAGGCAGTTGAGCTCAGGGACGGCGGGAAGCGCTACCTCGGAAAAGGCGTCAGAAGGGCCGTTGAGAACGTCAACAAGATAATAGCGCCCGAGATAGTGGGCTTCGACGTCCGCTGGCAGAGGGACATAGACGAACTCATGATAGAGCTGGACGGCAGCGAGAACAAGGGAAACCTCGGGGCCAACGCCATACTCGGTGTGTCTCTGGCGGTGGCGAGGGCTGCCGCTGAGAGCGTGGGCCTCCCGCTCTACCAGTACATAGGCGGGACGAACGCGTACGTTCTTCCGGTTCCGATGAGCAACGTCATAAACGGTGGAGTTCACGCCGGAAACGAGCTCGACTTTCAGGAGTTCATGATAATGCCCGTGGGAGCCCCCTCATTCAGGGAGGGCATAAGGTGGGTGAGCGAGACCTACCACGTTCTCAAGGCCGTTATAGCCGAGAAGTACGGAAAGGACGCGACGAACGTCGGGGATGAGGGCGGATTCGCCCCGCCGATGAAGGAACCGAACGAGCCGTTTGACGTCCTCATAAAAGCCATAGAGGAGGCCGGCTACAAGCCTGGAGACGAGATAGCATTCGCAATGGACCCCGCGGCCAGCGAGTTCTTCCACGACGGGAAGTACGTCGTCGGCGGGAAGGAGTACACGAGCGGGGAACTTCTCGAAGTTTACAGGGAGCTCATAAGCACCTACCCGATAGTCTCGCTCGAAGACCCGTTCCACGAGGAGGACTGGGAGGGCTTCGCCCTCATAACGAAGGAACTCGGTGGAAAGGTACAGATAGTCGGGGACGACATATTCGTGACCAACCCGAAGAGGATAAGGAAGGGCATAGAGATGAAAGCCGCCAACGCCCTCCTCCTGAAGGTCAACCAGATAGGAACGCTGAGTGAAGCCATAGACGCCGCTTACACGGCCTACAGGGCGGGCTGGGGTGTCGTGGTCTCGCACCGCTCAGGAGAGACAGATGACCCGTTCATAGCAGACCTGACCGTTGCGCTGAACACGGGCCAGATAAAGACGGGAGCTCCAGCGAGGATGGACAGGAACGCCAAGTACAACCAGCTCATAAGGATAGAGGAGGAACTCGAAGGGATCGGGAAGTACGCCGGGAAGAAGTTCCACAACCCGTTCGCCTGAACGGCCTTCCGCTTCTTTTTCACTTCCTTTCGCTTCTTTTGTCCGTTTTCACGCCCGTGTTTCCGTTTTTCAACCCCGAACTAAAACTCAAGCACCGACCCGGTGCGCACCTCCACGAACTTCTCAGGATACCGCCTCATGACGTACCGCTTGGCGTCGTCCCCCGAGCAGTGCGCGGGAGCTATGAGCTCGCTCATCTCCGCCAGCCTGTCAAGGGCCCTCAACTTAGGGTAGTGAAAGCCTCCCACCACCGCGTGAGCCTTTCCGTACCCGGACGCTTCCAAGACGGCCTCCGTCAGCCTGTCGACGCCCGGGTGAGAACAGCCGACGATGACCACGAGCCCCGAAGACGTCTCAATGCCGAGCGCCTGCTCGAAATCGTCAACCGGTCCGGAGACCCATAGCCCATCGCCCTCACGCAGTGCCCCCTTCCCCGCCACCGCGGGCTCAAACCCCCATCTCATCACCATAGCGAGGTTTCCGGGCGGCACGTACAGCTTGAGCCCCGGGTTCAGCTCTGCTATGTACTGGAAGCCGCCGTAGTGGTCGTGGTGCCAGTGGCTCAGGAACCCGAAGTCCAGGTTCCTCAACGAGACCCCGAGGATCTTTGAGTTGTGGGCCAGAACGAGCGGGTTCGTGTCGGCGTCGAATATGAACCTGTGCCTCCCCTCAACCAGCACGCTCCATCCCCATTCGTTCAGTAAGCCCCGTGAAGGGACGTTATCATCGAGCACGACCAGTTCAGTCCTCATGATCGCTCATAGGGTGGAGGAGTTTAAAGGGTATCGTCGAGAAGGTGCCCGGATGGTAGCCCCGCCGGGATTCGAACCCGGGTCGCGGGATCCAAAGTCCCGCATGCTTGGCCGCTACACCACGGGGCTGCCCGTGGGGGGAGGGAATCAGAACTTATAAAGTTTGAGCCCTGTGAACCAAGCTTCAGAACGCGAAGCCCTCCACGCCGAGCGCCACAGTGTCGAGCACGCGCTTGAGCTCCGACTCGGGAGTGTAGATGAACCCGCAACGGGTGCACCTAAGCACCCCGCCCTCATCGTTGAGGGGAGCGAAGCAGACCGGACAGCGGTACTCCTCCCTGAAAAGCTTCTCGAACACCTCATCACGCATAACCAGGATGTTCAGATCGTTCTCCCAGTCCTCGTAGAGCATCCCCCAGTAGGGCAGCTCAACGGGCTGGAAATCCTCGAGGATCAGCGCGTTGATGCCCACCCCCCGTACACCCTGCGGCAGCCTGCCCGACGGCTCTATGCTGACCACGTATCTGTCGTAGAACTCTATGTATCCCGCCCTGACGGTTAAACCCTTGGATATCCTCGAACGGAGCGGTAGGAGCTGAACGAACATTTCGTCTCTCTCGGTGTCCCAGCTGACCACGGCCGAGACGTTCCTGCGCGTGAAAAAACGCGTCACCCGATCCTCGTCCTCCTGCTCACCCGAGAAAGAAAAGCCGAGCTTGGTCATTGCCCTGTCGATGAAGATCGGCCTCGGGAGCTTCTCGTAGTTGATCAGATGCTCGCCTATCCAGCCGGCGAGCGGCATCGAATACCCTATGAAAACCTGCTTTCTAACGCGCAGGTAGGCGACACTCGGGAGGAGCTTGAACATCAGAGAATGTAGAACCTCAAACTATAAATGGGTTTCGCGAGACGGCGAAGATGAAGAAAGGAGAGAGGGCAGGGAATCAGCGGATCGCCAGACTCAGGAGGCTTCCTCCTCTTTCTCGTTTATCCTCTCAAAGACCTCCTGGGCTATCCTCAGGGTTGCGCGGTAGAGCTTCTCGGTTATTATCCCCTCTTCATAGTGCTCCTTCAGCTTGTCCTTGTCTATCATCTCCTTCTTGCCGTCCGGCCATCTGACTATATCGACCTCGAGGTCTATGTAGCGGGCCTTATCAGGGTATATCTCGACCGGGGTGTTTATGTTGTAGTACTCCCCCTTAAGGTTGCCCTCGCGGTCGTAGTAGCTGTGCCTGAACCACCACCTGCCCTCCTCTATCTCGGTTATGGCGTAATCGCCGACCTCGATAGGAATGTCCAAGCCGTCGTAGAACCTCCCCGGCTTCAGGTGCCTCTTAACCTTAAGCCTCAGAGGGTTGAGGGAGACTTCCATTATCTCACCCGGGCCGAGCTTGAAGCTCTGACCGTCGGGTTTGTTGTGCTCGAGGAAGAAGAGCCACCCTTTCTTGGGGCCCTTTGTGTCGACGAGCGCCTCCCAGAAGCCCACCTTAACCTTGTCCCTCTGGCCCGAGACCCTTCTGAGTATGCCCTCCGCTATCTCAACAGCAAAGCTGAAGTCGGGACCGTAAGCCTTGAGCTGGTGGTGACCCTCAATGGTTGGCACGACCTTGTTCCTTATCTCGTCGAGCTTCTTCTTCGCCCCTCCCCCGAACTCAACCTCGTAGATGTTCCTTCCCTCGATTATCTTCTGGGGAGCGGAGTACCTGTCCACGTTCCTGAGCTTTTCAGCGAGCTTTGAGAGCTTTATTATCTCGTCTTTGAGGGTGTTCCAGTCCTTGTAGGCGGCCGCAGTCCGCCACAGTATCCCCCATTCTCCCATATCCACGCTCAACCCGAGTATCCTGAGCCTCTCCCTCTCGGACTGATCCCTTATCTTGCGGGATATCTTGACGTGCCTCTGGGTTCCGACAGGCTTGGGTATCAGGACGGCGTAGTCTCCCGGAACGGTCAGGACCGTGCTCAGGTGGGGGAGGATGCTGTGCTTTTTGACCTGCACAACCACTTCATCCCCCTCCGCCACGTCGGCTTCCTTGGCGACCAGGGTTCCTATGGCGTTGCCTATGTCCACGTAGACGTACTTATCGTCCCTCTTAACGACCAAGCCTTTGTATATGCCGTAGAGCTGATAGGGGAGCTTCCTGAACAGGACGTCTATGAGCTCCTCTTCGAGCACCTTCTTAACCTTCTCAACGGCCGTACCGACGAGAACCACTCCCTGATGATCCCTGCCGTCGTAGATGTCCACGTCGAACTCGTCGTAGCTCTTCTCTATCCCCAGCCTCTCAGCTATCTTTGAACTGGGCTGGCTTATCCCAAACCCCCTGTCGAGGAGGAGCTTGGTCAGAGCCGTGCTGTAGATCCCCCTAATCCGCACGGTTACGTCTGTGTCTGTAGACACTTTCACCACCCCTCTTCTTGCGTTCAACAACTCCAATGAGAGTCAGACCCTCAAGTATCTCCGCGGCATCGCGCACGCCGCTGATCTTCTCCACGTTCCTCGCTTCGACCCACATCAGTCCCTTTCTGTGCCACTCTATCAGAGAGTCCTCCACTTTATAAACGTCTCCCGGGTGGAAGTAGAGCCTCGCGGTCAAACGGACCAGCTTATCAAGCCGCTCCCTCACCCTGTCTATCTCCTCAAGGCGCTCCAGTATGCCCGATGAGGCTTTTGTATCCTGTTCGCCGTTTCCTGCGAGCGTAAGCAGATCAACCGCCGCCTTCAGATCCCTGAGCGATGTCGTGAACGTGTAGTCGTAAACGCGGTGAAAGTGGACGAGCCTGTCGAGTGAGGTCTTGAGCTTGAGCCTGCCCTCATAGAAGTCCTCGCTCGAGATCGACATGAGCTCCTCAAGCCTGAACTTCATCTGATGCTCGTTCCGGTACAGATCACGGGCCTTCTCGGCGGTTGAGCCCCCAACCCCCGCGAGGGCGGATGAAACCTCCATGGCAATGGACAGCTTCTCGCTGGCTATATCGTAGAGCTCGGATAAGACGTTCCTGAGATCCTCCCCGGAGAGCCTGTAGAGCAGCGGAAACTTTGACTCGAACTTTCTGTGCAGAATCTCCAACTGAGACAGCTTTGATGACAACTCATCAACGTTCATGCCACTCCCCCACCTATTTTGTTCGGTTACTATTTTTATCTTTGCGTCTGTGGCACGTTTCATCCCGATCCGCGGACCCGCGGGGTAGGTTAACAGATCAGCTTAACAAAACCCTTTTAGATACATGAAACCATTCAAAATCGAGGAGATGAGATGCTGATAGATCGCTTTGGGAGACCCCTGACGAGCTTCAGGGTATCCCTGACCATGGACTGCAACTACCGCTGCTTCTTCTGCCACAGGGAGGGACAGACGGGTCGGGGGGACGAGATGACCCCCGAGGAGATAGAGAGGATAGTCAGGATAGCGTCCAACCTTGGGATGAGGAAGGTGAAGCTGACCGGCGGTGAGCCGACGGTAAGGAGGGACATCGTTGAGATCGTAAGGCGGATCAAGCCGTACGTGAGGGATCTGAGCATGACGACGAACGGCAGCAGGCTGAAGGAGCTCGCGGAACCACTTGCCAGGGCGGGCCTCGACAGAGTGAACGTCTCCCTCCACAGCCTGAAGCCGGACGTCTACAGGAGGATAACCGGCGTTGGGGAGCTTGAGAACGTCATAGAGGGGATAGAAGAGGCGGTTAAGTACTTCAACCCCGTGAAGCTCAACGTGACCGTTATGAGGGGAGTCAACGACTCGGAGATACCCGAGATGATCGAGTTCGCGGCCGAGACCGGCGCGGTACTCCAGCTCATAGAGCTCGAGGCACCAGTGGAGCTGACTGAGACGACCTTCTTCAGAAGGTACTTCCACCCCCTCATGCCGCTCGAGAGGGAGCTCGAAAGGAGGGCGATCGAGGTCAGGGAGAGGAGGATGCACAGGCGCAAGAAGTTCAGGATACCGACGGAACGGGGAACCGCGGAGGTCGAGATAGTTCGACCCATGCACAACACGGTCTTCTGCGCCAACTGCACGAGGCTGAGGCTGACGTCAGACGGGAAGCTGAAGACTTGTCTCCTCAGAAGAGACGACCTGATAGACGTGCTGGGGCCGCTGAGAAACGGCGCGAGCGACTGGGAGCTGGTCGAGATATTCAAAAGGGCCGTGATGATGAGGGAACCGTACTGGGGCCACAGGGTGAGGGTGAATGCCGGCGGTGAAGGTCAGGAAGGAAGAGGCGGAGAGAGCTAAGAGGCTGCTCAAGAGGCTCGGCCTCTACGACGGGAGGAGGAGGCCGAAGAGGGAAGGTGAATGGGTTCTTCTGCCAGCGGTCGGGGGCGATGCTATTGGGACCCTCGGCTATGAGGTTCTACCGCTTGAGCTACCCCTGAGACCCGAGAGGCAGCTCTACAAGAACCTTGAGAGCATTTTGGCCGAGAGACTGAGCGAGGACGAGCTGAAGCACCTGAGGAGGTACGACGTGATAGGCGACGTAGCGGTGATTCAGATCCCGCCCGAGCTCGAACACAGGGTCGACGACATAGTCTGGGGCCTGAGGAGGGTCCATCCTTTTCTGAGGGTCATCGCGAGGAAGGGCTTCCACGAGGGGAAGTTCAGGATAAGGGACTACTCAATAATCTGGGGAGAGGAGAGGCTCAATACCGTCCACAGGGAGAACGGCGTTGAGATCGCGGTGGATTTGAGCAAAGCATTCTTCAACCCGAGAATGAAGGGAGAGCGCTACCGTCTGGCCCAGCTGGTGAAGGACGGTGAGAGGGTTCTGATTCCGTTCGCGGGGGTTCTGCCGTATGCGCTCGTGATAGCGCGCTATCGGAGGGTCAAGATAACGGCGGTAGAGCTCAACAGGGACGCCTACGAGCTCGGCCTTGAGAACGTAAGGAGGAACGAACGAAAGCTCAGGGGCGAGATAGAGTTCATCCACGGCGATGCCTTCAAGGTTCTGCCAGAACTTCCGGGTCACGACCGCGTGATAAGCCCGACGCCGAGGGGCGTTGACGCCCTCGCTTTGACGCTGCCCAAAGCCGAGAGGTGGCTTCACTACTACGACTTCGTCCACGAGGATGAGATCGCCGCATTCCGGAGGAGAATAACCGAGGAGTGCAGGAGGCTTGGGAGGGAGTGCGAGGTAAGGGTCAAGAAGGTGAGCGACTTCAAGCCTCACGTCTTCAAGGTCTGTGCGGATGTTAAGCTGGGGTGAAGGCCCCCCAACCCTGTGCTGCATCACCATGCAACTCTTACCCGGGCTTATTTCGAGTGGTTCGGCGCTTCTGCACATAGGAGGTGGCACGTGAGAGGACGTGGAGCGCCGTCCACCAGACCACCTCGGTGCGGGCTGTGCGATGGCACTCGAGGAGCGTTTAATAACATTAGATAATTTCAGAAACTTTGAAAGAATTCAACCAAGAAAACTAAATCTCAAGACTGATCAAAAACTTCCACAGCGGGACGCACTTCACCGTTTTCTCCCCAAACTTCTCCTCGCAGGACTTCCAGCCCGTGATTATAAGACCTTCCTTCAGACCGAAGACGTCCATCGCCTCCAGAAGCCCCTCGACCTCGCGCTCCCAGCTTCCCTCAACGTCCCAGGTCACCTGAACGGCGCGCGTTACTTTAAGACCCTCCTTGACGACGAAATCGACCTCACCCCTTCCGCGGTAGTAGTAGACCTCCCTGAAACGCTGCCGGAGGTGCCTCGCAACGGCGTTCTCCGCGAGCCTGCCTATATTCTCGGTGAATCGGATCCCCACAACGTTCGCCACTCCAGTGTCAACCGCGTACATCTTCTTGGGATAGCGCATCGCGTCCTTGACCTTCGGGGAGAGGATCGGAACGCGGAAGCTCAGGTAGGCCTCCTCCATTGCATCCAAAACGCTATCCACGAAGTTTGGGGAGATCTTTCTTCCAAGTACTCCAGCCAGTTCGTTCCTCAGCCTTGAGACGCTCACCAGGGCGGAGAACCTGCTAAGGGCAAGCTCGGCAACGATTTTAACGACCCTCGCATCGCGGAAGCCGTGTCTGTAGGTTATGTCCCTGAGAACCACACCTTCAAAAAGCTCCCTCAGGAGTTCGAGCTTGAGGGCCTCATCCTCCGTGAGGACGACCTGTGGAAAGCCGCCGAACTCAAGGTACTCCCTGAGTAGGGCTTCAACTTTCCTCTTCCTGCCGAGCAGACTTTTGAGATCGGGTGAAAACCCTCTAAATATCAGGAATTCAGGGAAACTCAGCGGATAAACTTCCACGGCGAGAATCCTCCCTGTCAGGAGCGTCGAGAGCTCGGAGCGGAGGAGGGAGGAGGTTGAACCCGTAACGATAACCCGCGCCTCACCGAGGTCGAGAACCTTCCTAACCCACTTCTCCCAGCCTGGGACGTTCTGAACCTCGTCAAGAACGACGAGCGGGTCTTCACCGTCGTAGATGTACGTTCTGTAGGCCGAGAATATCTCCTCAAGTAGCTCAGGCGAGAGATACGGGGAAAAGCGCGGGTCTTCGAGGTTTACGTAGAGCGTCGCCTCTGATGGAGAACCCTCCTCAACAGCTTTCCTCAAGAAGAGCCCGGCGAGCGTCGTTTTTCCCGCTCTCCGCGTGCCTATGAGCGCAACCGCTCCACTGGATAGCTTTCTCTCAATCTCCGATAGATATCCCCCCCGCGGTACCGCCTTCCACTTTCTCCCGCCCCACATGTTGTAGGGGGCGAGAACCTCGACTATCTCCTCACGGCTGAGCATGGTCATCAACAGAATATTAGAAGATACCATTTTTATATTTTATGGAATACAAAAACAACAAAAATTTATACTGCAGGGAATATAAAAACCTCATTTCTTCTTCCCTAGGAAGTCGAACAGCGTCGCCTGCTTGCCCTTCTCGGTCTTCTTCTCCCTGGGTTTCTCAAGTGCCTCAATCTCTTTCTCGGCCTTCTCAAGCTCCTCCTCACTGATCTCCTCAGCCTCCCTGCTCTCTTTTTCCTCTTTCCTGATCTTCTCTTCGGCCTTTTTAGCGCCTGCCCTCACGCTCACCTCGAGCCGCCCCGCCTCCTTGAGCTTCTTCTCCACGTTCATGCTCTTTCCCCATATGGTTCTGGCCCTCTCAGAGTCCCCTGCAAGGAACTCGACCTCTTTCTCGCTTAGATCAAGGAAAACGGTTATGTGAGCAGCGGTCTCGGCATCGTTCTCGAATATCACGCGGAGGTAGTGGAGGGTCTCAAGGGCCTCGATCTTAGCCATGTGCATCTCCTTCATGATCTTCTTGACTATGGAGTTTCTGAGCGTCCTCTCCTCCTTGCTCTGCGCGAGCAGCTTTATCGTCTGAGGAGGAAAGATCTTCACGAAGCCCTTCCTCTTTATCCCCGCCACGGCGACCCCTGCGGTCATCATGTCGGTCGCGTACTTCCACAGTGAGTAGTTCCCCGTGCGCTGGGCCCTCGCGAGATATATGTCGGCCCTGCTAAGAGCCTCGTAGGCCCTCGCGATGTCCTCGGGCCTGTAGTACGAGTAGGGGACGTTCTCATCGATCCAGAGCAGAAGATCACTCGGCATCATGTCAACACCGAGGGTTGCGAACTTGGCCCTCTTGGCGTTGTCGGTGGAGAATATCTGCGCAAGCGCCTGAAAGACGCTCTTCTCAACGTCCCTGTACGCGAGGACGTCGGCGGCATCCTCTATGCCCCCCGTCACTATCGTCTGGAGGTCGTTTATCGCCGCCCTCATGTCGCCGCTGGCGTGCTTGGCTATCTCGTAGAGAAGGTCCCTTGGAACGCTCAGTCCCTCCGCCCTCAGTATCCTCGAGAGCCCCTTGACGATGTCCCTCTGGGTCAGGTGCTTGTACTGAACGATGAGGGCGTTGCTCCTCAGCTCCTTGGGTATCTCCCAGTAGTGGTTGGCGCTCATTATGACGGGGTTTCTCGCCTTTTTTATGAGCTTCGCAACCTCTTTCGCGCCGCTCGGCTCCATGTTGTCCGCTTCGTCGAGGAATATAAGCTTCCGCCTCTTCCCGAGGATGTCCATCGTGTAGGCCGCCTGTATGAAGCGCTCGAGCTTCTCGTAGGTTCTCTCATCGCTCGCGTTGAGCTCGACGACGTCAAAGCCGTACTCCCTCGCCAGCGCATAGACGGTGGTGGTCTTTCCAACTCCCGGCGGGCCCGCAAGGATCAGAACCTTCCTCCTCGCCCTCCCGCTCAGCCAGTCCTCTATCCACGCTTTCACCTGCTCTATGGCCTTCTTCTGGTTCACTATCTCGTCCAGTCTCCTCGGTCTGTACTTCTCAACCCACGGCCTCTCCGTCATCTCAGCGTTCACGCTCCGCTCCTTCATCTCCCCATAAGGGTGAACTGGGCGAGTAGGGCCTCAAGCTGGATCATCTCGTTGGCCCCTTCAACGAGGCGGAAGTTGTACTCGCCTATCTTGTCCGCCAAAGCGACCTTCCTGTCCTCAGGGATCGGCAGGTTGAAGACCTCCTTGTGCATCTGTATCAGGACGTCCTCCCCGCTGAGGCCCTGTTTCAGCAGTATCTCCCTCAGCTTCTCCCTCGCCTTCAGGAAGTTGCCATCGAGGGCCAGCTGCATCATCTCGCGGACGTCCTCGGGACGGGCCCTGCTCGCGACGAGGAAGACGTTCTCATCCGTTATCTTCCTGTCGAGCGCCGCCGCAGCCTGAAGGACGTTTATGGCCCTCCTCAGGTCTCCCTCGGCCACGTAGAGAAGCGCCTGCAGACCTTCCTCCGTCAGCTCAAGCCCCTCCTTCTCGGCTATGTAGCGTATACGACCCGCTATGTCCTCATCGCTCAGCGGTCTGAAGCGGAATATGGCGCATCTGCTCTGTATGGGTTCAATAATACGTGACGAATAGTTACAGGAAAGAATAAATCTTACGTTGTTCGAGAACATCTCCATCGTTCTCCTGAGGGCCTGCTGGGCGTCCTGCGTCAGGGCATCGGCTTCATCGAGAAAGATGATCTTAAAGCTCGCCCCCGCTACAGGCTTCGTCCTCGCGAACTCCTTGACCTTCTCCCTTATGACGTCTATACCGCGCTCATCGCTCGCGTTGAGCTCCAAGAAGTTATGCCTCCAGTTCTCGCCGAAGAGCTCCCGGGCGAGACACAGGGCGGATGTGGTCTTTCCAACGCCGGCGGGACCCGCGAAGAGGAGGTGGGGCATGGATCCGGTTTTAGCGTAGTACTTCAGCCTCTTGACTATGTGCCTCTGACCGACTATGTCATCGAGTTTAACGGGCCTGTACTTCTCAACCCACGGTTTCTCAAGGACCTTGACCTCATGAACCTCATCAGACATGGCACTCACGCTCCCTGATGTATAGACGTGAACGGTATTAAGGCTTTTGCATCCGCCCGAACCAGCAACACCCATATAAGCCGCAGAGCCTATGGGCAACCATGGACCCGCTCAAACACGCCTCGATACCGGCCCTCGCGTACCTCGCGGTCTCAAAGGATCCATGCCTGCTGGCGCTGGCGGTTCTGGTGGCCGGAGCCGTCATACCGGACCTCGACGCCCTCACCAGAGAGCACCGCTCCTACCTTCACGGCCTGCCGTTCGCGGTGCCCGTGATCCTGCCTGCCCTGCTCACCGGAAACACCTACGTCTGGCTGTTCGCGATCGGTGTGTGGTTCCACATCCTCTTAGACTTCTTCACGGGCGTCATACCCTTCCTCTACCCGTTCAGGAAGACGGGCTACGGCTTGAGCGTGAGGATGAGGGCCGGACCCGGCGGCTTCGGTCTGAGCGTCAGGGTGATAAGGGCGGATCCCTCGCCGAGGAGGGACTACGACGTTGACCTCGGGGGAGGGCTGGTCATGCTCATCGTGGCCACAGCCGTCGCGGCGCTGCGGCTGCTGTGAGCTGTGAGGGGTCCCAAGAAGAGCACAGCACGGAAGGCAAAAACAGGGAAAAGAAGTGGATGAATATCAGATTATGCCGAGCTCCTTCCCTATCCTCTCGTAAGCCTCGAGAACCTTGTCGAGGTCTTCCCTCGTGTGGTCGGCGTTTATCTGGTTCCTTATCCTTTCGGTTCCCCTCGGGACCATCGGGAAGACTATCGGGAGGACGAATATACCCTCCTCGAAGAGCCTGTGGGCGAGCTCCCTGACCTTCTTGGTGTCGCCGACTATCGCCGGGACTATCGGGGTCTGGCTGTTGCCCGTGTTGTAGCCCATCGACTCCATCTCCTTCTTGAAGTACTTCGTGTTGTCCCAGAGCCTCTTCACCCTCTCCGGCTCGCTCAGAACTATCTCGAGGCTCTTTATGTTGGCGGCCGTGACCGCGGGCGGGTAGGCGGCGCTGAGGAGCCAGGTTCTCGCGGTGTTCCTGACGTACTCGATCGTCTCTGCGTCACCCGCGAGCATGCCGCCGACTGAACCGAGCGCCTTTGAGAACGTTCCCATCTGGAAGTCTATCTTGTCCTCAACACCGAACTCAACTCCGATTCCCCTTCCGCCTCCGAGGACGCCCTCACCGTGGGCATCGTCGACGTACGTCATGGCCCCGTACTCGTCGGCGAGCTTGACTATCTCGTCCATCGGGGCCACGTCACCGTCCATGCTGAAAACGCCGTCCGTGACTATGAGTATGTGCTCGTACTTATCGTGAACCTGCCTGAGCTTGTCCTCGAGGTCGCCCATGTCGAGGTGCTTGTATATGACCTTGTCAGCCCTCGACAGCCTTATACCGTCGATTATGCTCCCGTGATTGAGCTCGTCCGAGAGAACGACGTCTCCCCTTCCAACTATCTTGGCTATGGTTCCTATGTTGGTGGTCAGACCTGTCTGGAAGGCCAAGCCAGCCTCGGTCTTCTTGAACTCGGCTATCTTCTTGTGAAGCTCATCCTGGAGATCCGTGTAACCTGCGATCGACCAGTCAGAACCTGCGCCCCAGCCGTACTTCTTTATGGCCTCTATGGCCGCCTCCCTGAGCCTCGGATCTCCAGCGAGGTTCAGATAGTTGTTCGACGCAAAAACTATCATCTCCCTGCCCTCAACGATGGCGCGCGGGCCCGTGGGACCGTTCAGCCTCCTGAGCTCCCAGACCTCTCCCCTCTCCTGCATCTCCCTAAGCTTCTCCTTAAGGTGTTTCGTCTTGTCGGTCATAACGGTCACCTCGATAGATGTTGGGGGAGGGTGTATAAACGTTTAACGCTAACCCGATGGGACCGAGTGTCAGGCGACGGGTGAGCATCATGGCCTCCCATGCCTCTCGTACCATCCCCACTCCTTCTTGCTGCCGAAGGCCCTGACCCCCTCCCTCACGAGCCTGGCCCTCAGCTCCCTTGCCATCTCGGCAGTTATCTCACCCCTCTCCTCCATCCAGTTGATTATCTCCAGTGCCTCATCGTCGGTGCTGCACCTCCTCAGGAAGTCTATGACGTCCGGGTTGTAGCCGGAGAAATCCATCCTCTCTGGCTCTTCCTCCCCGCTCTCCACCCTCAGGGCCAGCCCTTCCTCCTCAAGCTCCTCCGCGAGGGCGGGGAACATCTCACGGAACTCATCCTCATCAAAATCCACCATGGGCACGCGTCTCTTCCCGCGCTTGTCATCATACTCGTTGGCGCTCATAGCTTAACCTTGGGCGATGGAGTTATAACTGTAACGAGACCGCAACCGGTTGGGATCAACTTTTATTGATACCCTCCAACATCCAAACATGAGGGGAGCGTACCTGCTGATCATTCGGCTGGGAGATGAAACGACCGTGAGAACGAGGGCCAGGGAATTTCACCTGAGGCCCGGTTACTACGTCTACGTTGGCTCGGCCATGAACTCACTCGAAGCCCGCGTCAGGAGGCACATGAGCAGGCACGGGCACAAGAGGCTCCACTGGCACATCGACTACCTCCTCGAGAGGGCCGAGGTTCTTGAGGCCATCCTGATCCCGAGCGAGGAGAGGATCGAGGAGAGACTTTCAGATGCGGTATCAAGGTTGGGAAATGCCGTCGAGGGCTTCGGTGCGAGCGATCTGAGGGTAAGCTCGAACCTCTACCGCTTCGACGAACATCCCGAGGATCTGCTGATGAACCTGCTATCATCCATGGGACTGGGCTGGAAAACCGTTAAAAGCGTCGATGAGATCTGATGATGGTGCTGGGTATGGTAGGAAAGGTCGAGTCTTACATCATCGAGAAGCTCGGGGAGGAGAAGCTCCACTTCATACTCCTTGATCCTGACGACACGGAGCCTGAGGAGGCGGGACTCATAGCCGCGATGGCCGAGGAGGCTGGAGCCGATGCTGTGATGGTCGGCGGTTCAACAGGGGCGGAAGGGGAGAAACTGGATGAGGTGGTCAAGGCCATAAAGGAGGCCTCAGGCTTGCCTGTCATATTGTTCCCCGGGTCCCACGGTGGAATAAGCCGCTTTGCGGACGCCATATTCTTCATGAGCCTCCTGAACTCGAGGAACCCGTTCTTCATAACCGGGGCCCAGGCACTGGGCGCGCTTCAGGTCAGGCGCTACGGACTTGAGCCGATACCGATGGCCTACCTCGTCGTCGAGCCGGGGGAGACCGTTGGATGGATCGGGGACGTGAGGCTCCTGCCCAGGAGGAAGCCGAAGATAGCGGCGGCCTACGCACTGGCCGGCCAGTACATGGGCATGAGGTTCGTGTACCTCGAGGCGGGAAGCGGGGCGCCCGAGCCAGTGCCGCCCGAGATGATAAGGACGGTTAAGGCGACCATAGACGTTCCCCTGATAGTGGGGGGCGGGATAAGGAGCTTTGAAGCCGCGAGGAGGGCAGTAGAAGCGGGCGCCGACATAATCGTCACTGGAACAGCTATAGAGAAGGCTGGATCATTGGAAGAAGCCAAAGAAAAGCTCTTAGAACTCAACAGAGGGATAAAGTCGTCTGGATAACCATGTGAGAGACTGAATTCATGCTGCTGCCCTTTATACGCTCTTTCCTCCACGTTCAGTGCTCCAGCGATTCAAAGGGCAACTTTTTTAAATGATGCTGGTCAGTGTTGACTGTGAAATAGCCATGCAGGCAGGTGACAGGGAGGTGGAAGGCATGACGAGGGGTGATGACGATGGTGGTAACCCAGAGGGCTATAGGAACTTCAAGAACGCTCAGGGGAAAGCTCAAGGACGCGTTCATTCTGTCGCTGCCAGCCCTGTTTCTATGCTTGGTATTTGACTTCGTTGGCGGTGCTGTTCTTGGTAAGAACTGGGCCACGATAAAGAACGATTTTCCGCTCATCATATTCATCCTCCCGGGCCTCATGGATCTCAGGGGGAACATATTCTCGGCCCTCGCATCGAGGTTCACGACCGCGCTCCATCTCGGCCGCATAAGGAACATCCGGGAGAAGGAGGTGACGACCCAGATAGTCATGGCCATACTGAGCAGCAAGATACCCCTAATAGTCCTCTGGGTCGTGGGTGTTGTGATCCTCGGTCACATCTATCAGGGGCTTATAGTCCTGCTCATAGTGGTGTCCTCCGCGATATTCATAGGTGTTCTCTTAGGCTACGGAACCGCGGCCATAACGATAATCCCGTTCAGACACGGCTACGACCCGGACATGATAGCCGCCCCGCTCATAAGCTCGCTGGCGGACCTGATAACGATGCCGACGATGGTCTACTTCGCCCTGCTGTACCTCTCCCATCCAAAGCCGTTCTTCGTTCTCGCGGGTGTAATGCTTGCCATACTGGCGGGTCTCATATTCGTGGCGAGGTTCAAGAAGGAGCACAAAAGGGCGTTTGGAGAGCTCGCCACCATAATCGGGGTTATGTCCCTCATAGAGATCGTCACGGGTAAACTGCTCGTCACGTACCAGAACATAATAAACGCCGTCATAATAGTCAGCGTCATGTGGCCCTCGGTCAACGACAGCATGGGAAACTTCGGGTCGATAATAGCGGCCAAGATGTCAACGAGGATACACCTTGAAGGTGTGGAGAGCGTCCTGAGCAGGGAGACGATCTACGACTTCGTATCCCTCCTCGTGCTGGCTCCGGTGATAGGCTACCTGACCAACCTCATATCCATGTGGGTGGTTCGGGGCTACATCCACAAGTCGGCCAGGATGCTCTGGCAGTTCCTCATCGGGTTCCCACTCGTTATCCTGGCGGCGATGCTCATAGGCCTGATAATGGCGGTCCTGGCCCACAAGTTCAACTGGGATCCTGACAACGTGGCCATACCCGTCGTCACGACGCTCAGCGACGTCATAGGAACGCTGTTCCTTGTCTGGGTGGCGCTGAGTGCCATGTAATTAAGCTGAGCTGCTAAGTTTGCCAAAAGAAGAATCAGGCCTCGGAGAGGACCCTGAACGAGACCTTTCCATTCTTTATAAGGGTTTTAAGCTCTTTTATGAGCTCCCTGCCTCCCGCGACCTCGATCCGGACCTCTGAAATGCCCGTGACGGTCGGGGGCAGGAAGTGCACGTCCTCAATTCGCCCGCTGATTTTTGAAAGGAGACGGCTCAACACACTCCCCTTTTCCCTGTAGGGGAGCCTCATTCTAATCTCAAGGATTTTCATGCGCATCACCATTTTATTCTTTGAAAAAAGGCCTATAAAACCTTTTTCATGAGCGGGAATTATCGGCCATCATCGCGGATATTCCTGAGAGTTATGGGACTCAGCAGGTTACGACATCGGGAGGGGTTCAGTACGTTTTTATTCCGTGGAGCGTACTACCCCCTGTGATGCCCATGAAGGCTTTCGTATCGCTCGACCTTGAAGGCCTGCCCCACATCGTGAGCAGGGAGCACCTCCGCGTTAAAGGAGCCCTGTACTCGGAGGCGAGAAGGATAGCGACAGACGTGGTAACGACCGTGGCGGAGACCCTCCACGAGAACGGCTTCGATGAGGTGGTCGTGGCGGACAGTCACGGCCCGATGGTCAACATCCTTGCCACTGAGGTCCCGGGGTACGTCAGACTCGTGAGGGGGTTTCCGAGGCCCCTGAGCATGGTGGCGGGGGCTAAGGGAAGTGAGTTCGCCATCTTCCTCGGCTATCACGCCAAAGCCGGCAGCTGGAGGGCAACGTTCGATCACACCTACAGCGGATCGGCAGTCGACAGGCTGGAGATAAACGGCATGGAGGTCAGCGAAACCCTCCTGAACGCCTGCCTGCTGGGTGAGTGGGGGATCCCAATGGGCATGGTGGCCGGAGACAGAACCCTCATAGAGGATGACGTGGCTAAGCACCTCCCCTGGGCGGTTGGGGTCACCATGAAGGAGAGCCTCTCGAGGTACTCCTCGATGAGCCCGGGCATGGAAGAGGTCAGGAGACTGCTGAGGGAGGGAACACTGGAGGCCGTGAGGAG
>JAADEC010000002.1 GCA_013153595.1 Thermococci archaeon | reverse complement strand
GCCGAACAGATGGACGTGATCAGGGCCTTTGAGGGGCTCGTGGACGGCGGCATGCTCGTCGTCACCGCCGACAGGGGAAGGGGGAAGAGCGCGGGCATAGGGATGGCGTCTGTGGGACTCGCCGCGATGCTCAGGAAGAGGGTCAGGATCGTCGTGACTGCGCCGGAGCTTGAGAACGTCCAGACTCTATTCCTGTTCGCGAAGAGGGCCATGGAACGGCTTGGAATGAGAACCAAAGTTGTTGAGAGGAAGGGCCTGGTGGCGGAGCTCTACTCAAAGAGCGTGGCCATGCGCTACTATCCTCCCGCCGAGGGGTACAGGAAGAAGGCCGACGTCTACCTCGTGGACGAGGCCGCGGGGATACACGTCCCGATACTCTACCGCTACCTCGACAAGCCCCGTGTGGTGTACTCCTCGACCGTTCACGGCTACGAGGGGGCTGGAAGGGGGTTCTCGGTCAAGTTCCTGAAGAGGGCCAGGGAGATGAGGGAATTCAGGGAGATCCACATGGAGGAGCCGATCCGCTACGCGGAAAACGACCCGATAGAGAGGTGGCTCTTCGACGTTCTCCTGCTCGACGCCGAGCCCGTTGAGCTGACGGAGGAGGACTTCAAGCTGATAAAGGCGAAGGAGGTCTACCTCGAGAAGCCCGACCTCGACGACTGGTTCGAGAACGATCGCGAGGATCTGAGGAACTTCGTGGGCATCTACATCCTCGCCCACTACCGCAACAGACCGAGCGACGTGGCGATGCTGGCCGATGCCCCCCACCACGAAGCAAGGGTTCTTCGCCTCAGGAACGGCAAGATAGTGACGGCCCTGCAGATAGCCAAGGAGGGGGGGATCCCGAAGAAGGTGATAGACAAGATGGCCAAGGGCTACAAGCCGAGGGGCAACATAATACCCGACATGATGGTCAAGCATCACTGCTCAAAGGCCTTCGCCAAGCTGAAGGGCTACCGCGTTGTCAGGATAGCCACCCACCCGGACGCCATGGACATGGGGCTCGGTAGCAGGGCGCTTGAACTGCTCGAGGAGGAGGCCAAGAAGAAAGGCCTTGACTGGATAGGTTCGGGCTTCGGTGCGAGCGAGGAGCTCGTCAGGTTCTGGATCAGGAACGGCTTCGCGGTTGTCCACCTCAGTCCAGCAAGGAACCCGGTCAGCGGGGAGTACACCGCCGTGGTGATAAAGCCGCTGAGCAGGGAGGCCCGAAAGATAGTCAAGAAGGCGAGCGACGAGTTCAGGATCAGACTGACGGAGTGGCTGTCCGACACCCACAGAGACCTCGATCCAGGGATAGTCCGCTGGCTCTTCGAGACGCCCTTCGGGGAAGCAGCCCCATACAGACCCCAGCTCACGGACGTTCAGAGGAAGAGGCTCGACGCGTTCACGGGCAAGGTCCTAACCTACGACACCGTCCTCGACGCGGTGAAGCCCATAGTGAAGCTCTACTTCCTCGACGGGTGGATGAGGCCCTACCTGGACGAGAGGCAGGCAAAGCTCCTCATCTACAGGGTGCTGGAGGCCCACAGCTGGGAAGAAACGGCGAAGATGATGGACAGGAGCGAGACCTTCACCATGATAGAGCTCAGGGACGTTATAAGGGGGTTGTGGTATTACTACAAGCGCATAGTGTAGGGCCACAAAACTTTTTTAACTTGTTGTTACAATGCATCAGTGTGTATCACCTGTTCCAGCGGTGACAGTTATGCCTTCCGTAAAATGGGAGAGGATAGTGGATATAACGCGCGGTGGCATAAGGAGCATAGGTGTTATGAGGAGAAAAACCTCGAGGGGGAAGAGGGTGGCGCTCCTGATAGACGGACCCAACATACTCCGCAAGGAGCTCGGCATAAAGCTCGAAGATCTGCAGGAGGTTCTGAGCGAGATAGGCGACGTGAGGGTGGCCAAGGTCATTCTGAATCAGTACGCCCCCCAGGGCCTCATAGAGGCCGTTTCAAATCAGGGTTTTGAACCCATAATCGTCTCCGGAGAGACAGGGGTGAAGCTTGCCGTCGAGGCCATGAAGGAGATATACAACCCGAACATAGACGTCCTCGCCATAGCCACGAGGAACGCTGAGTTCCTTCCCGTGATACTGAAGGCCAAGGAGAAGGGAAAGGAGACGGTTGTCATAGGCGTTGAGCCCGGGTTCTCGGTGGCCCTAAAACACGCCGCCGACTACACGATAGTTCTTGAGGGTGGTTCAGGTGAAGGAGAGGTTCTTCAGGATACTGAGAAAGGAGAGGCGTGAGCGGGAACGCGAGAGTGAGCTGGAAAGAAAAACCGATGTGGAGGCGAGGGCGGCAATAGAGGCGGGAGGAGCGCGCGGAAGCGGGGAGATCAAGAAGACCATAGGACTCATAGTCGACGGTCCCAACATACTGCGGAAGGAGCTCGGCATAAAGCTTGAGGACATCCTCGACAGCCTGAGGGAGATAGGCAGGATACGGGTGGCCAAGGTCATTCTGAATCAGTACGCCCCCCAGGGCCTCATAGAGGCCGTTGTAAATCAGGGGCTTGAGCCCGTCATAGTGGCAGGGGACACCGACGTGAGGGTCGCCATAGAGGCCATGGAGCTTATATACAGCTCGGACGTGGATATAATCGCCCTTGCCTCCCGTGATGCGGATTTCCTGCCGATAATAATCGAGGCCAAGCGTAGGGGGCTTGAGACAGTCGTGATCGGTACCGATCCGGGGTTCTCCGTGGCCCTCCAGAACGCGGCCGACTACGTTATAAAGATAGGGAACGGGGCACAACGTATATAAACACCCGGTTTTGAATTCCTAAAACGCTGTAATAACACGACCGAGATTCTGGGGGTGATGCCATGAGGTACGCTGTTGTGCTGTTGCCAGTCCTCCTGATACTGATGGCGGCCACTCCTGCCGCGGCGAGTTCTCAGCAGACCCTTGTGGTCTACACCTACCCGAGCTTCGTCAGCTGGGGGCTGGCGAACGCCACCATCCCAACCTTCGAGAAGGAGTACGGTGTCAAGGTCAAGGTAGTGACGATGACGAGCGGGGAGCTCGTTAACAGGCTGATACTCGAGAAGAGCCATCCCTACGCCGACGTCGTCATCGGGATAGACAACGGCTACGCGGCGGAGGCCGTGAAGGCAGGCGTCCTTGAGAGCTACAGGCCACCAGACATAGGTGTGGTTCCCAAGTGGCTCATAGATGAGCTGGATCCGACCTATCACCTGATACCCTTCGACTACGGCGCCATAGCCATAGATTACAACAACACGAAGATAAAGAACCCGCCCAAGACCTTTGAGGCCCTCCTGAACCCCAAGTGGAAGAAGAGCCTGATACTCGAGGACCCGAGGACGAGCACCACCGGAAGGGCGTTTCTCCTCTGGACGATAGGGGCCTTCGGAGACCCCGGCTGGCTCTACTACTGGGAGAAGCTGAAGCCGCAGATATACGCTATAGTCAAGAGCTGGGACGCGGGCTGGGCAATGTGGACGAAGGGAGAGGCCCCGTTCCTCGTGAGCTACGTTACGGATCCGGCCTACGACGCCTACTACGGAAAGAGGAACACCTCCACCATAGGTGTCATCCTGCTCAACGACACGGCCTACGTCCAGATAGAGGGCGTTGGCATCGTAAAGGGCTGCAGGCATCCAAAGCTCGCCAGGGAGTTCGTGAACTTCGTGCTCAGCAACGCCTTCCAGTCGAAGATAGCCACCCACAACTGGATGTTCCCGGCCAGCGACAACGTTACCCTCCCGTCGGTCTACAGGCTCGTCCCGAGGTGGAGTAGGGTCGTAAACCCGGGCAACATATCGGCCAACTACAAGAGGTGGCTGAACGAGTGGGTTGAGCTGATGGTCCAGGGGATGAGCCCGTCCCAGATAATCAAGAGGTACTCGAAGTACTACAACACGAGCTCGACGACGTCGGCTGCCAGCGCCTCTTCGGCGCTCGCCTCAACTTCGACTTCAGCGTCATCTAAGAAGTCCGGATCCATATGCGGACCCGCGTCCATAGCCGCACTCGCCCTGCTTCCGGCGGTTGTGAGGAAGGTCAGGAAGAGGTAGTGGCTTAATTCTTTATCTTTTTATTCTTTGGCTAAGACTATATCACTGCGTCAACAACCTCTCCACAGTTTCCAGCAACTGCTATAACCGTTTTACCAACGTGAGACAGCCTTACTCCTTTCGAGACTATGGCCTTGGCGCTCTTTCCAGTCTCAACGGC
>JAADEC010000028.1 GCA_013153595.1 Thermococci archaeon | reverse complement strand
GGCGGGTTGAGGAAGTCCTGGTAGTTCTTCTCGAAGACCTCCTTACCCTGCTGGCCGAGCCAGAACTTGAGAAACTCGAGGGCAAGCTGCCTGTGGGGCGCGTTATTCAGCACCGTAACGCCGTAGACTATCGGCTTGGCCTTGATGGTCTTCCCGGTCGAGCCTATGGTGACCTCGACCTGGCCGTAGTAGTCCGCGAGCTTGAAGTCCGCGAGGTTTATCCTGTCCGGCAGGGTGATGTAGCGGAGGTGGTGCTGCTCGGCGACGCTCTTGTAGATGAAGAAGTAGTCTATGGCGTGGCTCTCGACGAGGCCGACCAGGTCGGTCTCCTTCGGTCTCATGACTATCTTCTTCGTCTTGAACTGTATGACCTTGGGAACGTATACGTGGGTCCCGTTGGCCCTTATGTTCGTGTTCTCCTCAACGAGGGTCTTGAATATCGGCTTGTCGTAGTAGAGGCTCGCGAGCATCATGACCATGACGGAGCGGTAGCCGCAGGGGTCGTCGTTGGGGTTGCTGAAGCCGAAGGTCACCCCGGGCTTCGCCAGTATCTCGTACCAGTTGGTGGAGTTTATCTCGTTCGCGTACTTGCTTTGGTTCGTGAAGGCTATGACTATCTGGTTCGTGGCGAACATGACGTAGAAGTCCGTGTAGTTCGGAACGAGGAGCTGGGGGATTAGGGTGTAGTCGGCAGTCGCCACTATGTCGGCCCGCTTGTGAAGGTCGGTGACCTTCCTGCACGCCATCACGCTTCCGCTGGCCTCGTCGTCGTAGCTGACGTCCACGCCGAGCTTCTCCCTGGCGTAGGTTTTGAAGTCGTTCTCGAGCTGCTGGAGCGGGACGCTCAGCGAGCCGGCGTGGAATATCACGAGGGTCTCCTTCTTGAGGTGGGTCTGGGGTTGAGGGGTAGACGATGACGTCAGCGAGGGACTTGGAGAGACCGTGGAACTGCCCGAACCGCTTGAGCTCCCAGATATGCAGCCGGCCGCGACGACGGCCAGGACGAGGACGGCAAGCATCAGAACGGATGCAATCCTTCTCATGCTCATTGGACCACCGCTCTCCCTTGGCCGCGCTCTTATTTAAGCGTTTTCGGTATACAAAATCGCTTACGTAAACGGTTTCACTTACTGAACCTCACCACCTCATCAGGTAGCCGAACGCCAGGCCAAGCGAGAGGGCGACGAAGAAAGCCGCCACGGCGTAGGCGTGACCGCTCCTTTCCTGCTTTATGACGACGGGCTTCTCCCCCATGGCCCTGATTATCGACGCGGTGTTGTTTATGAGGAACTCCGTGTAGTTACCTTTACCCCAGAAGACGTACACACCAACGGCGGGCTTCCCCGCCTTCGAGGCGAGTTCGAGAGCGGCCTTCCTGAGCTGGGCCGAACTCTGGTTGGAGTAAACTATCAGATCTGCCCGCCTTGCCGCGGGAAGGACCTCATCGACTCCGAGTGCCGGGGCCTCCTCCTCTGGTT
This sequence comes from Thermococci archaeon, assembly GCA_013153595.1. Taxonomy (GTDB): domain Archaea; phylum Methanobacteriota_B; class Thermococci; order Thermococcales; family Thermococcaceae; genus Thermococcus. The sequence continues at coordinate 17,057 of JAADEC010000028.1, read as the reverse complement.
TTATCGCCCCAACGACCTTCAGGCCCATCCATGAGACGGCGTACTGAATGGATGGCTGCTGTATGACGACGCTCCCGCTCCTGTTCCTCAACAGGGGTTCGTAAGCCTTGACGATCTCAAGAACCCTGTCCCTGAACCTCTCAAAATCCTGTCTGTAAACAGCCGCGTTGGGTGGATGAGCGCTTATAAGAGCTTTCTCCGTGGCCTCGGCTATGGCTATGGCGTTGTACGGATCGAGCCAGACGCCGTGGGGGTTGGTTCCGTTGTGGTACCACGTCTCCCTCAGGTAGCGGAAGCCGCAGCGCTCGTAATCGTCAGCTAAGAGGAGCTCACCCCTCAGGCTTCCCTCGCTCTTCAGCTCCGCCATCATCTTCTCCACTGGCAGATGGCCGCCCGTTGTCACTATGACGTCGGCTTCCTTGACCAGGTTTATCTGCTTCGCGGTCAGCTGGTACTCATGGGGGTCAACGCCGGGAGGTATCAGGGTGTAGACCTGAACGGAGCTCCCGAATGTCTCCCTGACTATGGAAGCGAGAGGCCCTATGGTGGCGACGACGATCGGCTTTGGACTTGACGCCCCGGCAGACGGGATGGACGGAAGAAGGAGGGACGCAATGAGGAAGACCGAGATCAGCCCGAGCAGCCTGAAACCCCTATTCCTCGGTCTTTTCCTCGTACCCTTCCCCCCTTTCATCGCTGTTTATGTAGGGCTTTCCAATGGCTATGGTGAAGCCTTTGAACGAATCGTCCTTCCTGTTGAATTCAATTGCCAGCGGAAGGCCTTCATCCTCTTCAAAAACGATCCGGACTATTCTGGCACGTGAGTGGTCCTCAAGGTAGCTCTCCTTCAGCTTCTCGTAGTCCTCTATAACGTCATCTATCCTCCCGCTGTGCATCTTGTATATCTCTTTTGAATAGACGCTGTGGTCCTTTATTTCCCGTATGGTCTTCTCCTTATTCAAACTACCACATCCCGGCTACTGAGCCTTCACCCACGAGCCATCCTCAAGCCTGAAGACTCCCCGCATCTCAGCGACCCTCATAGCTTTCTCAAACTTCTCCCTATCAGGGCACGCCCCGTGAAGCTCTTCGATTGTCCTCAGCAGTTCGTCGGTGCTCGCCTTTCCCTTCTCCTCGAGGATCCCCCCGACGAGGTTTATCACGTCCTCTATGAAGTTCCATGGAAACACTATCCAGGCCCAGTCTATCTCCCTGCCGTAGTAGTCGGGTCTGAACCTCGAGCCCTTTATGGTCAGGAGGGTCGCGACCCTGACCTCCCGCGGCTTCTGTTCTTCGATGTAGCGCTTTACAAGGGTGAGGCTCTCCCCGGTATCGCTTATGTCGTCGACCACAAGAACCCGCTTTCCCTCCATCGAATAGCTGGTACCGTACCTCAGTTTCGCCTTACCATCGGGCGTGGCGGTTACACCCCAGTGCTCCACCTTAACGCTTACCAGATCCTTCACACCGAGGTAGTCGCAGTATATCCTCGCGGCCACCCAGCCGCCTCTTGCCACCCCGACGACCACGTCGGGAACCCAGCCGTCCTCGAGCATCCTCATTGCCCCGGGTTCGGCCCACTCATCTATGTCCTTCCAAGAAGCGATGTACACGGGAAACTTTCTCATCTGACTTCCCTCCCACTGAAACGTTGGAGCGATATTTAAAGTTTTTGAAAGCCGGATGTTAATTTCTGAACGACTCACTCACTTTAACGATCATGTTTATGGAGCTCTGAAGCGCCGCCAAGAAGTTCAGGGTGAAGAAGATCCAGTCGCCCTTCGCGTATGAATAAACGGTGAGCAGGGACGCCGCCACGACGTAAGCCACGATGAACTCGATGTTCAGGGGGCACCTGCGATGCCTCACGGTCTCAACGGTCTGCGGTATCCACGAGCCGACGAGCAGTATCATGCCGAGTATACCCACGACATCCGTTACGTTCATGATCCTTCCTCCGTTCAGGTTGGGTCAACCGATCAGCCAACGCGATCCCTCTGAGTACGGCTTAATAAACCCTCCTCCACAGAAGAACGGCAAAAACTGAACGGATGGGGAGCGGATGTACACTGAATGGTGTTCGTCGGTTCCCCCGGTGCTCGCTCAAACCTTGGTCGCTATCCGCGACATGGCCCACGTCTTGACGTCGTCGTCCAAGATGTTGTCTATTATCTTCATCGCCTCCCCCACCTTACCTTCCTCAGCCATCTTAAGGGCCACTTCCGCCTGCATCTTGGACTTGTTGGGAAGATCCATTATGTAGTCGGCCACCTTCAGAGCCTCTTCGTACATCCCGAGCTCAAGGAAGTCAAAGGCGAGGGCCATCAGCGCCTTCGTGCTTTCTCCCCTCGGCAGATCCACCATGGTGTATATCGCCTTTTCCAAAACGTCCGAGTAGTCCCTGCCCTTCTTGGCAAGCTCAATTGTTATCTTGGCCAGGGTCTTGGCCTTTATCCGCGGATCGGGGATCTTCTCCGCCATCTCCACGGCCTCACCGTACCGAGAATCGTTAAGCAGTTTCATGACGGCCTCATAAATGGCGCGTGAACGGTACCACACCTCCATGAACATGCCCCCAAGTCTGTTACCCGAATTCGTTTTAAGACTTTCCACTATGTTTATTAAACGGTGCCCGAAGTCCAACTGATAGAGAGATCAGGAGGAGTCACTTATGAAGTTTAACGGTCGGCTGAAAGAACTGGGAAAGCTCGTGGCAGTTATCGCCGTGTCCGTAATGATGGTGATGATCAGCGGCTGCATAGGCTCAAACGGAGGCTCAGGAGGAACCGGAACGGCCCATGGAACGAGCACGATCCAGCTGAATCAAACAAAGCTCTCGTTCATTGTCTACTCGACTTCGCCCTCCACGTGCGGCTCCCTGAGGGGCATCATAGAGGGGACGTTTAACACGAAGAACGTCAGCTGTAAATCGGTGAGCCCCGCGGCGATGAACGCACTGGGAGGGTACACAGGGACGAACGCAAGCTCTCTCGTCGCTGTCAGGTACGGGGGAAACCTGAGGGTTATACTGGTGGGGAACTTCAAGAAGGAGCTTGAGAAACAGCGTCTGTACAGCCTCATCGAGACTGGAATCAGGGAAAAGGGTATAGCCGTAGCTGGCGGCAGTTCCGGATCCGAATCCGGGTCCGGATCGGGATCTGGAAGCGTGAAGGTTCTGAAGGGCAACACCGCGTTCTACGTCAGGAGCATACTCACGTACGATGTCATCCCATCCAAGCTGCACTTCTACATGTACGGGGAGCACACCTGCCCCCACTGCAGGGACATGATGAAGTGGATCCCGCAGGTCTACGGGAACGGCAGCCTGACCTTCTACGATCTCGTCGGCAGCAAATACAACAGGGAGCTGTTCTTAGAGCTCTACAAGCTCATAGGCGTTACGGGAGTTCCGGTGATCGGCATAACCTACAACGGAACACTCAGAGCAGTCATAAACAGCGAGTACAACGTGTCAGCAACCCCAAGCATAGTCCGCTCGGCCGCCAAGAACAACGGAGTTCTGATATACATCGGAAAGTGGTACATCCTCTATTACAACAGAAACTCCTCGAGGGTTCTGATAAACGCCCTCTACAAGATATTCGTGGATCATGAATCAGTCAACACAACGAAAGTGCTGAAGGAGGCCAAAGAGCTCAGCGGGAGTTAGTGCACTGCCGGCTTCATCTCAGTGCAGTATCCACAGCCCTATGGCGATTAGAGCGAGTCCCGAGGCCACCGAAAGCTCCCTTGACCTCCTGACTATGGCCCTCGATACACCCTTTCCCTTTATGGCTCCTCCAACCCCGAAAAGTATAACGAACAGGGGTATCACGAACACGAGGTTGTAGAGACCGAGCATGAGCCAGAACAGCTTCGTACCGGCTTTGGCTATTATGATCGAGTACACGAGGTAGGGTCCCGAGGAGCAGGGAAGCAGGGTAGCAGACACGAATATCCCAACGAGGAAGGAGCTCCAGAAAGATGCGTTGGCTTTGAATATCCTCCTTCTAACGTTCTTCTTAGCCGCTATCCGTGACTTCCCGAGTAGCCCCGTTATAACCGTGTAAAGACCGAAGAGTATCGCGGCCACACCCCCTGTCCAGGTTGGGAACCTCCCCACCGTTAGTACGAGGCCCACGCCGAACGTGTAGTATGAGACGTATATCGCAGATATAAAACCGAGGCCTGCGAGATAGAACTCCCTCCCCGATACTTCCTTAACAGCGAGCGCCACGAGGAGCATCGTGTATATGACGAACGTGCAGGGGTTTATGGAGTCGCTGAGCGAGAGCGCAAAGAACTGCGGTATGAACCATTTAAGGCCCAATGCCCACAGTATGAGGGAGCTCAGTCCAACGGCTATCCCAACGACCGAGATCAGGGCTATTATATCACCCTTCGCCATTCCATCCGACATGGCCGATGTAGGACGCCCGGGCTTTTTGGGTTTTCCTTAACCAATCATTACAAACTGAGGGTTTTCATCGGTACGGCTCACGCTCATGGGACACCTATTTAAGATTAAGATGCTTAGATCACAGTGGATGGTGGCGGTCATGGGGTTGATAGAAGACAAAGCCCTCGTGGAGGCGGCGCTGTTCGTGTCGGGCAGACCGATGAGCATCAAAGAGCTTTCAAAGGCACTCGGCATAAGATCCCTCGACTATCTGGAGAAGCTCGTGGAGCTGATAGCGGCCGAATACGACGAGAGGAAGAGCGCGATAGAGGTTGTGAAGGTGCTCGGGGATAAGTACGTGATGCAGGTGAAGCAGGAGTACTCGGGGAGGGTCATACACCTAATGCCGAAGCCGGACCTGAGGACGGGGGAGCTCAAAACTCTGGCGCTGATAGCGTACCTCCAGCCGATCGAGCAGAGCAAACTCGTAAAACTGCGCGGCTCCCAGGCGTACGAGCACGTGAAAAAGCTCAGGGAGATGGGCCTCATATACGCAGAACCGTACGAGAGAACCAAGATCCTCGGAACCACCAAGAAGTTCGCGGAGCTCTATGGATTCCCGGAGAACGATCCAAAACTCATAAAGGAAGCCTTCGGGAAGGCCATACAGTCGGAGTACAGGGACGTACTGCTGAAGCTTGAGAAAGAGGAAAGAGGAGAACCCGGGGAGCAAACCGGATCAGAAGGCGATTCAAACACGTAGAAACAGAAGACCCGAAAAGGAATATCAGAAAAGCTTAAATAAATGCTCCGTGATTACCATTTAGGTGAGTGTTGTGCCTGGTGTAACGAAGGATGAGATAATAAACGTTATAATCAGGAGGAAGGGGATGAAGAGATCCGAGATCAGCAGAAGGATAAAGGAAATCGCGGCGAGGGAGGGAGTATCTGAACACGCCGCAGCTGTCATTCTCGCAGAGGAGCTCGGCGTCCCGCTGGAGGGCGGCGAAGAGCTCATGCACATAAGGGATCTCGTTCCCGGCATGTCCAAGGTAAACGTGGTCGCAGGGGTTTTGAGGAAGTATCCCCCGCGGGAGTACAGGAAGAAAGACGGCAGCAGGGGACTCGTGGCCAACGTGATAATCTACGACTCAACAGGAAAGGCCAGACTCGTTCTGTGGGACTCCCAGGTGAGGAAGTACTACGATGCACTCCAGCCCGGAGACGTCATAAAGATCATAGACCCGTGGGTGAGGGAGGGAAGGAACGGCGTGGAGCTCCACACGAACTTCCGAACCCGCATAATAAAGAACCCCGAGGATCCGAGGGTCAAGGAGATACCGCCCCTCTCGGAGGTCAGGAGCTACAACTACAGCAGGATGAGAATAGGAGAACTGCACGGAGGCGAGAAGTTCGTCGAGATCAGGGGGACGATAGCCAAGGTCTACAGGATAAACGTCTACGACGCGTGCCCCCAGTGCAGGAGGAAGGTGGACTACGATCCGGCGGCGGACGTCTGGAGGTGCCCCGAACACGGGGAGGTAACCCCCATCAAGGTGACAATACTCGACTTCGGCGTTGACGACGGTTCGGGCTACATAAGGGCCACCATGTTCGGGGACGACGCGGCTGAGGTGGTGGGATTGACCCCCGACGAGCTGGCTGAAGAGCTCAAGGAGCTCGTGAGTTCGGGCCTGACCATAAGGGACGCCACAAGAAAGCTCGCCGAGGAAAAGGCCTACACGATACTCGGAAGGGAGATAGTTCTGAGGGGCAACGTGGTCGACGATAAGTTCCTCGGGCTGATAATCAAGGTGTCGTCGTGGGACGAACCCGACTACGAGAGGGAGATAGAGATGGTTAGGAGCTCCCTTCTGAAGAACATCGCCGAGTTTGAAAGGGAGCTGTCAGGGGAGGAGTGATACGATGGATGACATCGGTGTTGAAGTTGAGCTTGAGCCTGATGATGTTGTGGACAACGAGACCTCCTTAGAGCCGAGGTTCAGACGGAGGAAGCCCGCCGAGGAGCGGAAGATAAAGGACATAAGGGAGGACGACACGAGGGTGGCCCTGATAGGAAGGGCCTTCAAGATAGACAAGGTGGACTACACCTTCTGGCTGGACGACGGAACGGGGGTCATACTCGTCGAGAGTGAGGAGAACATCCTTCCGAAGCCGGATCAGATCGTCAGGGTCATAGGCAGAGTCATAAGAGGGGAAGAGGGTCCGCACATCTACGGTGAGGTCATCCAGGACTTCAGTGCGGCGGATCTCAAGGCACTCGAGGAGATAAGGGAACTGGAGAACAGGATCATCCCAAAGCTCAGGAAGGTCACTAAATGGTGGAGCTTCGAAGGGGGTGAGGAGGAATGAAGAAGAGACTGCCCGCCAGCAGGGTCTACCTCAGGGACGTTCTTGAAGGGTACTACGTCAAGAGCGAGGGGGACTTCGAGCCCAACTACCTGATAACCCGCGATGCGAGGAAGGTCTACAGGGTGAAGGTGGTGGCGACGGTGGTCAGGGAACCCACCATAAGCGACGACGAGACCTACGGCAAGTTTCAGATAGACGATGGAACGGGAACCGTCTGGGTATTCGGCTTCCGGGACGACACCAGGCTCGTGAAGCTCGTGAAGAAGGGAGACCTCGTTCAGATAATCGGAAAGGTTGCTGAGTGGCGCGACGACAAGCAGATACTCGTTGAGGGGGTTTCAACTGTTGAGCCGAACGCGTGGATACTCCACAGATTTGAAACGCTTAACGAGAAGGTGGAGCACGTCAGAAAGGCCATAAAAGCCTTTGAGATATACGACAGGTACGGCATAACCGCCAAGGCCAAGGTAATAGCCAGGAACAGGGGAATACCCGAGGACATGCTGGCGACCATAGACGAGCTCTACACCCTCATGCTTGAGCGGAGGAACACCGAGGAGCTGTTCGAAGAGGAAACCGAAGAAACCGAAACTGAAGAGAAGAGCAGGCCAGAGGTGGAAGAGGCGAAGGCGGCGATCATAGAGCTGCTCAAAAAGAAGAAAGGAAAACCCGTGTCCCACAAATTCATCGTGAAAAAGCTCTCCGACAGGTTCGATGAGAGCGTCATCGAGGATGCCATAACTGCGTTGCTGGCCGTGAGCGAGATATACGAACCGGAGAGCGGCTACTATCAGCTGCTGTAGGCACGTGAACGGCACAAAAAGTTTAAATACATCATTAAGATGAACATCTTAATGGATTGCGGCTGGAGGTGTTAGAAGATGGTCGAGTACGAGTTGCTTAAAAAGATCGTTGAAGCCCCGGGAGTATCCGGGTACGAGTTCCTTGGGGTAAGGGACGTTGTAGTGGAGGCGTTTAAGCCATACGTCGACGAGGTAACCGTCGACGTTCTCGGAAACGTGATAGCCCACAAGAAGGGAAGCGGGCCGAAGGTCATGCTGGCGGCCCATATGGATCAGATAGGCCTCATGGTCAACAACATAGACAAGAAGGGATTCCTCCACGTCGTCCCCGTTGGCGGCGTCGACCCGAGGACCCTCATAGCGCAGCGGTTTAAGGTCTGGATTGGTCCGAACGAGTTCATCTACGGTGTCGGTGGAAGCGTTCCTCCGCACATCCAGAAGCCGGAGGACAGGAAGAAGGCACCCACATGGGAGCAGATCTTCATAGACATCGGAGCGGAGAGCGAGGAAGAAGCAAGGGATATGGGCGTCAAGGAGGGAACCGTCATAACCTGGGACGGAAGACTGGAGCGCCTCGGAAAGCACCGTCTCCTGAGCATAGCTCACGATGACAGGATAGCGGTCTACACACTCGTAAAGGCCGCGCAGAAGATCAACACAGACGCCGACGTCTACTTCGTGGCCACCGTTCAGGAGGAAGTGGGGCGCAGGGGAGCAACTACCTCCGCCTTCAAGATAAACCCTGACTACGGCTTCGCCCTCGACGTAACGATAGCCGCCGACGTCCCGGGAACACCCGAGCACAAGCAGATAAGCCAGCTCGGAAAGGGCATTGCCATCAAGATAATGGACCGCTCGGTCATCTGCCACCCGACCATCGTCCGCTGGATGGAGGAGGTGGCGAAGAAGCACGGGATACCCTACCAGTGGGACATACTCACCGGAGGAGGCACGGACGCTGGATCGATACATCTAACCCACGAGGGAGTTCCAACGGGCGGAATCAGCATCCCATCGCGCTACATACACTCCAACACAGAAGTGGTGGACGAGAGGGACGTCGATGCAGGCGTTGAACTGACCGCCAAGGTTCTGGAGGAGATAGGAGACCTCAGGCTCTGAGATCCGGTTCCTCCGTTTTCTCTTCTCCTTCGCCATCAACGTTTTCTTTCCCGTCCCTGTTCGCATTCTCGTTCTCCGCGCTTCCGTTCGTCGGCTCTTCATCGGGATGCTCCGTCGGTTCTTCATCTCGTCCGAAAAGGCGAATGAATTCGTAGGTAAGGAACGCCGCCGCTATCAGAACACCCGCCAGTATGAAGTACACCTTAGAGGGCTTGCGGAGCCCCCTGTGCCACCTGTAGAGAAGGTAGTTCTGGTAGATCAGGAGGTATGACAGCCAGCTGAGTATTGCGGCCTCAACGACGTATTCAACGGTTTTCAAGAGTTTGTTCTCTGAAACCGTCGTTGTCATCACCTGGGGAAAGGTTAAAAGAGAACGTTAAAACTCTTTCCATTGGGAGGTTGAGGATCGTAATGGCAGACATCAGCTACTTTCCCTACGAGACGCTCCGTCCCAACCAGAGGGAGTTCATGGAGCTGGTAAGCGAAGCCGTCCGCGATGGTTCCAGCGTCGTAGTCGAGGCTCCTACTGGGTTTGGAAAGACCATCGCCACCTTAGCGGCCGTTCTCCCCGTTGCAAAGGAAAGGGGGCTCAAGATCGTTTACCTGGCCCGAACCCACAGACAGATGGACCGGGTCATAGAGGAACTCAAAGAGATCAACAGAAGATCCCGCGTCTCGGGCGTAGAACTGAGGAGCAGGAAGGAGCTCTGCCTCCACAATTACCTGACGTCCTTCGTGTCCGACGCGTACAGCGCCATGCTCGTATGCAAGAACCTGAAGAAGCTCGGGAAGTGCAAGTTCTACGAGAACGAGAAGAAGCCCGGCTTCAAGGAAGTCGTCAGGATGTTCGCGGAGGATCCGAGTCATCCAAACGAGGTACTGAGCTACGCCGAGGTTCTCGAGGTCTGTCCCTACGACCTGACGCGGAAGATAGCCGAGAACGCGGACGTCATAGTCGCGAGCTACCTCTACATGCTCAGTCCCGCCATAAGGAACGCCTTCATGGAGGGGATCGGCCTCAGCTACGAGGACACCGTGGTGATCTTCGATGAGGCCCACAACCTGCCGGACCAGGCGATATCAGCACTGAGCGACAGGATGAGCATACACACGATAAACAGGGCCATAAAGGAGGCCTTAGAGTACAGGGAGGAGGACATCGCGAGTTTTCTCAGCGTTCTCGGGAGGGGCCTGGAGCTGCTGTTCCAGGAGAAGCTCAGGGACAGAAAGAACGATGAGGCTCCAATAGCAGGTGAAGACGCGCTGAGGCACGTGGCGGCGGTCACGGGCATGGGTCAGAGGGCCCTGTCAAGGTTTCTGAACGGTCTGGTGGACGTTGGAAACGCCATAAGGGAGGACAGGATAGAGAAGGGAAAAGCACCGCGGAGCTACGTTGGAAGGGTTGGGGAGTTCTTCTTAGAGTGGCTGAAGGCCATTGGAAGGGAGGACTACCTCTTTCTCCTGACGAGGGAGGGCGGGATAAGCCTGGAACTCCTGGCCCTCGATCCGTCAAAGGCCATAGAATGGGTGAGGGAGGTGCACAGCGCCGTGTTCATGTCCGGAACCCTGTCCCCCCTAACCGCGTTCAGGGACGTCATGGGGATCGAGAACGCAAGGCTGAAGAGGTTTCCACGCATCGTAAGGCGGGAGAACGCCCTCGTTCTGGTGGCGAGAGACGTTTCAACGCGCGGGGCCGAAAGATCCATGGAGAGCTACAGACGGATGGCGAACTACATAGTGGAGGCCGTCAGGATAATACCCAAGAACGTGGGGGTCTTCGCGGCCTCCTACGAGGTGCTCCAGGGGCTCCTGTCAACCAACGTTCAGCTCAGAATAGAGAACACGGGAAAGGCAGTCTTCGTGGAGAAACGGGGAGCTACGTCAAAAGCGAACGATGAGATGGTGAAGCGGTTTAAGGCGGCTGCGAAGGGAAGGGGAGCGGTCCTAATGGGAGTAATGGGCGGTAGAAACAGCGAGGGACAGGACTACACTGGGGACGAGATGAACGGGGTTATACTCGTAGGCCTCCCGTACGCGAGACCGACCCCGAGGGTGGAGGCTCAGGTCAGGTACTTCGAGTCGAAGTTCCCAGGGAAGGGGAGGCACTACGGATACTACCTGCCCGCCCACAGGAAGCTCGCCCAGGCGGCCGGAAGGGTGCACCGCTCAGCGGACGAGAGGGGAGTTATAGTGATCCTCGACTACAGGGCACTCTGGAGGAACGTGAGGGCGGATCTTCCGGGGTGGATGGTGGAGGCCATGAAGGGTGTGAACCTTGAATCCATGAGGAGAACACTGAGGGCCTTCTGGGGCGGTAGCTCCACAGGACGCTGATGCGGTGATGCGGTCGGGAGATAAGGCATGCGGTATGGTGCATGCGGTCAGGAACCTCAGGGGATCTCCCTCGCACACGGACATATCATGAGGGTCACTTTTCTGTGCCTCGGTCCGTCGAGCTCCACAAGCATGACCCTCTGCCAGGGCCCGAGCTGAAGCTCACCCGCGTCCACCGGGAGCGCAACAGACGGGTTCAGAAGCAGGGAGGCTCTGAGGTGTGAGTGGGCGTTTCTGTCTATGGTGTCGTGCTTGTAGCCCTTTCCGCGTGGAACCAGCTCCTCCATGTGGCCCAGGATGTCCTCCACGAGGTTTGGCTCGTTCTCGTTTATTATCAGACCCGTGGTTGTGTGGCGCGTAAACACCAGCACGATTCCGTGGGTAACGTCACTCTTCCAGATGGCCTCCTGGATCATGTTCGTTATATCGACGATCTCAACGGGCTTTCTGGTCTGGATCTCCAGATTCACTATCACAGGCATCACCTGTCCGGGTTAGAAGGGATCCTTAAAAACTGTTCCGACGCTCAGAGAACGCCACAGCAGATGATTTGAGTGCCTCATGATTGGAGTGTCATATCCGCTGCGTCAGTAAGCCGGTCTGAGCACTAATACTCCTCCTCTTCCTGCTCCAGCAGGGAGACTACCTCCTGCATGATGCCGATGGGGGTTTCATCCCTCTCAACCGAGAGGTACTTTAAAACGACCATTCGCTCGTACGCCTCTATGAGCCTCTCCTCCTTCTGTCTGAAAGCGGCGTCTTTTATTATTGAGTAAGCCTCCTCTATGGCATCTTTAAACAGGGGCCCGCCGTTTAGGTGTCCCTTCATTGCCTCGACGAGCACGTCCCGGGCGAACTCGACGTCCCTGTTTCTCTTCGATCTGAGAAGGGATATTATGTCAACCATTCTCACTCACCCTCTTCTTAACGACGTCCATGGCACCAACGAGTATCTCAGCCACGAGCATCGAGGAGATCTTGGGGTCCCTAACCTCAAGCGCGGCGTCTATCGCCTTCTCTATCTCCCCCTCCCTCACGAGTCTGTGGGCTATGCTGGCCAGGACTATCGAGCGCAACCTGTCCGACTGCAGGGACGTGGCTATCCTCCAGGCCTCCTTGATGTTCCCGATCTGAACGAGGTACCTGGCGGCCTTCACCCACACCTCGTCGCTCCTTGATAGTCTGGCGACGGAGACTACGAACACGGGGTCCACTGACTCTGGCGACTCCAGAACGGCGTTGAGTATGACCTTGCCCACCTCACGTGCCTCCTGAAGCCTCAGACCCTTCATGAAGCCTATGAGCGCAGATCGGTCTATCTCAAACAGCCTCTTCGCAACGTCTATGAGATCCGGAGTCGGATCATCCGCCTCCATCCTTATCAGTTCAACCGCCTTTCTCCCCTCTCCGGCTATGGAAAACGCCATGGCGAGCTCTATCCTGAAGTCAGCGTCGAACTTCTTTATCAGCTTCTGGGCCACGTCGACAAGCATTCCAGCGTACTCCCCGAGAACCCCCCTGGAGCTCAGCTTCATGACCACTTCTTTGAAGGCCTGCTTTGCCCATTCCCTCTTCTTTATCTCCAGTATCGTGGATATGGCGTTTGCGTAGCTCTCCATAAGGATGTACGAGCGTATTATCTCCAGCAGGGCCTTTGACTTGACCGCCTCATCCTTTATGTACTCAACCGCCAGCTTGCTCTTCCTTATGCGGTACGCTATCTTTATCCTGTCCTTCTCGATCAGAGAGGTGTTCTTCCGCACTATGACGAGGAGAGCCTTGTCCCGCAGGGCAGGGTTCTGAATGGATATCGCGTACTCTATGGCCTCATCTATTCTTCCGAGGGATATCGAGTACATCACCGCAGTCCCGAGAACCTCATCGGCCGCCTCTGGTGGAAGATCGGCGATCGATTCCATGACCTTCCGGTAGATCTTTCCATAAGCCTTTATGCCTGCCTTCCTCATTGAGAAGCCCAGCGAAAGAAGGGCTTTGAGCATCAGGACGGGATCGTCTATCTTTTCGGCAATGTCAACGGCCTTCAAGAACGCTTCCTTGTAGAGGGGGTTACCCTCCTTAGCTAACCTTTCTCCTATCCTCGCACACGTCACCGCCCTTATGTACATATCCTTTATGACATCGACCGAGTCTAGAACCTCCTTGGCGAGCAAGCTATCACACTCGGTAACAAATTTTTGGTGTTAGGTTCTTAAGCTTTACTTGTCCTATGTGTAGTGATAGCCATGAAGCTTTACGCAATCATATTCGGGAAAAACCCAGATCTGAGTTGGGGAGAATTTAATGCATTTGCTCGTAAACATAACATAAGGGTTCACCCGGTTCTCAGGAAGGACGGATGGGTGATAATAAAGTCGAGCGAGGATCTGGAGAGGGAGTTCAGGTGGCTCGGCGGGGCCCTGAAGCTGATCAGGATAATCGGCAGGGACTCCGGGCTCGACAAGGCCCCCTACTCGAAGCTGTTCACGGTGAGCATCTACGGTCACAGAAACGGGGACTGGAGGCTATGGAGGAAACTCGGCAGCGAGCTCAAGGCGAGGTTCAAGCAGATCGGACCTTCGAAGTTCTTCAAGCCGGCCAGCATATTCGCCATGCCGTCTGAGCTCATCCTCAAGGGGTTCCCAAGGGTTAGGGACTTCAGCTTCATATTCGACGGTGAGGGTTTCTGGTTTGGGGAGACGGTGGCCGTTACAGACCCATTCGAACTAAAGAAGCTCGACGTCGGAAGGCCGTACCAGCGGCCCATACTGTCGATACCGCCGAGACTGGCGAGGATAATGGTCAACCTGACAGGCCTGCGCAGGGGAAAGCTCCTCGACCCGTTCTGCGGTGTCGGGACCATAGTTCAGGAGTTCATGCTTCAGGGGTTCGAGGCGTACGGAAGCGACGTTGACGGGCGGGTTGTGCGGGGAGCACGGAAGAACCTCGAGTGGTTGAGGAGGGAGTTCAACGTCAGATCCAGGTACGTGCTCGAGGTCAGGGACGCGAGGAACCTCAGGGGGCGTTTCGACGCTGTGGTAACCGAGCCATACCTCGGGAAGCCCCTGAAGAGGGAGCTGAGCATAAGCGAGGCTAAAAGGGCATCAAAAAAGCTCGATTCGTTCTACAGGGAGGTCTTCAGATCAATATCGAACGTCGCGACCCGAAGTGTCGTGTTCACGTTCCCCGCCTTCAGGCTGAGAAACGGCGGTGTGTACAGGCGGAACAGGGAATGGCTTGAGGATCTTGGATTCAGCATCGAAGCGAGGTACCTTGACTACGAGGGGAGACACAGACTTATAAGGGACATCCATGTACTGAAGGTCGGGTGATGGAATGAGGAGATCGCGCGCCCTGATAACCGTTGGAATCATCGTCATCATCGCCGTGGCGCTGGTGTACCGCTCGGTATCTCCCATAGGGGGCATAAGGGTAAGCCTCGGAACGTCGCTCGGTAAGGGAGTGGAGATCCACTACAGCCTCTGGACGGTGGCGTCCAACGGAAGCATCGTGACCCTAAAATCAGGCGAGACAGGGGGATCCATAGCAGTCTCCTCGGACGTTGTTAAACGCGTCAGGGATCTGGCAAGGGCCCGGAACTCGAGCTCGGGCATCCTGTTCGTGGATGCCTGGGCACGGAAGGGGGGCAGGGTCTACGCGCTGCCTCTGCAGAGTTTTGAGATTCCGGTAGAAGGAAGGTGGTACGAGGCCAAGAGGATCCACATCACCCTGTTGAATCCCGTCAGCGTCGAGAGCGGGAACGGAGTGGTCTGGAAAACCGTCCATAGAGATCTGCTGAGAGACTTCAAGGTTCCGCTGACGGTCGTCCAGAAAAACACGAACGTGAGTCTGCTCGTTGACCTCAGGATAAACAGCTATTCAGACTACGTCGGGCCAAAGGTCACCGTGGTCTACGCCGGGAGATCCGCAAAGAACGTGAGCGACGTTAAAATCCACGTTCTTGACTCGGCATTTACAGGCGTTTACTACATAGGCATAGGGGGAGAGGTGAAGGGACCGTCCCTCTCGTGGATGGCCGAGGGGGTTTACATGAAACTGCTCGTCATGGAGCAGGAGGAGTACGTTTGCGGGGCAGGCGACTGCCGCCCGGCGGGTCTGTTCAGGTACCTGCTGATACCCCTCGGAATGAAGTACAGGGGCTCCAACCCGATGATGATCCAGGTCTGGAGGGAGGATGGAAACGGAACGTGGGGATGGGAACCCAACCTCTCGGACGGGATTACGCTGGTTCCAACCTACGGCGTCATCATGGGGGGAGTAAAGGAACCCGCCCTGCTCTATAACATCTACAAAAAGCCGTGGAGCTCAAACAACATGACCCACTACGCCGTTGGGGTGGCGACGCCCGCAGGGTACGAGCTGAGGCAGAAGCTGAACTGGCTGCCGAGGTGGTTCAACTCCGTTCCAATCGTGGTTGGAAACTCGATAGCGGGTTCACTGTGCGAGCTCAAGAGCGTTCCGGAGGTAATCAAGGTGTACGGTGCGGAAACTCTGTTCAACGTTACACTGAAGACGTCGCCGACCAACGGGAGCACCGTGACGACGATGCCCTTCGGATACTACTTCTACGTGAGGGTTCTAAAACACCCCTGCATTTGACCGCTCCTTTTCAATTATTATGCCCGCTCCGATCGTCAGTGTCCACTATGAGAACAGAACCCTCAACACCAACGACCCTCACGGTAGCCCCCCTATCCACGACACTCCCCGAGGCTGAGGAGGCTCTCCACAGCTCGCCCCTGACCCTGACGTATCCCTCGGGATCGAGCCTTTTGACGACCTTTCCCCTCATTCCCACCAGCCCCTCCCTGCCGGTCGTGGGTCTGCGCTTCAGATCCCTCAGGAGCAGGGGAGCCGTCAGTGTATCAATCGATATCAGAACCACAGCAAGGGCCGCCACAGCAAGGGGAGGAACCGAAACCCCGAACTTAGGAAGCACCAGGAGGACGAGCAGGATGACGATCAGATCGTCTATGAAGATGGAGAACACCTTAAGTGCCTTCTGAATCCCCGAACCGTCAAAAACCTTACCGTCTTCCATCGAGCCTCATCCCGAATAGATTTAAATACGATTCGGTTGATAAAAGTAGGGGGATGAAGATGGTGATGAGGCTGTCGAAGATATACGGAAAGCAGATATACAACACGCGCGGGAACTACGTGGGGTACGTGGACGAGGTCTTTATAGACATAGGGCCCGGCGAGGGAAAGGTCATCGCCCTGGCACTTCCCGGAAAGAACCTCGGCATACCGTACGACAGGGTTATGGCGATAGGAGACGTGATACTCGTCAGGGCAAAGGAAAGCTCCTGAGCCCTTTTTCATCCCGTTACTGTTATCCATTGCCCGTTACCCGCACCGTTATCCCTTAATGCCCTAAAAACCGATCCAGCGTTACCCTCCCGGATTTCTCCCTGATCTTCTTCAGCGTCTTCCAGCTCCTCCGAACCACGGGCGGGAAATCGCCGTGCTCCCTCAGATAGTCCTCTAAGAACCTCCTCGTCCTGGGATCGCTCGGGTAGCCCGACCCCACGTCACCGTAGACCTCCCTTATCTTCTCGATCTCCCTGTCCCGGATCACCTTGGCAACTATGGACGCCGCTGAAACGACTGGGTACCTGTCGTCAGCACGGTGTTCGGCCACGATGAGGGCCTCGTAGGACAGCCTCTCCCTGAGTCTGCTGGCAAACCTCTCGGCGTCGACGTCAGCGGCATCGACGTAGATTACCGACGGTCTCAGGGACAGCGAGTTGAGAACATCCCCAAAGACCTGCACCTCCAGATCGTTTACGTTGACGGCGGGATCCCCCACCACTTCAGGAGGAACCACCCTGACCTTTATCTCATCCACTGTGCTCAGGATCTCCTCGAAGAGCCTCTCACGCCTCGCCGGGCTGAGCTTCTTGGAATCCCTGACCCCGATCGAGGAGAGATCCTCCACCCTGCCCTCCTCTATCACGACGGCCGCAACCACCATGGGGCCTATAACCGGCCCCCTGCCCGCCTCG
>JAADEC010000058.1 GCA_013153595.1 Thermococci archaeon | reverse complement strand
GATACCACGTCTGGGATCTGAGCGAATTCTGTTGAGGTCTTCGCTTCCTCTTATTCTGCCACCAAAACATTTTTAAGCTACCCTAATGGTGGTTTACATGGAGGCAAGTTCATATGGAGAGGATTAAAAGTTTCAACCCGGCATGGTTCGCGAGCGTCATGGGCACGGGGGCTGTCTCCATCGCGTCCTACAGGTACTCCTCCTACCTGCATCAGCTGAGGTACGTTGGAATCGGCCTCACATACCTGAACATCCTTCTCTACGCGGTTTTGCTCGTGTTCTGGCTCCTGAGATGGGCGTTCTTCACGAAGGAAGCCCTTGAGGACCTCAGGCATCCGTCCAAGGGACACTTCTACGGGACGAGCGGGGCAGCCACGATGGTTCTGGTCGCTCAGCTCCTTCTCGTGCTGCATGAAAGAACGCTGGCCTGGTACCTCTGGCTCTGGGGGCTCGTTCTGACGTTCGTATTCGCCTTCTGGATGTCCTACGAGGTCTTCATAGCAGGGGAGGTTGACCTGAGGCACCTTTCCCCCGCATGGTACATCCCGCCGGTCGCCCTCGTGATAATCCCATTCGGGGCGTCGTTCATGAGAACCACGACGGGCTACACGAGGGAGTTCGTGACCATCGCCAGCTACCTCGGATGGGGGGCGGGGTTCTTCCTCTACCTCGTGCTCTACGCCGTCGTCACGCTGCGCCTCATAAGGCACGAACTCCTGCCGCCTCAGATGGCCCCCCTGATCTGGATGAACCTCGGGCCTATAGGAGCGAGCGTAACGGCCCTCATAGCCCTCATCAACAACTCAAGCTTCGCGGTCTCCAAGGGTCCGTTCCTCGTTTTCGCGTTCTTCCTGTGGGGTCTGGGGTTCTGGTGGCTGGTGATGGCGACGGCCTTGACTGTCCACTACATCAGGAACCTCAGCCTGCCCTACAGCCTGTCGTGGTGGGCCTTCATCTTCCCCCTCGGGGCGTTCACAAGCGCGAGCAACGAGATAGGAGCGGCACTCGGTCTGAACCTCATGAGACTGTTCGGCTACGCCCTCCTCTGGTGTCTACTCGTCCTGTGGTCGGTCACTTTCGTTAAGACCCTGAGGATGAGCGTCGGGAGATCTCGTAAAGGATGGGAGCAGAAGGGCTGAGCGGATCCTTGGCAGTCACCCGAGCACCCCGAGGGTGGGGAGCAGGGTTATGGCCATGCTCAGGAATCCTCCTAAGATCAGGGCGATCACAGTCTTCCTTCTCTTCATACCGAGGATGTAGGCGGCCAGAGCCCCCGTCCACACCCCCGTTCCAGGCAGGGGGACCGCGACGAAGACCACGAGCCCCACGAACCCCAATTTCTCGACGTACGGGCGGGCCTTTCTCCTGACGCGCTCCACGTATCGCAGGTAGACGCGGGCTATCCTGCCAGCCGCTGTGCCTTCAAGCCATGCCATCAGCCTGTCCAGGTACGGGAGCAGGAGCGGGAGGAGCAGGGACAGCGTCAGGACGCCGAGTGATGCGGCGGCGAGGGCACTCCACAGGCCGTAGCCTCTCCCAACCCCGTAGACAACCGCGTACCTGCCCTCGAACGTCGGGATAAGAGAGAGCAGGAAGGTCTGCGTGAAGCCGTTCATGATCTCACCCCCGTGCTCTCAGGCAGTGTCCCTCTGATCGTGAGGTAGAGCCACGGGGCGAACACTAAGGAGAACAGAACGTCGCTGAACCAGTGATAGTGAAGGAGAAGCCTTGTAATGGCTATCCCAGCGGCGTAGGTCCAGGCAAGGGGCGTCAGCTTCCGCCACCTGTCGGAGACGTAGCTCGCTATAACCGCCGCCCTGAAGGCGTGACCCGAGGGGAACGAGCCAGAGCTCAGGAGGTTAGCTCCCGGCAGGGGCCTCGGCCTCGGTTCGGCGAACGAGACCTTCATAACAGCCACCAGCGCGAGACCGACGGCAGTTGCTATCAGCAGCGCAAGCGTCTCTCCTGACAGCCTCCCGCGGCGCAGGTCGAGGATCACGAAGAGGGTGATCGCAGGCACGAGGAAGGCGTCGCCTCCGAGGGCAGTCAGGGCGTTCATGAGGCCTGAATCAATGACGGGCAGGCGGTCGTTCACCCACGAGTTTAATCCCGTGAATCCCCCCGCCAGTTGGGCGAGGAGTAATGCGGCCGTTGCCACGGTCAGAACGACGGTACCCTTTCCGAGGTTGATGTTCATGGGGTAGGGTGAACGCAGGGGTAGAAAAGCTTTTCTAAATCAGGCCCTCGCTGTAGAGGCCGTGGTAAACCTTGAGCAACGCCTGTTGAACCCTCTTGGGTCCGAAGGTTCTCACAGCTCTTCCGAGCCCTTCGTTGTATATGCGGCGCATTATGAAGTCGGTCTCCCGGTTGAAGTTGAGCCTTTTCTGATTCTCAAGGTACAGCCTCGCTATCTCCTCCGGCTCGTGGTAGTTGAGTCCCTTCAGCCACTTCAGGGGGATCCCGTCCTTAAAGCGCTTGACGACCTCGAAGCCTATCACGGTAACCTCATCGTCACCGTAGAGATCGCCGTATATCCTGTTGAGTTCGCGGAGGAGTTCCTTAACGTCGGAGAAGCCGTCGAGCTTTGCGTCCTCGTTGGTCAGCTCCTTAACCTTCTTCCGCTCGACGCTTGTGATCCTCACCTTGGCCACGGCCGTGTCGCTCGGCGTTACGACGAGGTACACTTCGCTCCCCGGCTTCGCCTCGTAGTTACCGTAGCGTATCGTCGTCACCTTGTCCCCCCTGAGGATTCGGGACTTGTATGCTGAGTTCACGAGCATGAACTTCCTTATCTGCACCTTCTTCACGGTCTTCACCCTATTCACGTTGTGGCAGGTTCTCTCCAGCCTTAGCAGCTTCAACTCTGTTCACCAGAACCGGAAGAACCTCTCCGGCCTTTCCCTGTACGAAGACGTCAGCTATCGGTGTTATCGCACTTTCCTCGACGTTCACCTCGATGATCCTGCCACCGTGCTCCTTAACGACGCGGGGCAGGTATGCGGCAGGGTACACGACGCCGCTCGTGCCAACTACGAGCATCAGGTCGGCCTCTTGGGCAAGGTGGAAGGCCTTCCCGATCGTCTCCTCCCGGAGGGCCTCACCGAACCACACGACATCGGGCCTAAGAAGGGAGCCACACTCGGGGCACCTTGGGACGTCAGTTTCCTCAACGAACTCCCCAGCGCGCCCGCTTTCCTTCAGGTCTTCCCTGTACGGGCAGGATGTGCACCTCACCCTGAAGATGTTGCCGTGAAGTTCCACGACGTTCCTGCTCCCGGCTTCCCTGTGCAGGTCATCAACGTTCTGGGTTATGACGGCCCTGAGAATCCCCATCCTTTCAAGCTCCGCGAGCGCCCTGTGTGCAGGATTGGGCCTGGCGTTGAGCACCATCTCCATCCTCCACTTGTAGAACTCCCAGACGAGCTCCGGGTCTCTGAAGAAAGCCTCGGGTGTCGCAAGCTCCTCCGGCCTGTACCTCTTCCACAGCCCGTTGGAACCCCTGAACGTGGGAACCCCGCTCTCGGCGCTTATACCTGCTCCTGTCAGGGCCACGCAGAATCGGGAGCCTGATATGAGATCGGCCGCCCGCTCGAACACCCGCTCGACACGCATGTTCCGTACTCGAACCGGGCTCTTAAAAAACTGACGGTTATTCCAGCTGCTCTTCGGAGTTCAGACCCCTGACGATCTCGGGGATCTCGGTTATTTCCTTCACTGTGAAATCGGCGTACGGGAGATAATCGAGGTCATCGTTGGCGTGCCTTCCGTACCTGAACCAGACCGTTGTCATGCCGACCTGCTTAGCCCCGTAGATGTCCGTGTACAGCCTGTCCCCGACCATGAGAGACTCCTCTGCCTTCACCCCGCACGTGGACAGGGCCTTTTCGAAGATCTTGCTGTGAGGTTTTTTAACGCCGAGGAAGTCCGATACTATGACGCTGTCAAAGTAGTCGTCTATGTCGGTTCTCAGGATCTTCTCCCACTGCTTTATCGGGTTTCCGTCGGTTATTATACCGAGCTTCACGCCCATTTCCCTGAGCTTCAGAAGGGTCTTCCTCACGCCCCTGACGGTGTTCAGGTACGTGAACTTGGTGTTGTGGTAGCCTATGACGCCAGCCGCGACCCACTTCGGGTTGTACTGAAGGTCGAGCCTCCTCAGGAGGTAGTCGAAGTGGTGGGGGAAGTTGCTTCCGTACTCCTTTATGAGCTCCATGAGCTCCCCGTAAGCCTCCTCAAAGCTTACCGGCAGTCCCTCCCTGATCATGTTGCTTATAGCCTGCCTCCTGGCTCTCTCGGCGAGCTCAGTCGTGTCTATAAGCGTGTCGTCGAGGTCGAAGAACACTGCCCTTATCATCGGCTCACCTCACTGAGTAACCTCAAGCCTTATTTAACTCTTGCTGTGATCGGACTGAACGTCATTAACTAACCTTTTGCTTTACAAACATAAAGGTTCCTGAGCCGGAGTGAGAAAAGTTTATAACCATCGAAGCACATCGACCTATGTATAAAGATGTCCCGGTGAATATAGATGTTCATTGGAGGTGCTGGGTATGGAAGACACCCTCAGGAGAAAACTGGAGGCCAAGCCTCTCAACTTCGAATCGTTTTTCTCTGAAAAGGCCCTTGGTATGAAGGCCTCTGAGATAAGAGAGCTGCTCAAGCTGGTGGAGAGCTCGGACATAATAAGCCTCGCTGGAGGTTTACCCGCTCCCGAGACGTTTCCTGTTGAGATGATAAAGGAGATCTCGGCTGAGGTTCTCGAGAAGCACGCGGATAAGGCCCTTCAGTACGGCACGACTAAGGGATTCACGCCGCTGAGGCTCGCCCTGGCCAGCTGGATGGAGCGTCACTACGCCATCCCCATGAGCAAGGTTGAGATAATGATGGTGGCGGGTTCGCAGCAGGCCCTTGATCTGATCGGCAGAACCTTCATAAACCCTGGTGATGTCGTGGCGGTTGAGGCCCCCACATACCTCGCCGCCCTGAACGCCTTCGGGTATTACGAACCCGAGTTCCTCTCGATCCCGCTGGACGATGACGGCATGAAGGTCGATCTCCTTGAGGAGAAGCTGGAGGAACTGGAAAAAGAGGGGAAGAAGCTTAAGTTCGTCTACACGGTTTCAACGTTCCAGAACCCTGCGGGCGTTACGATGAGCGTTGAGAGAAGGAAGAAGCTCATAGAGCTTGCGAAAGAGTACGACTTCCTCATAGTGGAGGACAACCCGTACAGCGAGCTCCGCTACTCAGGGGAGCCCGTGCCACCGATCAAGCACTTCGACGACGAGGGGCGCGTGCTCTACCTCGGCACGTTCTCCAAGATACTCTCACCGGGCTTCAGGCTCGGATGGGTGGCCGCTCACCCGCACTTCATAAGGAAGATGGAGATAGCCAAGCAGGCCATAGACCTGTGCGCCAACACGCTCAGTCAGGTGATAGCTTGGAAGTACGTGGAGGAGGGCTACCTCGACAGGCACATACCTGAGATAATAGAGTTCTACAGGCCGCGCCGCGACGCCATGCTCGAGGCCCTTGAGGAGTACATGCCAGATGGCGTTCGCTGGACGAAGCCCGATGGAGGGATGTTTGTCTGGCTCACGCTCCCGGAGGGCATCGACACAAAGCTCATGCTCGAAAAGGTCATCGCGAGAGGCGTTGCGTACGTTCCGGGGGAGGCCTTCTTCGCCCACAGGGACGTCAAGAACACCATGAGGCTGAACTTCACGTACGTGCCCGAGGAGAAGATACGGGAAGGTGTGAGAAGGCTGGCCGAGGTGCTGAAGGAAGAGCTTCATTGATCCTCTTTTTGATCTGTCCCTTCCTTTTGGATTTATAGTCACCATGCCATCCTATTCTGAAATTTGGGCCTCAAAAAATAATGAAAGGGCCTTCAGACCTCTATCTCCTCCCCGGGTTTCAGTATCACTACCTCCGCCTTCCCGCCCACAAGCCTCTTAAACTCCTCCGGATCGCTCGCTATCGGCGGCCACGTGCCGTAGTGCATCGGGACAACCTTCTTGGGTTCAAGGAGCTCAACGGCTTTGGCCGCTTCCTTCGGCCCCATTGTGAAGTGCCCTCCTATGGGAAGCATCGCGAGGTCTATCGGTCCGTAGAGTTCGTTGAACAGCTTCATGTCAAGGAACACGAAGGTGTCGCCCGCGTGGTAGAATGTCCTGCCGTCCAGCCTGATTATGTAGCCGCAGGGGCTTCCTATGCTGTGAACGCCGTCGCTGCTCGAGTGCCACGCCGGGACCTGAACTATGAAGACGCCATCGACCTCCGTCGGTCCGTAGTTCATGCCCACGACCTCAACGTCCTCCGACTGCTTGCGGATGTAGTTGGCGACGTCGAACATGGCCACTATCTTGGCCCCCGTCCTCTTGGCGATCTCGATGGAGTCTCCGATGTGGTCACCGTGCGCGTGCGTAACCAGTATGATGTCCGCCTCAAGCTCCTCCGGCCTTGCTGCCGCCTTCGGGTTGTTCCTCAAAAACGGATCCACGAGCACCTTTTTGCTTCCCCTCAACTCAAAAGCCGCGTGTCCAAGGAACCTCACCGTAACCACTGCCATCACCGGATCTAACTCTGCGGAACATTTAAAAAGAGTAGCGGTTCGCGGGGTCGACGGTGGAAGGTGGGAGCAGAGATTCGACGCAGCGGATGCGGACGAAACGGGAGTGAAAATGGGAAGAAAGAGGCGCGAAGTCAGGAGGTCGCGGCAGCTTCTCCCTCCGCCCTCAGGACGATGTAAACCACCGCGAGTATAGCCGCGACCAGCAGAAGGACGGTGCCTATTATGCCCAGTATCGTCGATATGGTCATTAGCACGCCGCTGGCCTTAACCGCAGATGCATGGCACTGGATGAGCTTGGTGGCGGGGTCGACCCCTATCGCAGAGTAGTAGATGCCCTGAATGGCGAATATTATCGTGCCTATGCCCCCGAATATGGCTCCCGTTATGTACTTCCAGCTCATCTTCTTCAGGAACGGGGCCATGAACAGGGCTATCACGCCGATTATCATTGAGACGTCTATTATGACGTTGGACATGTTCAGGAGGCTTGAAAACGCCGCCATGTGCTTGAAGTGAATTATCCCCGAGTACCCCCAGAACTCGTAGACCTTGTAAGTGACGTTGCCTATGCCGTCTATTATCAGGGCTATTATCAGGCCTGCCAGTGTTAGCGACGCTCCGGTTATGGTCATGCCGAGGTTCCTGTTCCAGTTTCTGCGCGGATCCAGCATCGAGAGACCCGCGATTATAAGCCCCATACCGATTATCAGGGCTATTGCGTGCCCCCATGGAACCCTGAATCTGTTCATGTGCAGGGTTACGACCCCGATTATCACCATTGCTATCCTGAAGCAGGCCCATACGTAGCCCGTTTTTCTCGCCATCTCAAGGGGAGCCCCGTGCTTGCTCTCCCTTGCCGCCATAACTATGAACGCTCCAAGGACTATTGCGAATATTCCTCCTATGGCGTAGAACACGGCGGCTGATCCCGTGCTTGGGATGCCTATGCGCGTCGTTGCAAGCCAGCCGCTGTACGCGAACAGCCCGACACCACCAACCACGTATGCTATCACCAGTATGACTCCTGCCACGAGTGCCACCGGTCTCAGAACGTTCTCAACGGTCTCCACGCTCTCCTCAGATGCAACAACAGGTTCGTACGTCGGATTTTCCTCCATCTCAAAACACCCCCAGGGCATTACTATACATGTGTAAACCCCTTAAAAACCTTTTTATTCTATATAGTTGTTTTTTATGTACGTTTTGATATATAACACTCGATGTAACTATAACTCCCTCAGAGCACCTTAAAATGCATCCATGGCCAGAGATCTCCCGTATAATCACCTTAGGAAAGCTTATAAGACTCCGTACCGAGCTTCAGTTGGTGGTTGATGTGGGTTTTGAGTATCTTTTCCATCCTAAGGGTATAGCGGTGATAGGGGCTTCTAACGATCCGCTCAAACTCGGCTACGAGGTTTTCAAGAACCTCAAGAAGTACGACGGTAAGGTCTACCCGGTCAACGTCAAGGACGAGACCGTGCAGGGCGTTAAGGCGTACAGGAGCGTGCTGGACATACCGGATGAGATCGACCTTGCGGTCGTTGTGGTGCCGAAGAGGTTCGTTAAGGGAACCATAGAGGACTGCGGGAAGAAGGGTGTCAAGGGAGCGGTCATCATAACTGCGGGCTTCGGCGAGACGGGCGAGGAAGGCAAGAAGGAGGAGAGGGAGCTCGTTGAGATAGCTCACAGGTACGGCATGAGGCTCATAGGCCCCAACTGCGTCGGTGTGGTGAACACCAAGGCCAACATGAACGCCACCTTCATAACCGATCCGAAGAAGGGTGACGTGGCGTTCATAAGCCAGAGCGGGGCCCTCGGGGCGGGAATAGTCTACAAGACGATAAAGGAGGGCATAGGCTTCTCCAAGTTCATAAGCGTCGGGAACATGGCGGACATAGACTTCGCGGAGCTCATGGACTACCTCGCTGACGACGATGATGACAGGGCGATAGCGCTCTACATAGAGGGGATAAAGGACGGCAGGAGGTTCATAGAGGTTGCCCGGAGGGTCACGAAGAAGAAGCCCGTCATAGCCCTGAAGGCTGGGAGGAGCGAGAGCGGGGCGAGGGCTGCGTCAAGCCACACTGGATCGCTCGCAGGGTCGTGGAAGATCTACGAAGCGGCATTCAAGCAGAGCGGCGTTCTGATAGCTGATACCATAGACGACATGCTGAGCATGGCGCGCGCCTTCACGCAGCCCCTTCCAAAGGGGAGGCGCGTCGCGATAATGACGAACGCGGGCGGGCCGGGTGTTCTGACGGCAGATGCCGTTGATGCCAAGGGGCTCAGGCTGGCCAACCTCGAGGAGAAGACTGTCGAGGAGCTTCGCTCGTTCCTCCCGCCGATGGCGGCTGTGAAGAACCCGGTCGACATGATAGCGAGCGCGAGGGGGGAGGACTACTACAGAACTGCAAAGCTCCTGCTTCAGGATCCAAACGTTGATATGCTCATAAGCATCTGCGTCGTCCCGACCTTTGCAGGCATGACCCCGACGGAGCACGCCGAGGGTGTCATCAAGGCCATGAAGGAGGTCAACAACGGGAAGCCTGTGCTCGCCTTCTTCATGGCGGGCTACGTGAGCGAGAAGGCAAAGGAGCTGCTCGAAAGCAACGGAGTCCCAACCTACGAGAGACCCGAAGACGTTGCCTCCGCGGCCTACGCCCTCGTGAAGTTCGCGGAGGATAAGGGCCTGCTTGAGGAGTGAGGTTGGATTCGGGTTATCGAGATCGATGAAGGATAAGGAGGGGATGGTATGGCCAAGGTTACGGATATAGTGCTCTGGGACAAGCCCGGAGAGAGGGTCCTCCTGCTCGGCAACCAGGCCATAGCGAGGGGGGCCATAGAGGGAAACATAGCGGTTTTTGCGGCCTACCCCGGGACTCCGAGTTCGGAGTTCACGGACACGATGGCCCTGATAGCGAGGAAAAACCCTGGCGTCTACATGGAGTACTCCACTAACGAGAAGGTGGCCTTTGAGGCGGCTCTATCGGCGGCGTGGAGCGGACTCAGGGCCATGACGGCAATGAAGCACGTCGGTCTCAACGTCGCGGCGGATACTTTCCTCAGTGCCGTCGGGATGGGTGTTGAGGGCGGCTTCATAATAATGGTCGCTGACGACCCGAGTATGTGGAGCAGCCAGAACGAGCAGGACACCCGTGTTTATGCCAAGTTCGCGAACGTTCCTGTCCTTGAGCCCTCGAGCGTTCAGGAGGCCAAGGACATGGTCAAGTACGGCTTCGAGCTCAGCGAGAAGTTCAAGCACTTCGTCATACTCAGAACCACGACGAGGACCTCACACATGCGCGGTGACGTCGTCCTCGGTGAGCTGCCCGACGACATAAGGAACGAGAGGAGGCGCTTCGGGGAGTTCAAAAAGGATCCTGAGAGGTTCGTTGACATCCCTGCCCACGCGAGGAAGTTCCACCCGAAGATACTTGAGAAGATTGAGAAGATCCGTGAGGAGCTCAACAACTGCCCGTTCAACTGGATTGAGGGCGACGAGAACGCGAAGGTCGGCATAATCGCTCCCGGACTTGCCTACGCCTACGTCAAGGAAGCCTTGGCGTGGCTCGGCGTTAAGAACGTCAGGGTACTCAAGCTCGGAACGCCCTTCCCGGTCCCCTATGGCCTGCTTGAGAAGTTCCTCGACGGGCTTGAGAAGGTTCTCATCGTTGAGGAGCTTGAGCCCGTCGTCGAGGAGCAGGTCAAGACCTGGGCCTACGATAAGGGACTGAGGATCCCGATTCACGGCAAGGATCTCGTTCCGCGCGTCTACGAGATGACGACGAGGAGGGCCGTGACCGCCATAGCGAAGTTCCTCGGCCTTGAGACCCCTGTCGACTTCGAGGAGATAGACAGGAAGTACGAGAAGGCGGCGAAGATAGTTCCGCCGAGGCCCCCAAGCCTCTGCCCCGCCTGTCCTCACAGGAACACGTTCTACGCCATAAGACGCGCGGCTTCGCTCAGGGCGATATTCCCGAGCGACATAGGCTGCTACACCCTTGGAGTCCTCCCGCCGCTCAAGACCGTCGACACGACCGTCGCCATGGGCGGTTCAATAGGCGTAGCCCACGGACTCAGCATCGCCCTGAACGGCTCCGTGGCCGAGAAGGAGCACAAAGAGGGGAAGGACAAGAAGGTTATAGTGGCGACGATAGGCGACTCGACGTTCTTCCACACTGGCCTTCCCGCGCTTGCCAACGCGATCTACAACCGCTCGAACGTCGTCATAGTGGTTATGGACAACGAGATAACGGCCATGACCGGAGACCAGCCCAACCCCGGAACCGGCGAAACGCCGCACGGGCCGGGCAAGCGCATACTCATAGAGGACGTTGCCAGGGCCATGGGCGCCGATTACGTTGCCGTCGTCGACCCCTACGACATAAAGGCCACTGAAAACGCGATAAGGGAGGCGCTGAAGGTTGACGGTGTCAGCGTCGTCGTTGCGAGGCAGCCGTGCGCCCTCTACCGCATAGGCCAGATGCGCAGGAGGGGAGAGAAGTGGCCGATATACCGCGTCATAGAGGAGAAGTGCACTGGCTGCAAGATATGCATAAACGCCTACGGCTGTCCTGCCATCTACTGGGACGCCGAGAGCAAGAAGGCCAAGGTGGATCCGCTCATATGCTGGGGCTGTGGTGGCTGCGCTCAGGTATGCCCGTTCGGGGCGTTCGAGCCCGTTGACGGGGGTGAGAAGGATGAGTGAGGGTGAGATGGTCAGGGAGTACAACATCGTCATAACCGGTATAGGCGGACAGGGAATCCTAACGGCGGCGAACCTGCTCGGCTGGGCCGCGCTTCACGCCGGCTACAAGGTTCGCGTCGGTGAGGTTCACGGCATGAGCCAGCGCTTCGGTTCGGTCATAGCCTACGTCCGCTTCGGTGAGGACGTGTACGGAGCTATGGTGCCGGAGGGCAAGGCCGACGTCCTGCTGAGTTTCGAGCCGGTGGAGGCGCTCCGCTACGTAAACTACGTCAAGAAGGGAGGTCTTGTTTTCTCCAATTCAAGGCCTGTCCCGCCGGTTCAGGTTTCAATGGGGCTGGCGAGCTATCCCTCCCTCGATGAGATGAGGGAGATAATAGAGGGCGAGTTCGGAGCGAGGTTCATGGCGTTCGACGCTGAGAAGCTCGCCGTTGAGGCGGGGAACGTCATAACGACCAACGTGGTGCTCATAGGAGCCCTGACTCAAACCCCCGACTTCCCGCTGTCGGCGGAGCACGTCAAGGAGGTCATAAGGGTCAGCGTGCCTCCGAAGGCCGTTGAGGCCAACATGAAGGCCTTTGACCTCGGAGTCAAAGCCGCGAAGGAAATGCTGAAGCTCTAATAGTCCGGGCTTGACCCCGTTTTCCTCTTTTCTCTTCTCTCCAGCCCCTGTTCTCCCGTGTTTCCGCTTCGTCCTGCCTTCGCATGGAGCGTAAAGAGAAAAGAAGTGGAACGAGAGCCTCAGGCTCCCTTCCTTGCCTGCTTCTCCCTCTCGTGTTTGGCCATCCTGTCCTGAACGGTTTCAGGCTGGAGGAGCTTTTTCTTCAGGAAGGGAACCCACACGGTTTCGGTTATGACGGAGAAGAGCACGGTCAGAACGACCATAGCCAGTATTATCTCGCCCCACTGAACCGTCAGGACACTGCTGTGGTACTTCATTGCCAGGCTGAGGGGAAGCGCCGCCGGGGCGGAGGGGACCACACCGCGCGGTCCCTCAAACGCTATGAACAGGTACTCCCTCCATCCCCACCACTTGAGTATGGGGAGCGCCGCTATCGGTCTCGCGACGAGCATCACGAAGTACGCTATCAGAACCCCCTGCCACAGGTGGCTCACGAGGGGGTGAAGGTTGATGCTCGCCCCGAGGAGCATGAATATGAAGACCGTCGCTATCGCCGCTAAGGTCTCGTTGAAGTGAACCTCCCTCTCAACCGCCTTCATGACCCTGTTGAGCATGCTCGCGCTCTCATGTCTGCTGAAGCCGAACATCTTGTAGTTACCGAGCACTATTCCCGTGACGGTTGCCACGAGGTAGCCTGATGCCTGCAGGGTCTCCCCGAGCAGGAAGCCGCCGTATGCCAGCGCGAGGCCGAATATCTCTATCTCGGGGAAGTCGAATATCCTCGTCCGTTTGATGAACCAGTAGCCGAAGAGTCCCATGGCTATTCCGAGGACTATCGAGACGACGACCTCGTAGAGGAAGTAGACGACGGCCCCACCATAGACGTTGAGGTGCGACGCGAACGTGGCGAATATACCGCCGCTTGCCTGGGGAACGAGCATTGCCACCGCCACTGCCGTGAGGACTATGCCGAGAGGATCGTTGAATATCGACTCCGTGACTATGGTCGTCTCTATGTCCTGCTGGACCCTGTACTGCCTGAAGAGCGGTATCAGCGTTGCCGGATCGGTGGCGCTTATTATTGCCCCGAAGAGGAAGCCTATCAGAAACGGGGCATGGAACACCAGTGAGAAGAACCATCCGGACAGGAGGGCGGTTACAAGCAGACCGAGGGTATCGAGCAGGCCTATGGTGGCGAAGTTCCTCTTCAGGAGCTTCCAGCTCAGGTTGTGCCCCTCCGTGAACAGGATTATCACGAGGCCGAAGACACGGACGTAGTCGAAGACCGTGTGGGCGTACTGCCGGGGTATAAACGTTACAACAGGACCGATGATCATGCCCAGTATAACAAAAAGGGGCACGTAAGAGACGTTCCATCTCCTGCTTATTAGCATGGCTATTATCCCTGATCCCAGAACTGAAACCAGTATCCTGGCCATCATATCAGCCGTTAGCATGGTACCAGCCTCCTGATTTTTCTAAGATTGATTTTTTACTGTGACCGATTATCCCATCTAACCTCAACGTTTAAAACTTTCCTCCTCAACTGTTGGCGGTGATCCCATGGAGGAGTTCCTCTACACGTATAACGGGGCCGGTTTTGAGCTTCCGACCGTGGGGGTTGAGGACGCAAAGCTCGTGATAATCGGGGTTCCCTTCGACGGAACCGCGTCCTACAGGCCGGGATCCAGGTTCGGTCCGGGTCTCATAAGGCAGGCGAGCCTCAACCTCGAGAGCTACGTCATAGACTACGACGTGGACCTGGCAGGGGTTCCCCTCGCTGACGCTGGGGACATCGCCATCGTGGCGGGGGACGCGCGGAGAACCGCCGAGCGCGTGAGGGAGACTGTGGAGGATTTAAAGCGGATCAACCCGGACGCTCTCCCGATCATCCTCGGTGGCGAGCACTCAATGACCCTCGGTGCCGTTGAGGCCCTCCGGCCGGCGAGCTACGTGGTGTTCGACGCCCACCTTGACCTGAGGGACTCCTACGAGGACAACCCGTACAGCCACGCGTGCGTGGCGAGAAGGATCCACGAGCTCGGGATCAGGGAGGCCATGTTCGGGATAAGGAGCGGCACCAGGGAGGAGGTGGACTACGCGGCCCGGAACGGGGTAACGTGGGTTCACGCGCGTAACTACTCATTCGATCGTTTTATGGAGGCGGTGGAGGACCTGCCCGAGCCGCTCTACCTGTCAGTTGACGTTGACGTCTTCGACGTTTCCCTTGTTCCGTCGACCGGAACGCCCGAGGCGGGCGGCCTTGGCTTCTGGGACGTCGTAACTGCTATTGAATGGCTCTTGGGGGAGAAGGAGATCGTGGGGTTCGACGTTATGGAGACCGCCGGCTCTTACCTCGGGGATCCGACCGCCGTAACGGCCGCGAAGCTGCTGTTCTACTTCATGGCCGCGTACGCCTCGAGGTGATGGATTCGGTATTTATGCAACTGTTCAGTTCTTCGATTCATTAATTCATTAACAGTTCATCAACCCCTGCCGATTAACCGGAACCTGCCAAAACCTAAACACGCTAATCAGCCAGCGGCGGCTGTCAGTCGAGGTACACTCCCTCCGTTCCCATGAAGTAGGCCCGGTATATGTCCTTCTTCGTTACCACGCCGAGAAGCCTCATCTCGTCGTCAACCACGGGGAGGAGGTTCTGATCGCTCCTGAGGAGCTTCTCCAGGGCATCCTGTGCGGTTTCGTTGGGCTTTGAGAAGGCGAAGTCCCTCTTCATGTGCCTGCTCACCGAGAGCTTTTTCAGAGCCGTAGGCTTGCCGAGGACGTCGCTCACCCCGATAACTCCGACCACCCTTCCCTCAGAGTCCACGACGGGCATGTAGTCGTGGCCGGTCGATCCGATTATCCTCTCGACGTCGAGCAGGGTCGCGTCCTCCGTGACGTAGACCACCTCCGTGCTCATTATCTCGTGAACGGCTATGGTCTCAAGGACGAGCGGCTTGCCCGTCTTGATGTGTATCCCGCGGCGTTCGAGCTTTATCGTGTAGACCGACGATCCCCTGAAGAACGTCCTGGCCGTTATGAAGGCGACGACGGAGGTCAGGGCGACGGGCGGTGCGAACGTGTAGACCCCCGACATCTCGGTTATCATTATTATCTGCGTTAGAGGGGCCTGGGTGGCCGCGCTGAAGAAGCCCGCCATTCCCGCGAGGGCGTACGCCTCGAGGTTTATCGGAATGATGTGAGAGACGGCGAGACCGAAAGCTGAGCCGAGCATAGTTCCTATGTAGAGGCTCGGTGCGAATATGCCTCCGCTGAAGCCCGAGCTTATGGAGAGAAGCGTGGCCAGCATCTTGGTCACGGCGAGGGCTAAAAGCAGGCCGAGGGCGAACTTCCCGAGTATGGCCATCCTTATGCCATCGAAGCCTATGCCGAAGATCCCGTAGCTCGGGAAGAGCATGCCGAGAACACCGACTCCGGCACCGCCTATTATGAGCCTGACAACGAAGGGGACCCTCTCAGACAGGGCATCGAAGCTGTCGGTCGCCCGGTACAGTCCCCTGGTGTACAGGTAGCCGAGGACACCGAGGCCCATTCCGAGGAGGATGTAGAAGGGGAAGCTCTGGAGGAAGTCCGTGCTCGTGCTCACCACGGGGAACCTTGAAGGGCTGTGGAGAATCTCCATCGTTATGGCGTTTCCTATTATGGCCGAGACGAATATCGGCACGAGGTTTATAGATATCGCGCCCATGTAGATTACCTCAAGTCCGAACATGGCCCCGGCGAGAGGGGTGTTGAAGGTTCCCGCTATTCCCGCGGCGAGCCCGCACGTCGTCACGAGCTTTCTCATGTGGGGGTTCCTAAGCTTCTTCGCCACCTCAGATCCAAGGGCCGCACCTATGAACCCCACGGGCCCCTCACGTCCCAAGGGGCCGCCCGAGCCTATCGATATGGCCGTGGCGAGGGTCTTCAGAACCGCGAACTTGGCCCCTATCCTGCCGCTCTTCAGTATTATCCCCTCTATCACCTCTGGGATGCCGTTTCCCCTGAGCTCCGGGTACCTTCTGACGAGGGGTGCTATGAGGAGACCGCCGAGAACAGGAAGAACCACGTAGCCGAGGTTCAGCCCGTGCACCATGAGGGTCAGGTGGCTCACGGTTAGGGAGAAGAAAAGCCGGTTGAAGAGGCGTATCATGAGGCGGAACACCAGGGCACCGAAACCCCCGACTACCCCCGCGAGCGTGGCCACCCCGAGTATGACCAGCCACTTCTTGAGGTAACGCCTGGTGTCCCACTGGAAGAGCTCAACCGGCATGGCCATCCTCCAGCAGCAGCTCAGCGTTCAGCGTTCAGTGTTCGGCGTTCAGCCGAAGAACGCGCCCATGCTCTCTACCTGCTCATCGCTTATGCCCTTAACCCTGAACTCGGGCATCTTGGATTTCATGCCCTCGTACTCCTCCCTGCTTATCCTTCTGACGTCTCCGTCCTTCACGAGGTAGAACGCGCCGTTCTCACCGTCAGTGTAGGCCACGACGAATTCCTTCGACTCCACGTCGTCCATCGGCACGAATATGACGTTGCCTCCTGTGTAGGGTCTTTTGCATTTGAACGGAAAGCTTGCGGCGGTCAGTATGGCGTCCCCGAGCGCGCCGCTCGCCTTCTCACCGTTTATCTCGGTCCAGAACTTCCTGCCCTCGAAGTCACCCTCGAT
Organism: Thermococci archaeon; assembly: GCA_013153595.1. Lineage (GTDB taxonomy): Archaea > Methanobacteriota_B > Thermococci > Thermococcales > Thermococcaceae > Thermococcus. The sequence continues at coordinate 2,124 of JAADEC010000058.1, read as the reverse complement.
GACTATGAGGAACCTCCTTCCATCAACCTCCGCCACGGGAGCGCCTCTGTCCTCCAGGATCCTCAGGAGGTGCTCGTGACTCTCGGCGCTCCTGAGCGAGGAAACGAACCCTTCGAGCTTCATGGTATCACCGTGTTTAGTCAAATGGAAGTTTTATAAATGCTTTCCATCGGCCTGCCCCGCGGAACAGGAAAAGCTTATCTTCATCCCGGCCGTTTAATCTCGGGGGTACGGATGGACTGGAGCGACGTCGTTAACGCCGATCTTCACGTTCACTCTCACCACTCGAAGGCGGTCTCCAGGTTCATGGATTTCAGGCACATGGCCGAAGGCGCGAGGCTGAAGGGTCTCGACGTGGTCGGGACGGGGGACATCCTCAACCCCCTCTGGGAGAGGGAGCTCCTCCAGACGGCGTCCAGGGTTGATGAGGGAACCTACGAGGTCTCCGGCGTGAGGTTCATACTGACTGCGGAGGTTGAGGACGAGAGGAGGGTTCATCACCTCCTGATTTTCCCATCGCTGACCCAGGTTCATGAGATGAGGGAGCGTCTCAGGCCTCACTCTGCCAACATGGACTCGGAGGGGCGGCCGCACGTTAGCCTGCCGGCCTCGGAGATAGCCGAGGTTGCGAACGACCTCGATGTCCTCATAGGGCCGGCTCACGCGTTCACGCCATGGACGAGTCTCTACAAGGAGCACTCAAGCATGGGGGAGGCTTACGACGGAGCTAAGATCGACTTTCTGGAGCTCGGCCTTTCAGCCGACAGCGGGATGGCTGACAGGATAAAGGAGCATCACAGGCTGCCCTACCTCTCGAATTCGGACGCCCATTCGCCCTACCCCCACAGGCTCGGGAGGGAGTTCAACAGGTTCACGGTCAGGGAGGCGACCTTCGAGGAAATCAGAAAAGCCCTGAGAAACCGGGGTGGAAGGAGAATAGTCTTCAACGCCGGGCTCGATCCGCGCCTCGGTAAGTACTACCTGACCGCCTGCTCGAGGTGCTACAGGGCCTACGATCTCAACGCAGCCGTGCGGCTCGGATGGAGGTGCCCGGCCTGCGGCGGCAGGATAAAGATGGGGGTCAGAGACAGGGTTCTCCAGCTCGCCGACACAGATGAGAGACCCGCCGACAGACCGCCGTACATCAGGCTCGTCCCCCTTGCCGAGGTGATCTCGAGGGTGACCGGGAGGGGTGTGGGGACGAAGACCGTTGAAAGGGTCTACAGGTCGCTCGTTGAGACCGTGGGGAATGAGATAAGGGTCCTTGTTGATGCTCCCGTTGATGAGATATCGCGGGTGGACGCCCGGATAGCGAGCGTCGTGGAGAGAATGCGGACAGGAAGGCTCAGGATCGTTCCCGGTGGCGGAGGAAGGTACGGCAGGCTCGTCCTGTGAGTCCGGAGTGGCACACCCAAGGTTTATAAGTCACACGGATCAACCGCTGATGGACAAATAATCCAGGTGGTGAACATGAAACGCAAAGCTGCCCTGATTTTGGTTATCCTCGTGCTGGGCATGGTGGTCTCTTCAGGATGTATAAGCGGATCGCACTCCAAGACGGCAGGAACCTCAAGCCAGGCACCCTCAACCTCCTCCAGCCCCGGCACCTCTTCTCACACACGGACGCAGAGCTCAGGCGGAAGCTCAACATCGTCCGCGGCGGGCCCGACGTCATCCTCAACCTCCAGCGTCAGCACGACGTCATCGGCCACTACAACCACGAGCACGTACCCCACATCATCCACGTCCCCCACGACCACAACGACTACGACTACGACCACAACTACAACCACAACCACCACGACCACGTCCTCCACGTCCACGACGTCCACAACGTCATCATCGGCCTCCTACTACCCGCTGACCATCAGGGATATGGCCAACAGGACGGTCACGATAAAGAGCGAGCCGACCCGCGTCGTGTCGCTGGCCCCGAGCGTAACCGAGGACATGTACTACCTCGGTCTCTTCAACAGGATCGTCGGCGTGACCAAGTACGCGGATTTTCCGCCTCAGGTCAGAAACGTCAGTAAGGTCGGTGGTTATGGTGCGTATGCGAGTTTGGAGAAGATTGCTGCTCTGAAGCCTGATTTGATAATAGCGGATAATGCGGTGCTCTGGAAG
>JAADEC010000034.1 GCA_013153595.1 Thermococci archaeon | reverse complement strand
CCGCCGCCACCGCCGGCGACGCTCGTTATTATTTTCGCCAGCTCGCCGGCCTTGATGTCGAGGCCATCGCCGACTGCAACAACGAAGTGGCCCTCTCCGCTGATGAGGACAACGACGCGCTTCTCCTTCCTGAGCCTGTTTGCCGCCTCACGGAGGTCGTCCATAGTGCCCTCAACGACCGCGCCTATGAACTCGACGCCGCCGACCCTCTCGACCTTGCCTTCGAGCTCGTAGACGAGGAGCTTCGCCAGCTCCTTCCTCAGCTTCTCGGCCTCCTTCTTGGCTTCCTTCCACTCGCTGAAGAACCTCTCGGCCGTTTCAGGCACCTTCTCCGGCGGAACGCGGAAGACCTCGGCGGTCTCCTTGAGAAGCCTCTCCGTTTCCTGCATCCAGTCGATTGCCGCTTCACCTGCTGCGAAAATAATGCGCTCGACGCCGTCCTGTATCCTCTCGGTTCTCAGGATCTTTATCGGCCCGATTAGGCCTGTGTTTGGCAGGTGAGTTCCGCCGCAGGCCTGAACGTCCCAGTCCTCTATCTTGAGCACCCTTATGACCCTGCCGGGGACGACACCGCCCTGATAGAGGCGGAAGCCGTACTTCATCTCGGCCTCTGTCCTTGGGAGCCACTCCCACGTCACCTTCCTGTTCTCCATGACTACGCGGTTCGCCAAGCGCTCTATCTCCCTCAGCTCCTCCTCTGTGATGCGCTTGTAGTGGCTCACGTCGAGCCTCGCCCAGTCCCTGTGGAGCTGTGAACCTGCCTGCCAGACGTGCTTTCCTAAGACTCTGACGAGGGCGCCCATGAGGACGTGCGTTCCGGTGTGGTGGCGCATGTGCTGAATTCTCCTGTCCCAGTCGAGCTTTCCGTGAACTTTGGCCCCTTCCTTGAAGAGCTCAGGTTTATCAACGCGGTGGAGGATTACCTTCCCGACCTTCTGGACGTCGTTTACCCTGACCTCCTTCCCGTTCACGGTCAAAACGCCAGTGTCGCACGGCTGCCCGCCGCCCTCAGGATAGAAGGCTGTCTGATTCAGGACGACCCAGCCGTCTATGACCCTGAGAACCTCAGCCTCGAACTCCCTCATGAACGGATCCTCGTAGTAGAGAGTCCTCGTGTCCGGAAGATCCTTGACCAGCTCGAAGTCCACGACGTACTTTCCTGCCGTTCTCTTGGCCGTCTTCTCGGCCTCCTTCGCCACGAGCGTGTAGAAGTTGTCCGGGATCTCGACCTTGATTCCCTCCTTCTGCGCCACCTCTGCCACTATCTCGGGCGTGAGCCCGTGGCTCTCGTAGAACAGGATGAGCTTGTCGAGCGGGAGCTCGTTCATTCCCCTCTTCTTGAGCTTTGCTATTTCACGCTTCACGAGGTCGCTCCCGCGCCTGAGGGTTTCAGCGTAGCGCTTTTCCTCGACGTTCACCATGTCGAGGATAACATCTTCCATCTCCCTGAACTCCGGGAACGTCGGTGAGAGCTCCTTTATGTGCATGGCAACGATCTCGGCCAGAGGAACCTCGAGCCCGAGCTCTCTCAGATGTCTTATGCTCTTCCTGATGAGCAGGCGCGCGAGGTAGCCGGCCTTGACGTTTGACGGGATCACGCCGTCAGCGAGCATGAACGTCAGGGCCTTGGTGTGGTCCGCCACCGCGTAGATGAGCTCGTAGGGCCTGACAGCTTTCTCAAGCTCCTCGACGGTTATTCCGACGCGCTTCGCCACCTGCTCGCGGAGGTATCTCAAATCGCCCATGTCCTCGATGTCGAACATTCCGGCGAGGCGGGAGTTCTCCATGAGGATGCGCTCGTCTATCCTCTCTATCCCCGCCATCCTCTTGAGCGGCTCGACGACGTAGCCGAGGACAGCGTCGTAGGCCGTTGGAGTGCCGTGGCTCATCCAGACGAGCCTCTCAAGGCCGTAGCCGGTGTCCACAACGCGGGTCTCCATGGGGACGTAGTAGTCGCCCTTTATCTCGACAACCTGGCTCGGGTCGGCGTCCTTCGGGGCCTTCTTGTACTGCATGAAGACGAGCGTTGCCACCTCGAGGCCGCGGTAGAGCACCTCGAACGCCGGCCCCGCGTTTCCTCCGCCGGCCCAGGGGTTCTCCTTGAACGTGATGTCCTCGGGCTTCATACCGAGCTCCTTGGTGAAGAACTCGAAGGCCAGCTCGACCGTCTCGTCCATCCAGTAGATCGGCTTGCCAGGGTAGTTGAAGGCGTGGTGGGCCATCATCTCGAAGATCGTGAAGTGTCTGCCCGTTATTCCAACGTTGTCTATGTCCGTGAAGCGGACCGACGGCTGGCTTATCGTGAGCGGGTTCGCGGGCGGGTCGGCCTCGCCGCTTATCACCCAGGGCTGGAAGTCCATGATTGAAGCGCCGACGAGGAGCACGTCGTCGCGCCACCTCGGCAGGATCGGAAACCTCTTCACCCTTCCGTGGCCGTGCCTCTCGAAGAAGCCGAGGAAAGCTTCACGCATCTCATCGAGGGTGTACTTCTTCGGTATCCCGGGCTTTCCTATGAAGCCGTACTCGTCACACGGCGGATCGCCGCAGGTCTCCCTGTCGGGGTCGAGAGTCCAGAAGTAGTGGCCGCATTTGGGGCAGCGCTTCCTTATCCACCCCTCCTCCCTGAACATCCTCGTCGTCATGTCCATACTCGCGCCCATCAGCTTCACCTGCCATCGGTATGAGGAACGCTAATTAAGGTTTTCTGATCCGGCTCCTGCTCAAAAGAGGACGGCACGCGAGCTCACTCATCGTCTTCCCTGATGATTATGGGGATCCTCATCCTCTTTATGGCCTCCATTATGGCCTTCTCCCTCTTCTCGAGCACCTCCACCCTGTGCCTCAGGTTGGCGTTCTCTACGGCCAGGTTCGTGGCGTCGGCAGTCTTCATCTGTATCTGCATCTTCAGCTCCACTATCTCCTGCTCGAGCTCCCTGATGGATCTCTCCAGACGTGCTATCTCGAGGAGGTACTCCCTGCATATCCTCTCCTTTATCATGAGAACGCCCCCGATCATGGTCAGCCCCGCGAAGCCTCTTCACAGTTCAGGGGGCTCCAGATTCATCATCCCCGGGAGGTTTGGATGAAAAGGACTTAAACCTTATCCCCTATTTCGCCGCAAGTTTTAAGCGGTCGGAGGGCAAGGGGCTCCGGTGATACCATGGGGGCTATGCTGTTCGACAACGTTAACGTCTTCGACGGGAGATCTGAGGAGCTCCTTGAGGGGGTTTCTGTTCTTGTGAGGGGCAACAGGATAGAGAGGATCGGCCGCGACGTCCGTCCTCAGGCAGGAACGGAGGTGCTGCACGGCGAGGGGAGGACCCTGATGCCCGGGCTCATCGACTGCCACGTGCACGTCTGCCTCGGGGCGGAGGCCGACCCTCTGGCAATGGTGAGGGAGCCGAAGGGAATGGTGGTTATCAAGGCCGTGAACTTCCTGAACAGGTACGTTGATGCGGGCTTCACGAGCCTGAGGGACATGGGCGGGGTCGAATACTTCGACGTGGCGCTTAAGCTGGCCGTCAGCAGGGGGATGATCAGGGGACCGAGGCTCTTCGTCAGCGGGAAGATGATAAGCGAGACAGGGGGACACGGGGACTTCTACACCCCATGGGGAGTCTCGATGGATGCGGGCTTCTCGCGGATAGCGGACGGTGTCTGGGAGGTTGTTAAGGCCGTGAGGGAGCAGATAAGGGCCGGGGCCGACTGGATAAAGATCTGCACGACGGGAGGGGTTCTCTCACCTGCTGACGATCCGCGGCACTCGCAGTTCTCTGTGGAGGAGATAGAGGCCATAGTCAGGGAAGCCGCCACGAAGGGCAGGAGGGTCGCGTCCCATGCTCAGGGCCTCGAAGGAGTTAGGAACGCCGTCAGAGGCGGCGTGGCATCGGTGGAGCACGGGATATTCCTGGACGATGAGGTCATCGAGGAGATGAAGGAGAGGGGCGTTTATCTGGTCCCGACGCTCTCTGCTCCGGACGCGATAATCAAACACGGGACTGCCGGAGGCATACCTGACTACGGTGTTCGGAAGGCGAGGGAGGTGATGGAGGTACACAGGAAGAGCTTCAGGCGCGCCTACGAGGCCGGCGTCAGGATAGCCATGGGGACAGACGCAGGAACGCCCTTCAACTTCCACGGTTCGAACGCCCGTGAGCTCAGCCTCATGGTGGAGAGCGGCATGAAGCCGGTCGATGCCCTGAGGGCCGCGACGAGCACTGCCGCCGAGCTCCTCGGAATAGCTGACAGGACGGGAACGGTCGAGGAAGGGAAGCTCGCCGACCTCATACTCGTCGACGGCGACCCCATCAGGGACGTTGGGATCCTCTCGGATCCGTCAAACGTGCTGCTCGTCATGAAGGAGGGAGAGGTGCTCAAGAACACGCTGGGGGCGGGAGATTGAGCCGCGGAAGGGTTCTCGTAACCGGCTTCGAGCCGTTCGGTGGGGACGACAGGAACCCGACGGAGGAGATCGCCCGAATCCTCGACGGCGAGACTGTGGGAGGGGCGGAGATCAGGGGGATAACCGTTCCTGTCTCCGTGAGGAGGGCCTGGGGTGTGGTTGAAGAGGCCCTGAGGGAGTGGAGGCCTGACGTGGCCATCTCCCTCGGTCTGGCGCCCTTCCACAGCAACATAGCCGTTGAGAGGGTGGCGATAAACCTTCTGGACGCGAGGATACCTGACAACGACGGCTACAGACCTGTGGACGAACCGATCGTCGAGGGAGCCCCTGCAGCCTACTTCTCAACGCTGCCGACGAGGGAGATGGTGGAGGAGCTCAGGCGGAGGGGAATACCCGCGGTTCTCTCCTACAGCGCCGGGACGTACCTCTGCAACTACGTCATGTTCAGGCTGCTCCACTTCGCGGCCGTGAACGGTTACCCTGAGAGGGCGGGGTTCATACACGTCCCGTACACGCCGGATCAGGTAACGGGCAAGTTCTTTCTGCCTGGAAGGGCCGCCCCGAGCATGTGCCTTGACACAGAGGTGGAGGCGGTTAGAACCGCCGTTGCCGTTTCGCTGGCGCCTCGCGAGCGGGAACGGCAGATGGAGACGGAGGGTGGAGCGAAAGCAGAAAAAGCAGAATAAATGTAAGGGGATACATTTTCGGGAGGAGATGTTCATTCGATCTTTTCGAACCTGTCCTTCAGCTTTCCAAGCACACCCGGAAGGGTGGTGTACTCCATGTCCTCGAGCGGGAGCCTGTGCGGCTCGAACGGCCCGTGCCTCCTCATGTAGTCAGTGACCTCGAGGGCCTTCTGCCTGGCCCAGTCGAAAGCTGGATCATCGAACAGGTCGACGGGCCCAACGAGCTCCCCCTCGGGGCTTATCTGCCATCCCAGGGCCACGACCCTCGGGGGACCGTCGAAGCGGGTCGGGTTCGCTTGGCGCATCGGGACCGGCATCAGCGGCCCGTTGTGGCTTCCGCGCATCCATCCGCTGACGAGGTGCGGGAATGCGAAGGGCTCGAGAACTTCGCCGAGGGCGGGGAGACCGCTCTGGGCGCGGACTATCGCAACAGGGTCGTCCTTGCCTATGTACTCGCCCGCTATCTGGTAGAGCTTCTCGGTCGATACAACCGCCACGGGCTCGTTCTCGTCTATCTTGTGCCCCTTCTTCGGGTAAACGCGCTTGATGACGTAGCGGGACTTGGCCCCTATGAGGGCTAAGAGGTCGTAGGTCTCCTCTGGTGTACTCATAATGACCCTCTTGTGCTCCATTATGTCCCAGACCTCGAAGCGGAACCCCATGTGCATCGCAGGGTCTATGACGAGGCCTGCGGTGTTGAACGGATCCGCGAACATCCTGAATATCGGGAGGTTGAAGGCGCCCGGCTCGGTCTTGTCCATGTGGAACGTCACCACAGGCTCGCTCTTCCTCGGCTTTATCTCCATCTCCGCTATACCCGGCCCCATTCCTCTTATGTTGCCGCTGAAGGCGTCTTTCAGGAGGTCCTGCCCCGCACCGTAGAGCCCCAGTCTCTTGGCAACTTCAGTGGCCTTCTCAAACGCCCTCCATGCCAGCCCGTGAACCTCCTCGCTGTCCACACCCATGTCGTGCGTCATTATCAGCTGAAGGTCATCGCCCGCCTGAGCGACGTAGAAGTCTATGAGGGTTCCGTCCTCCTTGGCCTTTGATAGAACCTCCTCGGCCGTTTCAACGAGCTGCGGGTGCACCCTTGAGTGCCCTGGCCATCCGCCTATGTCAGCCTTTATAACGCTGATGGTAATCTTCTCCCTGGTCATGGCAACCACCTTTCGTTAATCCATATTTTATGCTTATAAAATTGATGTCGGGCACTGCTGCGGTGATCGTGGGCATCGACCATAACAGCAAAACTTATAAGCCTCAGCCGTGGATGATACCGTGCTGGGGGCATGGTGTAGCCTGGTCTATCATCGCGGGCTCCAGAGGGGTGAAGAGTTGTGGGTTTGCTGATCGGGGATGAGCCTTTGGAGCTCTGACCCGGAGAAACCCGCGGACCGGGGTTCAAATCCCCGTGCCCCCACCACCTGTTCTGGTGGTCGACTGAAGCGCTTCAAAACGGCGCGCTGTTCTAACCCGCCACACAGACCGTTCAACTCTCAGTAGAGTTCGGGCACTGTTCCCATCATCTTTCATCGTGGGACTAAGGCCAAGAAAAGCTGGTGGACCGGGCGGGATTTGAACCCGCGGCCGCCGCCTTGCGAAGGCGGCGCTCTCCCAGGCTGAGCTACCGGCCCTCACATAACAACTCCGGGATCCCCTTATAAATTTTTGCTTGGGTAAAGCTTTAACCCTTCAGGTTTACACCCTTCGGTGATCCTATGTCCGAGGACTTCGATGGAAGCGGAGGATACGAGAAGACTCATGTGGATGAGAACTACGTCAGGGTTCCCGTGGAGAGGCTGTTCTCGTTCGTCAAGTCGGTTCTCGTCAGGCTCGGCGTTCCCGAGGGAGATGCTTCCGTGGTGGCCGACAACCTCGTAATGGCCGACCTCAGAGGAGTCGAGAGCCACGGCGTCCAGAGGCTCAAGCGCTACGTCGACGGGATACTCAGCGGGGGTGTCAACGTTCACCCCGACATAAGGAAGGTTCGGGAGGGTCCAAGCTACGCCCTCGTGGACGGCGATGAAGGCTTGGGTCAGGTCGTGGGCAGGTTCTCAATGGAGCTCGCCATCGAGAAGGCCCGGAAAGCGGGGATAGGCGTCGTCGTTGCGAGGAACAGCAACCACTACGGTATAGCGGGATACTACGCCCTCATGGCCGTCGAGCACGGCATGATAGGCATCAGCATGACCAACTCGAGGCCCCTCGTGGCCCCAACGGGAGGTGTCGAGAGGTTCCTCGGAACCAACCCCATAGCCGTCGCCGCCCCGACGGGGGGCAGGCCCTTCCTCCTCGACATGGCGACGAGCGTCGTCCCGATAGGGAAGCTTGAGGTCTACAGGCGTAAGGGTCAGGAGATACCGCTCGGGTGGGCCATGGATAAGGAGGGCAGGCAGACGACGTCCGTGGAGGCGGTCTTCAACGGGGGGGCTCTGCTTCCCCTCGGCGGATTCGGCGAGCTCTTCGGGGGGCACAAGGGCTACGGCCTGAGCGTCATGGTGGACATCCTCTCAGGCCTCCTCGGTGGAGGCACGTGGAGCAGGCACGTTAAGAACACGAGCGAGAGGCACAGCGAGGTTGACCACTTCTTCATGGCCGTAGACGTGGAGGCGTTCGTTCCGCTGGACGATTTCAGGAGGAGGATGGACGAGATGATGGCTGAGCTCAAGGCCTCGAAGAGGCATCCTGATTTTGAGAGGATATGGGTGCACGGGGAGAAGGGCTTCCTGACGATGGAGACGAGGAGGAGGATTGGGGTGCCGATCTACGTTGGGGTTCTGGAGGAGCTGAATGGGATAGGCGAGGAAGTCGGTGTTGGAAGGCTGATGGAGCTGGAGGGATGAGCATGAAGCCTGACGATGCACTTGAGTTCCACAGGCGCAACTTCCCCGGCAACGGCAAGCTCGAGGTCATACCCAAGGTTCCACTGCGCGACAGGCACGACCTGAGCCTGGCGTACACCCCAGGCGTCGCCGAGCCGTGCAGGAGGATAGCGGAGGACGAGCGGGAGGTCTACGAGTACACAGCGAAGGGCAACCTCGTGGCGGTGGTGAGCGACGGTTCGAGGGTTCTCGGCCTCGGCGATATAGGCCCATCGGCCGCTCTGCCGGTCATGGAGGGCAAAGCGCTGCTGTTCAAGCACTTCGGAGGGGTTGACGCGTTTCCGGTGGTCGTCGACGTCCACGAGCCGGATGCCATAATCGACGTCGTGAAGGCGATGGCCCCGACGTTCGGGGGCGTAAACCTCGAGGACATCGCGTCTCCAAAGTGCTTCTACATCCTCGAGAAGCTCAGGGAAGAGCTCAGCATTCCGGTTTTCCACGATGACCAGCAGGGGACCGGCCTGGTGGTTCTGGCCGCGCTGATCAACGCACTCAAGGTCGTCGGGAAGCGGATGGACGAGGTCACGGTGACCATGTTCGGGGCGGGGGCCGCGGGCTTCGCCACGCTGAGGATACTGACGCGGGCGGGCGTCAGGCCGGGCAACGTGAGGGTGGTGGAGATGGTTGGGGGAAGGCCGCGGGTTCTCACAGCGGACATGCCCCTCGACGAGCTGTTTCCGTACAGGGGATGGCTGCTCGAGAAGACCAACTCCGACGGCGTTGAAGGCGGGCCTGTCGAGGCTCTCAAAGGCTCCGACGTTCTGATATCGTTCACGAGGCCCGGTCCGGGTGTCATACTGCCGGAGTGGATAGAGGGAATGGCCGAGGACGCCGTGGTCTTTCCCCTCGCCAATCCCGTGCCGGAGATCCTGCCCGAAGAAGCCCTCAGGGCCGGAGCGAGGATCGTGGCCACCGGAAGGAGCGACTACCCGAACCAGGTGAACAACGTCCTTGGATTCCCTGGAGTCTTCAGGGGAGCCCTGGATGTCCGCGCCTTGAGGATAAGCGACGAGATGATAGTCGAGGCCGCGAGGGCCCTGGCATCGGTCGTTGGAGAGCCTGACGAGGAGTACATACTGCCGTCTCCCCTCGACCCGGTAGCGACCGCCACGGTGGCCGAGGCGATAGCCATGGAGGCGATGAGGGAGGGCGTCGCGAGGAGGAAGGTGAGGCCGGGCTACGTAAGGGAGCACGCCCTCCTGCTCAGGAGGTACTACGAGGAGTCGATCGTTCCGCTTAACGAGAAGAGGAAGCTCTGGAGGGAGGAGCTTGGGGAGGGTTGAGGAGCTGATCGGGGAACTTGGCATGAGGCGGCACCCTGAGGGCGGCTACTACTCCGAGGTCTACAGGTCAGCCACGGAGGTCTCCGCAGGGGGGAGGCGCAGGAGGGCCGTTAGCGTCATCTACTTCCTCCTTCCGGAGGGGGAGTTCAGCAGACTCCACAGGGTCAGGTGGGACGAGGTCTGGAGCATCTACGAGGGGGAGCTCGAGCTCCTGTGGGTGCGGGACGGTGAGCTGCACCGCAGGCACCTCGGCAGGGCTGGAACAGGGGTGAGACCGTTCGCTGTGGTTCCCGGAGGCTCGTGGCAGGCGGCAAGGCCTCTAAGCGGCTACGCCCTCGTGAGCTGTGCCGTCGCACCTGGGTTCGAGTGGGAGGACTTCGAGATGCTCAGGGAAAGCGTGGAGAAAGAAGAGGTGCTAAAGAGGTTCCCGGAGCTTCGGTCTCTGCTCTAATCCAGTACGATCTAACGCTCGTAGAGGGAGCTGCCCTCGGTGTCTATGGCCACGAGCAGGGGCATGTCCCTGACCTCGAGTATCCAGACCGCTTCAGGAACCCCGAACTCGTCAAGCCAGAGCACGTCCTTGACCTCCTTTATGCTCTCGGCTGCGAGGGCTCCCGCCCCTCCCGTGAACGCGAAGTAAACGGCCCTGCCTCTGAAAGGTTCCGCCTCCATTCCCCCTTTCCCTATCACTCCCCTGACGCCGAGCGAGAGTATGGAATCGAGGTAGCGGTTCATCCTCCAGCTCGTCGTTGGGCCTGCGGAGACGATCTCGTACCGCCCGTTCCTCTCCCTGACCACAGGGCCGCAGTGGTACACGACCGCCCCGTTCAGGTCGAGGGGCTGTGGAAGCTCCCCCTTAGAGGCCAGATCGATGATCTTCCCGTGGGCCTCGTCCCTCGCGGTGTAAACAGTCCCAGAGAGGAGCACGACGTCTCCCGCCCTAAGCCTCCTGACGTCCTGACGCGATAGGGGCGTTCTGAGCTTTACTGCCATATCCTCACCTCCCCGTCAGCCTCTATCTCCAAGAAGGCCCTTCTGTTCGCCCAGCACTGGAAGACGATGGCCACCGGGAAGCTCGCTGGATGCCTGTGGGCCACCTCGATCTTAACGTCCAGTGCCGTGGTTCTCCCTCCTAACCCCATGGGGCCGATTCCGAGCCCGTTGACCTCGTCGAGTATCTCCTCCTCGAGTTCGGCCAGCCTCCCGTCCGGGTTTCTCTCCCCGACCCTTCTCAGCAGGGCCCTCTTGGCGATCTCAACGGCCGTGTCCGCGCCTCCCCCTATTCCAATCCCGAGGATGATCGGCGGGCAGGGCTTTCCCCCGCACTCCCTGACGCGTCTGATCACGACGTCCTTAACTGCATCCAGGCCATCCGACGGTGTGAGCATCTCAAGCATCGAACAGTTCTCACTCCCCCCTCCCTTCGGGAGCACGGCTATCCGCACCTTATCACCCTCGGTGAGCCTCCAGTGGATGACCGGAACGAACCTGCCGACGTTGTCCCCCGAGTTGCGGCCGGTCAGGACGTCGACGGCGTTTGGTCTGAGGGGCACCTCCGAGGTCGCCCTCTTGGTTCCATCGATTATCCAGCCCTTCAGGTGCCTGAGGTGCGGGCTCTCAACCCCGGCATCGACGAAGAAGTTTAGAATCCCGGTGTCCTGGCACACCGGCACGTGCCTTCTCCTTCCGATCTCAATCGTTCTCAGGATGTTGCTGAGGTTGAACAGCGCCAGCTCATTCTCTTCACGTTCGTAAGCCCGTTTGAGAGCCTCTATCGTGTCCTCGGGTATGCTCGCAACAGCGAGTCTTACGGCCTCGACTATGGCGTCGGTCCCGTCCATGATACCGGTCATGATCATGTGTTGATCTTGTGGGAGAGGCTTAAATGTCTTCCGCGGATGGGTGCCTGTCCTGCGCCCGGGTTTTTTCGTCGGATCCGCATTAGCAAAGCCTAAATACACGGCGGTACAACTTATACTTGGAGGTGAGTGAATGCCTCTGTTTGGTGGAAAAGAGGGTACCGTGTTCGACGCCATAGACAAGCACCTGAAGGTCGTGGGGGACACGCTGAAGGTTTTCGAGAAGTTCATGGATGCTTACCTGTCTGGCGATCTGGATGCGGCTAAGGATTATGAAACCGTGATAAGCAAGCTTGAGAGTGAAGCCGACAGACTGAGAAGGGAGATAGAGAGGATGCTCTACGAGGGAGCCTTCCTACCCGCACACAGGGGAGACTACGTCAGGCTCAGCGAGCTCGTTGATCAGGTCGCGGACGCGGCTGAGAGCGCCGCCCACACGCTCATGCTGGCCAAACCGCACGTTCCGGACAACCTCGAGGGAGAAATAAAGCGCCTGGTGCGTTCAGCCGTGGAGACATACGAGATACTGGAGAGAGCCGTGAGGGCCCTGAACGAGGACGTTGATGTCGCCCTTGAACTGGCGAAGCAGACCGAGGACGCGGAGGAGGCCGCTGATGACGTGGAGTACAACGTCAAGGAGAGGATCTTCGAGAGTGAGGGGGTAACCACCTACGCCAAGCTCGTGTGGAACCAGGTCCTGATCAAGGTCGGGGACATAGCCGACAGGGCCGAAGATGCGTCAGATCAGGTCATGCTGATGGCGATAAAAAGAGGTGGGTAAAGAGGCGACGAAGGCGGAAGGGAATCACGCCTCGTTTTTGGTTATCCTCCGTCTGTACTCCTCGTACCGGGCCATGGCCTCTTTTGCTTTCTCCTCCTCGCCGAGGTACTCGTAGGCTTCGGCCACGTGCCTCCACCACATCGGGTCCTTCTCCGCTTCCTTAACGCAGTACTCGAGGAACTTCTGGTAGGCCTCCCTCGCGAGCTCCTCCCTGCCGAGCTTCCTCGCTATGTTGCCAACGTCCTCCCAGAAGACGCCCTCCTCCTCGGCCTCCTTCAGGTAGTACTCAAGGGCCTTCTCCCATGAAGCCTTCGCCTTTTCTGGATTCCCTATCTCCTCATAGAGCTCTGCAACGTCCTCCCAGAACCACGGCTCTTCTTCCGCGTACTTCTCAAGTGCCACCGCCGCCCTGTCCATTCTCCCCGCTTTCTTCCAGTACTCGTGGGCTTCCTTGAGGTAGTACGTGTCCCCCTCGCTCTCGTACAGCTTTTCGTAAAGTTCGGCGGCCTTCTCATAGTTCCCCGCTTTTTCGTAGGCCCAGGCCGCGCTCTCAAGCCAGCCCAGTTTCAGGTACATCTCGGCGGCCTTCTCATAGTTGCCGGCCTTCTCGTACTTTCTCGCGGCCGCCTTGTAGTGTCCCATCTCCTCGAGCTTTGACGCGCTCCTGAACCTGTCCCCTAAGCTGACGTCGGGTTCGCTCATGTACCATATCCCGAAGCCGAACACGCCTATGAAGAACAGGATTATCCAGAGTATCCACCATGGGTGAACCCATCTGATGCTCAGGTATGCCCCGAGTCCGCTTACGGCGGTCATCCCGGCTATTGGGAAGAAGTACTTCCAGCTGGAAGCGTAGAGTGTCAGCGCGGCGAAGAACAGCAGTATGGCGGTGAATCCGACGAATAACACACTGAGGACTACTCTGAGGAGCATTAAAGGCCCCCATTTTATGGCTATTCCAACGGCCACGGCGATGATGGCTATAACGAACCCCAGCACGTAGCCAATCAATCTGTTCAACTTCTCATCCCTCCAGATGGTTCTCAAGACGGAGCAGGAATAACTTGTGATCACGGGAGGGCGTGTAGCCTCCGATCCCCTCCTTTGACACGACCCTGTGGCAGGGTACCACCACGGGGTACGGATTTCTCTTCATGGCGCCTCCGATGGCCCTCGCCGATGTTCCGAGCTCCCGGGCGAGTTCACCGTACGTTATGACGGACCCTCTTTTAACCCTTTTCGTAAGGTGCTCGTAGACCCTCCTCTCGAACGGTGTTAAACCGTCCATACTCAGGCTCCTGAAAGCCACCGCGTTCGGGATCTTCCCCGTCATGACGTCCATCACCAGTCTCACGTGCCTGCGATGGTCTGATGGTTCCAAGCTCAGCCGGACCCCCCTCGCCCTTAGCATCCTGACGTTCCGCTCTATGCCCATCATCAGCGATGAGCGATCGAAGGAAAACGAGATCGCCTGTATGGGTCTCTCCGCATCATCGGACACGACTGTTCCCACCCAGACCCGTCTTCCCATGACGCTGAACCCTCCAACCTCAAGCACCGGATCACCAAAGACTTTTAATCGCACGATTATAAACTGATTTCGGTGGACTGCGGAGATGAAAGTGGCTGTAGTCGGGGCAGGATCGCTGGGAACCCTGCTGGCGGCACTGCTCGGTGGTGTTGCGGACGTTACCCTGATAGTTAAGCCCGAGCAGGTTGCTCACCTCACGGGAAGGATCGAGGTCACGGGTGTTGATGAGTTCAGGACGGAGGTGGAGGTCAGAACCGAGCCATCGGACGTTCAGGACGTTGTTATCCTGGCGGTCAAGTCGTACTCCACAAGGAGCGCTCTCGACAGGGTCAGGAAAGGCATAGGAGATAAAACGGCCGTACTCAGCCTGCAGAACGGACTCGGCAACGAGGAGGTAGCCTTGAAGTACGGCGGACGGGTTATCGGAGGGGTTACGACCAACGCGTCTATTCTGATACGGCCCGGGATCGTCAGATGGACAGGGAGGGGAATAACCGTCGTGGGGGATTACCCCAAGGGAAGCGAGGGTGCTGGGGCTGTGGCCGATCTGCTGCGGAGTGCTGGCATGGAAACAGTGGAGACCGAGAACATACTCGGCTGGAAGTGGGCCAAGACCATTGTCAATTCGGTCATAAACGGTCTTGGAACGGTTCTTGAGGTCAAGAACGGTTATCTGCGTGAGAACCCCTACCTCGAGGGGGTGTCCATAGACGTAGCAAGGGAGGGGTGTCTGGTGGCCCAGCAGGTCGGCGTGGAGTTCGAGATACACCCCCTTGAGTTCCTCTGGGACACGATAGAGCGAACCAGAGACAACTACAACTCCACACTCCAGGATATAATGAGGGGCAAGAGAACGGAGACAGACTACATACACGGGAAGATAGTTGAGTACGCGAGCTCGGTTGGTCTTGACGCCCCCATGAACGGCCTTCTCTGGAGCCTTATAAAGGCGAAGGAGGACCTGGCGGTCAGGAGGCTACAGGGACAGGAACAGGGACGGAATGAACGAATTGGCCGATAAAAGCAGACGGCGAAGACGAAGAATGAGGAACAAAGAGTAAGAACGGAGAAACGGTCAGCCCTTCTTCAGGATCTCCACGATCTTCTCCGCCACCTGGACTCCCGCCCTCATCTGTGCCTCGACGGTGGATGCTCCTATGTGGGGCGTCAGGACGACGTTGTCGAGCTTGGTCAGGGGATGATCCTTCGGAAGGGGCTCCTCCTCATAGACGTCCAGACCAGCGCCTGCTATCCAGCCTTCCTTCAGGGCCTTTACGAGGGCCTCGGTATCAACAACGGGTCCCCTCGACGCGTTTATGAGTATCGCGGTGTCCTTCATGAGTTTGAGCCTCTCCTCGTTTATGAGGTGGTAGGTCGAGTCCAAGAGTGGCACGTGGAGCGTGATCACGTCGCTCTCCTTCAGAAGATCCTCAAGCGAGGCGAATCTTCCCCCTATCTCTTTTGCGCGTTCTTCGTTCGGGTGCGGGTCGTAGAGGAGAACGTTCATGTTGAGGGCCTTGGCTATCTTTCCGATCTGGTAGCCTATCCTTCCGAACCCGATTATCCCAATGGTCTTCCCCTCGAGTTCAATTCCCATGCACTGCTTTTTGGCCCACACGCCTTCCCTCATCTTTCTGTCAGCGAAGGCTATCTTCCTTGCGACGCTGAATATCAGGCCTATAACGAGTTCGGCCACGCTTCTGCTTGATGCTGCGGGGCTGTTGACGACCTTTATCCCTCTCTCCTCGGCGGCCTTCAGGTCAACGTTGTCCAGACCGACTCCCGCCCTCGCTATGACCTTGAGCTTTGGTGCGGCCTCTATGACCCTCCTCGTAACCTTGGGCTTGCTCCTGACTATGATGGCATCCACGTCCCTGACGAGTTCCACGAGCTGATCTTCGTCCGGGTACTCCCTGTAGAGAACCTCAAAACCGTTCTTCCTCAGGAGCTCAAGAGCCTTCTCGTGTATGGGGGCCGCAACGAGAACCTTTCCGATTATCCCATCCGCGTTCTCGGCTGTCATCATTTCCCACCGTGATGGAACCGGTTATGGTCTTCATAAATTTATTGGTTGCGTTCCCGTCTTTATGTCTGCCGTTTGGGTACATGCTCGCGCTCCTAACGTTTTTAAGATAAGCCTTCAACAAGACCCGGTGACGGTCATGATGGGGATCAACCCGAGGCAGATGAAGAGGCTGATGCGTCAGATGGGCATAAAGATGGAGGAGCTCGACGGGGTGGATGAGGTCATCATAAGGATGAAAGGTAAGGAGATCGTCATAAAGGAGCCAAGCGTGGCCGTTATGATAGTGAAGGGTGAGAAAACCTACCAGATAGCCCCTGGAATAGAGGAAACGAGGGAAGTAATCGACATACCCGACGAGGACGTGGAGCTCGTCATGGAGCAGGCGGGGGTGGACAGGGAGACGGCCCTGAAGGCCCTGAAGGAGGCCAGCGGGGACATAGCCGAGGCAATAATCCTGCTGACGGAGGGAAAAGAAGGAAACTAATCACGTTTTATCTCATTTTTAAACGTCTCTATGGCCTTCATCAGGGGTATCAGGTGCATTAGAGCAGGGCCTCCCGCCATGAGGACAGCTACGAGTCCCGCTTCTATCAGCTCTCCTGGTTCTGCCCCGGCCTCCATGGCCTTCCTCGTGTGGAGGTATATGCACCACTCACACCCTGCCGCTATGCCAAGGGCAAGGGCTATAAGCTCCTTCTCCTTGGTGGTCAGCGCCTTGGTCTCCGTTACCTCCCGGAGGAACCTGGAGAACGACGCCATCTCCTTGGGGTGCTCCTTTCCGAGCGTGTTCAAAACATCCTCAATCTCCTTCAGCTTTTGGTTAACCTCTTCGTAATCCACGTTGCTCACCTGCTTCCATTGTCGCCCGGGCTTAAAACACTATTGTCAAAATGCCGGATATCCTGAAGATCACCTGGTTTCAAGCCTCTCGACCTTAGCGCCCATTCTCACAAGATCCTTCAGCATGCCCGTCTGGAGGTATGCCCTGACCCTGGTCTCCCGTCCGTACTCAACGGACAGCACCTCTCCCACCGAGCTTATGAGTGCTATCACCTCGGGAACCCTGTCAGCCTCCTTAACCCTAACCTCAAAGGCCCCGTACTTGGGCAGTCTGAGGATTACCCTCTCAAGAGCGGCGTGAAGCTCGTCCAGACGGTTCTCGGCGGCTGAAGTTATGACAACTTCCCGTATGGGGAATCCCCGCTCCCTTGCCGTCGTCCTGATGAGTTCGGCCTTAAAGACCGCGTCCTCTCTCTCCACGAGATCCACCTTGTTGAGCACCACGATAATCGGCTTGTCAAGCGTCTTAAGCTCCCTCAGCACGTCCATGGACGCTAAGAACTTTCTCCTGATCTCCCTCCAGGGTTCGCTGACGTCAACCACGAGGAGGATCACGTCGGCCTTCGTTATCTCCTCAAGCGTGGAGTGGAACGCCTCCACTATGAAAGGAGGCAGTCCATCGATGAAGCCCACCGTGTCGGTAACCAGAACCCGCTTGCTTCCAAGCTTGAACCTCCTTGTCCGCGTGTCGAGTGTAGTGAACATCTGGCTGGCCGTATCTGTGTTCTCCCCTGCCAGGGAGTTGAGGAGTGTGGACTTCCCCGCGTTGGTGTATCCTGCCAGTGCTATGAGGATGAAGCCGACCTCTTCACGTTTTTTCCTTCTGATCTCGCGCTCGGCCTTGACCTTCTCGAGCTCCCGCCTTATCTTTCCCATCCTGTAACGTATGTGCTTCAGGTACTGCCTCGTCTGGTACTCTCCCATCCCCTTGAAACCCGCCCTGTCGCCGAGCTTGATCCTCCTTATGGCCTCCTTTACGAGCGGAACCTCGTACTGAAGGGATGCAAGCTCGACCTGAAGCTTCGCCTCCTTCGAGTGGGCCCTCCTTTCGAAGATCTCGAGGACGAGCTGCCACCTGTCCATGACGTCTGTGTCGAGCTCTTTCCATAGGTTGTAAGCCTGACTCGGCGTCAGCCTGTTCGCGAAGATAACCTTATCCGGTTTAAGCTCCTTCACGAGCTCCTTCAGCTCCCTGAGCTTCCCGCGGCCTATGTTGTACCTCGGATGCTCCTCGCGCCTCTGCTCCATTATGGCCAGTACCTCATAGCCCGCGCTCCTCAGGAGCTCCTCGAACTCCGCCCTGCTCAGCCTCTCCCTCCGTGAGTTCCGTATAACACCGATGACCTTCATGGTTCTCGTTAAGGGTTGGTGCCCTACCTTAAAAATGATTTTCGAACATCGCTGTTGCCGTGTGATTCACAGGTCCGTCGGCTCGTCTATGAAGAAGACGCTCAGCCCGAATTTCTCCCGTACGAGTCCCATCAGGGCCTTAACTCCGAGCGTCTCCGTCTTGTAGTGTCCGGCAACGAGGACGCTCTGGGGCAGGTCAAGGGCAGTCAGGTAGTCCGCGTGGCCGAATTCGCCCGTTACGAGCAGGTCTATCCCCTTTCTATGAGCCTCCTCCAAGGCGAACGCCCCCGCCCCGCTGACGACCCCAACGGTTTTAATCTCCTTCTTCCCGAACTCGTAGGTTTTGACGGTCGTGTCGAGCTTCTCCGCTATTATCTGCGCCACCTTCTCAATCGGCTGTGGCTCATTAAACTCGCCGTAGAGTCCTATGCTCAGGCCTTTGTACTCCCCAAAGGGCCCTTTGGGCTCCAGCCCGAGAAGCCTGAGCAGGCCGACGTTGTTGCCGACCTCGGGGTGCACATCCAGCGGCAGATGCGCCGCGTAGAGGTTCAGGCCGCTCTCGATGAGGGCCTTCAGGCGCCTGTAGTGGAAGCCGGTTACGTACCCCAGCCCGCCCCAGATCATTCCATGGTGGACGATCAGCATGTCGGCCCTTCCTTTAGCGGCCCTCTCGATTGTTCTGAGGGTTGTGTCAACGGCAAACGCTACTCTCTCAACTTCTGCCTTCCCTTCCACCTGCAGCCCGTTGCTCGACTTGTCAGGATAAGCCGAAATCTGAAGGTACTCATCGAGGAAAGCAACCAGCTCGTCGCGGTTCATTCTTCTCCCCCCAGCAGGTTTTTGATTTTTTCCTCATCGATGGCTATAACGTTTTCCGGGACGTTCCTTAGCTTCCTCGCGATTAGGAGGTAATAAACCTCCCCCTTCCAGCCGGTGAGTTCCACCTTCCATTTGAGCTCCTCGAGGAGCTTCTCGGCGTTCTGGGGCTTTTTCCTCCACTTACACTCTCCAAAAATGGCTTTTCTCATTTCGGGGTCCAAGGCCACGATGTCAATCTCATAGACCGTCCTCTTCCCGTCTTTTCTGTAATGGCCCCAATGTCGCCCAATAATCGCGGGCTGGAACGGGAGAAAGTCCCCGTCGAGCCTCAACAGCTCCCTGCATGCGAAGTCGAACCTTTTGCCAACGTAGTCCGGGAGATTCCTTTTAACGTCTTCCCATAGCCTCTCCCGGTTCAGTTCGTACTCGCTCAGCC